>CANHJH010000018.1 GCA_947460365.1 Sphingobacteriia bacterium | reverse complement strand
ATTATATTGGCTTATTTACGTTAGTCAACACTAATAAATAAATTACCTTTTTTCTCTTGTTATTAGTACCTTTGATTTCTTATATTTTTATTCCTTTTTTCTATATTAAGTAGGAAAATACAATTATATCGCCCCCACAATAATTCTACCTCCATTATAAAATCTCATCGAATGAAATCTAACCGATTTTTTCTGCAAATCAAGTATTATTATACTGCGCTACTTGCTTTTTTATTATTCGCTCAGGTTAATGCAATAGCCCAATACCAAATTGGTAAAACCATTAATGGTATTAGTTCTGGAGATGATTATGGAAAATCGGTAGCTATATCCAGTGATGGAGCAACTGTAGCTGCTGGTGCATATCAGTTTAGCAATAAAGGACCCGGATATGTTGAAGTATTTCAATGGAATAATTATGGATATACAAAAGTGGGGCAAACCATTTATGGTATGAATACGGGTGATATGTTTGGTTCGTCCATAGATCTTTCTGCAGATGGGAATACATTGATTGTAGGGGCTTATAGAAATGGAAGGCTTGCAAGTAATGCAGGATTGGTACAGGTATATAAAAAGCAGGATGGAATTTGGAGACAATTGGGGGAGAATATTTATGGTGCTGCTACTAACAATTTCTTTGGAGATGATGTGGCCATTTCAGCTGATGGCTTAACGATTATTGCGGGGGCTTCTTGGTTTAATGGCAATGGGTCTATGCGAGGTCAGGTTCGTGCTTTTAAATGGAATGGATCTCAATGGGCTCCAATGGGAACTACATTGGTGGGTTTAGCAGATAATGCGAAATTGGGTAAGTACATAGATATTTCGGATGATGGATCTACGATTGCTGCGGGTGGTAGAGATGCCGGTAACAATGCACTTGTAAGGTTGTATAAATGGAATGGATCAGATTGGATACAAAAAGGTGATTCATTGGTATTAAGCGGACAGGTTTGGTCAGATGCTTCCGGAGGGAATATTAGCTTAGCTGCTGATGGCAATTATGTTGCTATTAGTAACGCTACTTCTATTGCTACTTATGAATGGGCCAATAATGCTTGGAGACAATTTGGGGCAACTATTGCTGAACAAAGTACTACGTCAATCTCTCTCTCATCGGCAGGTAATGTTTTGGCGTATGGTCAGTTTTATTCTGGCAGCAAATCAAATATTGGAAGAGCAGGTATTTACAACTGGAATGGAACACAATGGACGCGAACAGGCAAGCAGTTTACAGGTACTAGAGCAAGTGATAATGCCGGAATGGATGTAGCTGTTTCTGGTGATGGAAGGAAGTTTATTGTTGGGGCAAGTGGAGAAACCTCTAGCAATGATGCAGGGTCTATTTCGGGTTATTTTAAAGTATATACCACACCATGTAATGAAAATGTTCGGGTTGACATTACTGCAGCCAACGGCGTTTTTAATAACAAAAGAGACTCACTACAAATTAACTTTGCCGATTCTGCTGTATTAGATGCAGGAATAGGATTTAACAGCTACCAATGGTGGCATGGAAGTACTACACAACTTGCAACTGTTAAACAATCGGGCAAATATTGGGTAAGAGTATATAGTAAGAGTGGTTGTTTTGCAGAAGATAGCATTTATGTAAGTATGGTGAATACACGCTTTCATAGTTTTGACAGTACCTTGTACAAACAAATTTCAGCTGGTAGAAACCATGTGCTTGCCATTAAAACTGATGGCAGTTTATGGGCCTGGGGTACTAACTTTTGGGGTACACTGGGTAACGGCAGTAACAAGGATGAAAGTAGTCCTGTTAAAATTAGTAACAGTAATAACTGGGCTGAAGTGTCTGCCGGCAACTCTTATTCATTGGCGATTAAAAAAGATGGGACACTTTGGGCTTGGGGGTATAATAGTAAAGGACAACTAGGCGATTCCAGTACAATCGATAAAAATATACCTGTACAAATAGGCAAAGACAATAATTGGTTGCATATATCAGCTGGTTACTCCCATTCATTAGGACTTAAAAAGGATAATAGTTTATGGGCATGGGGTGAAAATAATTATGGTCAGTTGGGCGATGGTACCACCACGAATAAAATTATGCCTATTAAAATTGGGGCAGCAAATGATTGGAAAAGCATAGTGGCTGGGTATTCAGGTGGCTATCATTCGGCAGCGTTGAAAAATGATGGCTCTTTATGGACATGGGGTTATAACAAAATGGGGCAATTGGGTGATGGTACCAATATTAATAAAACTGTACCGACTAAAGTTGGAGCTGGTTTCAATTGGGTTAATTTATCGGCCGGTAATGGCTCTATACACGCTATTCAAACAGATGGTAGTTTGTGGGGTTGGGGAAGTAATAGCTATGCGCAGCTTGGCGATAGCAGTTATGTAAGTAAAAATATTCCTGTTAAAATTGGGGTAGATACCAATTGGGTATCGGTATCTGCAGGAACTAACTTTACCGTTGCAATAAAAAAAGATGGAAGTATATGGGGTTGGGGAAGTAATACCGACAAACAATTGGGTGAGGGATTTAGTGACTATACTGTTGTACCGAATAAATTAAGCACTGAAAAAGACTGGTCTTCAATCATTGCCGGAGTAACCTATACCATTGCAGTTAAAAAGGATGGGAATGTTTGGTCGTGGGGAGAAAATGATTACTACCAGCTGGGTAATGGAATGGTTGCTAATAAAAAGAATCCCTTAATAAGAGTAGGTACATCCGATGATTGGATGTATGTTGGTGCAGGCTATGGAGGTTTTTTATCGGGGATTAAAAAAGATGGGACTTTATGGGGCATTGGTAGCAATACTTTTGGACAATTAGGCGACAGTACTTTTATTGATAAAAGTGGTTTTATTAAAAGCAGGATAGATACCAATTGGGCTTTGATTTCCACTAAAAATAACACCAGCTATGCCATAAAAGATAATGGAACGCTTTGGGCTTGGGGATTTAATGGTGATGGTCAACTTGGTAATGGCGCTACCAGTATCCAATCATACCCAGTTCAGATTGGTGCTGATTCAAGCTGGATACAAGTAAATGCCGGTTATACGCATACGGTAGCTATTAAAAAGAATGGTACTTTATGGGCTTGGGGACAAAACATTTATGGGCAGTTGGGAGACAGCACTATTACCTATAGAAAAACTCCGATACAAATTGGTAAAGATAGCACCTGGTCTACAGCTTCAACTGGTTATGGCTATACCTTGGCCATTAAAAAGAATGGTACTTTATGGGCTTGGGGAAACAATAATGCCGGACAGTTAGGCGACAATACTTTTATTAATAAAAAAACACCTATTCAGATTGGGGCAGATTCAAATTGGTTAGCAATTGCGCCTGGATCAGGTTTGGGACATTCTATTGCAATAAAAGCAGATGGAACTTTATGGGGATGGGGTTTTAATTTATATGGATCGGTTGGTGATGGAACAACCATCAATAGAAACGCCCCTGTTCAAATTGGAATTGATACCAATTGGGCCAAAATAGATGCTGGTGCAGAATATACTGTTGCCCTTAAAAAAGATGGAAGCCTTTGGTCTTGGGGATATAATTCTGAAGGTCAATTAGGTGATGGAACCATTATTAATAAACTGCTACCTGCAAGAATAGGTACCGGTAATGATTGGAATACAATATCAAGTGGCATGAATTTTACGGCTGCGGTAAAAAATGATGGGACTTTATGGGCTTGGGGAAGCAATGTATATGGTCAATTGGGTGATAACAATACCACTGCGGCCAAATACATTGGTTTTAATTTAAATGCTAACGCAACGGATACGACTATTTGTGCCGGTTCATCCATTACATTAATTGCATCCTCTAATATTAATGCGAAAGTTATATGGTCTACCCAGGATACCGTTTCAATGATTACGGTTAAACCTACTCAAACAACTACCTATACTGCCTGGTACACTGAAGGCAACAATACCAGTAGTAAAAGTATCACAGTAAATATAACTCAACAAAACACTAATATACTTGCAGATAGTTTACTAGTGGTTGACAAAGATTCTGCTATTTTAACAGCTGCAGCGGGTTTTGCCAACTATCAATGGTGGCACGGATCTACTACACCTGAAACAGTAGTGAAAAAGTCGGGAAAATACTTTGTTAGTGCTTATAACGAAAATAGCTGCATTGCAACAGATAGCATTTATGTAACCATACTCAACAATCAATTGTATTTTGTTGATACCACTCGCTTTAAAAAATTAGCTACGTATAGTGGGCATGTTGTGGCATTACATCACAACGGCAGTTTATGGACTTGGGGAATCAATAGCAACGGACAATTAGGTGATAGTACAACGATTAATAAAAATCATCCTGTTCAAATTGGCAATGAATATAATTGGATGGATGTTGCCGCAGGCGGTTATCATACACTTGCATTAAAAAGGGATGGAAGTTTATGGGCTTGGGGGCAAAATTCTGCCGGCCAATTAGGTGATGGAACCATTGTTAATAAACTGCTACCTACAAGAATTGGGAATGCGAGTGATTGGAAACAAATTATTACCGGAACTCAATTTTCATTAGCACTAAAAAAAGATGGTAGCTTATGGGGTTGGGGATGGAATAGTAATGGACAGTTGGGTGATGGAACTACCGTTAACAAAAGTAGTCCGACACAAATTGGAACAGATAAAACCTGGACCTTTATTTCAGCAGGCAATACACATACTGCTGCTATAAAATTGGATGGATCATTATGGGTGTGGGGAAGCAACAGCATGGGAGAATTGGGAATAGGAAATAATACCAATTCCAATATTCCGGTTAGAGTTGGCAGTGCTAATAATTGGAAATCTGTAACAGCTAGTATTCAATACACTATAGCGTTAAAAAATGATGGAACAATTTGGAGTTGGGGTTCAAACATTAATGGACAATTGGGTGATGGAACTACTATCAATAAAAACTTACCTGGTAAAATAGGAAATGCCAGCGACTGGGTAAATATCAGCACCAATTCATTACAACATCCGGTGGCTATTAAAAGAGACAGCAGTATTTGGAGTTGGGGAAATAATGCTAATGGCCAATTAGGAGATGGAACTTTAACTAACAAAACAAGTCCGGTACAAATTGGGATAGAAAAAGATTGGGTATCGGTTTACGTTGGATCGACATACACGATTGCACAAAAAAACAATGGTTCCTTTTGGGCTTGGGGCTACCATGCAGATTTATTGATAGGCAATGACCCTAACCCTTATAAGCTACAGCCATTACGAATAGGCAATAGTAATAATTGGTTAATGGCTGCTGTAGGCAATAACCACAGTTTAGCAATCAATAAAAATGGGAGTTTATTTAGCTGGGGTTACAATAGTAACGGTCAATTAGGTGATAGTAGTTTGGTTAATAAAAATTTACCTCAGTATATTGTTTCTAATCAAAATTGGAGAATGATTAGTGGGGGGAATGTTCATACTATTGCTATAAAAAATGATGGAACGTTATGGGCTTGGGGCGCCAATAATTATGGTCAGTTGGGAGATGGAAGTAATACAGACAGCAGATTACCAAAGCAAATAGGCATTGCCAATGATTGGATGCATATATATGCAGGTAACAACCATTCATTGGCCATTAAAAAAGATGGCAGCTTATGGGCTTGGGGAAGTAATGGGGCAGGCCAACTTGGAGATAGTTCGCTACAAAATAAAAACACGCCTACTCAAATAGGTATCGATAAAACCTGGCAAACAGTTTCGGGTGGTTATTTTCACACCATTGCGTTAAAAACCAATGGCAGTTTATGGGCTTGGGGTCATAATGGACAATTTCAGTTAGGCGACGGCACACAAACCATGAAATTAGTACCAACTCGTATTGGATCAGATAGTAATTGGTTACAAATAGCAGCAGGTGGTAATCATAATATTGCACTTAAAAATGATGGAACTATTTGGGGATGGGGTGCGAATGGATATGGACAATTGGGTATTGGAAATACTACTTCTAAAAATACTCCTACTCAAATAGGAATCAATAACAATTGGGCATCCATTTCTGCAGGCTATACGCATAGCTCTGCAATAACTAAAGAGGGAAGTTTATGGGCATGGGGATACAACTTTTCTGGTCAAGTAGGTAATGGAAATATTATTAATCAAAATACACCAATAAAAATTGGCAATAGTAATGATTGGTTATCTGTGCAATGTGGTAATTTTCACAATCTAGCTTTAAAAAAAGATGGCAGTTTATGGTCTTGGGGAAGTAATAATTTGGGGCAATTAGGTGATGGTTCTGTTTATCCTTTTGCTACTCCAAGAATTAGCAGTATTAACCTAAAACAAGCAATGGATACTGTTATTTGTAAAAATAATCTGGTGGTATTGGCAGCAATAACCAATGAAAATAATCCAATGAGTTGGTCTACGGGAGATAGTGTAACTGTTATCAAAGTTAATCCAACAGCAACAACCAATTATGAAACAAAAACACAGTTAAGAAACAATACGCTAACTAAAAGTGTAAACATTAATGTTGCTGCCCTTAGAGCATCCTTTACCGTAAATAGCAAAGTGCAGTGTATTGGTAATAATAATTTTGAATTGAATAATACCAGTACCAATGCATTAGGTGATGCTACTTATTGGTGGAATTTTGGTGATAGTACTTCATCGAAAAATGAAAACACTACAAAAGTTTACACCAGAACAGGAAGTTTTAAACCTACCCTTTATGCAAGCAACAATTATGGATGTTTCGACACATCGATTAATGAACTCACCGTATTAGCCAACCCTAAAAAACCTGTCATTAGTTTTAAAGGAGATACTGTTTTCTGTAATGGCGAAAAAGTACAATTAATTAATAGAATAAGTCCGGTTATAGAAAATCATTGGTTTAAAAATGGAATACCAATTGTTAACACTGCCGATAGTGCTTATACTGCTTATCAAACGGGTTTATATACTGTAAGTTATACAGATAGTAATAGTTGTATCTCAGATACTGCTGCTGCAATTTCAGTAAGAATTAAAGCAATATCAGTAGCACCAACCATTAGTTCAATCAAAGGTTTTGTTGTTTGCACCGGAGACTCTACTACATTAATAAGTAGTGCCTCATCAGGTAATCAGTGGTATGTAAATAATAAAATGATTGATAGTGCAACTCAACAAAACTATACAACAAAATCTGCAGGAAGTTATACCGTACAATTTAAAAATGGCGACGGTTGTTTATCTGATATTTCAAAGTCGATTTATGTAAGGGAATCATTGTTGCCAGAAACGCCTTCCATCATTCGCATAGGAGATAACTTGATAAGTGACCAATCTCTTTACTATAGATGGTATTTAAACAATAATATCATTACCAATGAAACGAAAAATTCATTGGCCATTAAAACAAAGGGACTATATAAAGTAGAAACCAGTTTAAATAAATTGTGTTGGTCTAAATCGCCTATATATACTGTACAATATGATCCTGCTATTCTATTAGATCGAGACTTTAGTTTAACAGCTTATCCTAATCCTACCACTGGACTATTCTTTTTACAATTCAAATTAAACAGTAGGTATAGTGGTTATGCTAAAATAGTTATTGTTGATGCTGTTGGCAATCCTAAATGGACATTCAATAAATTTATATTTAACGAATCGCTGGTTCGAATTCCTATTAATTTGAATTTAAATAAAGGGGTATACAGTGTGCAAGTTTCTTTAAATGGCTACAGAACTAAGGTTATTCAAATAGTTGGTATGTAGCATTTTCAATGCTCGGCAGTATTCATTTCTTTTGAATACTGCCGAGCATTGAATCTTTAAATTAATCAATTGCATACAATGCAAAACTTCCCAACCAGTGTTCACCACCGTAGTTGCCTTTAGAAAGATTGGATAAGCTTTGATTTAAATGTTGAATGGAAGAACGCAATAACATGGATCTTCTTTTATCTGATATCGGTAGTTGTTTGGCTATACCTCTCATGCACCAACTTCTGCTGAAACACAATCCATCTAAATGTACAATCTGAAAATCGTTTCTGTCAGATACATTGGGCAATACAGTTAGGTGTTGTAATGACTTATCGGATAGCCAACTGTTGAACCATTTTAGGTAATTGGGTTGATCTAAAATTCTTCTCATTAAATCTGCTTCCATCAATGATGGGGAGAAAAAATCGGAACCATCTGGTTCCCAAACAGTAGGTGCTGCTTTATCATTTAAATAAAGCTTTTTAGCTGTTTGAACCAATTCTTTTTCAAATACAGTGTTATTGGTTGCCCTGGCGTAATCTAAAGCAAAACTCAATCCAAATGCAGTATTACCATGTACGCCGGTTCTGTATGGATAGGTTTGTTTAGGTAGAAATCCTCGCCATAATTTTATTACGGTATCGCATAAGGGTTGAAGTGTTGTGCGCCATTTAACAGCATCTGCATCGTTCCAGGTCAACAGTTCTTCCTGTAATTTTAACAACCAAGCCCAACCATAGGTTCGTTCAAAACTTTTGGTTAAAGCGGAATTGAAATAATTGGTTTCTTGTTGAATATTACTGGTTGTAATGGTAGTAGATAATATTTTTCTGATTTCGGATTGCAGTTTTAATTCCGGGAAATTTTTAATTAACCTAACTAATAGCCAATGACCATGCACGCTGCTATGCCAATCAAAACATCCGTAAAAACTAGGATGCTGCTGTATGGGCGTTAGTACCTGGTCGCTATCGCTCACCGCGGTATGATTAATTTTGTTGGGGTATTGCTGTAAAATACACTTGATTGGTAATGCGGCTAAAGTAGTGGCTCCTTTAACAGTAAGTGTAAATTGGGTACTGTCTTTATTCAGTCGGAAGAAGTCGCTGTTTTGCGCGTTTAATTGTGTTGTACATACACAACAGATGATAACTAAAATACGTGGGAGGAATATATTTTTCATTATTGAACTTTTGAATGTAAGGGTCATGAGATATAGCTTTATATACATTTCGGTTGCTATGCGCACTAAGTATATGGTTGCTTAGATTGCAATTAATTTTGCTGAAAGCTAATTAAAATTCAACAAAATCCAAAGCTTTCATTTGTCATTAAATTTGCAGTATATTTAAGTCTTCAAAATTTATTAAATTTTTTGTTTATGAAAAATAGTTTTTTACTTCTATTAATGCTGTTAGCTTTTACTTTTAACAGTTTTTGCTACGCACAATCAACTGATCGCAACACCAAAATGAGCAAACTCATTTCAGAAAATTTTGCATTGGCAGATAGTCAATATCAAATAATGATGACTAAAGTGCCTGCCGATCAATTGCCACAAACGTTTGACGCTAAGAACAATCAACTCATATCACATGAAATAACCTGGTGGTGTACTGGTTTTTACCCTGGTAGCCTACTCTATATTTATGAGCAAACCAATAATGAAAAAATTAAGCAGGAGGCTTTAAGAGCTTTAAAAGTAATTGAGCCCAATCAAACTTATACCGGTAATCATGATTTAGGATTTATGATGTATTGCAGTTTTGGGAATGCCTATCGATTATTTAAAGACGAAAAGTATAAGCAAATTATATTTCGCTCGGCAGAATCGTTGGCTACCAGGTATAAACCATCCATCAAAGCCATTCAATCGTGGAATAAAAATGTTTATTTTGATTGTCCGGTTATTATAGATAACATGATGAACTTAGAGATGATGAATTGGGTGAGTGCACAAGGCGGCAATCCATTGTACAAAGAAATAGCAGCAATACACAGCAATACATCTATCAAAGAATTTTATCGTCCGGATTTTAGTTCTTACCATGTAGTAGATTTTGATGTAGCAAAAGGAACGGTAAGAAGAAAGGCTACTCATCAGGGAGCGGCTAATACCTCTGCATGGTCTCGCGGACAAGCATGGGGTTTATATGGTTTTACAGCGATGTATCGATTTACAAAAAACAAGGTTTATTTAGATCAGGCAAAAAATATTGCTCAATTTTATTTAGATCATCCCAATTTGCCTGCAGACAAAATTCCTTATTGGGATTTTGATGCCGGTCAGCAGCCTATTGCAAAGCGTGATGCATCTGCCGGAGCAATTACTGCATCTGCATTAATGGAATTAGCGCAATATGCAACTGGAAAAGAAAAAGAAAAATATATAGCCGCAGGTGTTCAAATGCTCGAGTCCTTATCTAGCCCAGCATATCGATCTAAATTAGGGGAGAATGGTGGTTTTTTAATTAAACATTGTGTAGGCGCACTTACATTAAATTCTGAAATTGATGTTCCATTAATTTATGCAGATTATTATTTTTTAGAAGCGTTAAAAAGATATAAGGATTGGTACTTAAATAAATAATTGAATCTGCTATCACTCAACTAAAAAAATAATCGTGCAAAGAAGACATTTTATAAAGTGGTCCTCCTTATTAAGTACAATAGGGATCATACCTGCGCATAAAGCAATTGCCGGGGTGAATGATATGAATATATCAACCTCTAACAGCGGTGCAAAAGACAGAGCCTATTGGGTTGCTTTATTAGATAAAATAGCTTCTCCTATTTTAAGTAATATGAGTAAGGGCGAACTGAGATTAAATATGAAAGTGGCATACAGTCCTACCTGGAATCAGCAAAGCAATCAGGTGGCTTATATGGAAGGATTTGGGAGGCTTATTTCAGGTTTGGCGCCTTTCTTAGCTTTAACTGCAGAGGATTTAGCTGCATCACCCATTCAAGAAAAGGAAACGCATAAAAGATTACACGAACAGACTTTACAAAGTTTAGCCAATTCGGTAGATCCTAATAGTCCGGATTATTTGTATTGGGGCTCCACCAAAATCAGGCAACCATTGGTGGATGCTGCATTTATAGCACAAGCTTTATTAAGTGCACCAAAAGCTTTATGGGAGCCGTTAAGTGAACAAACCAAAGCCAACTATATAAAAGAGTTTACACAAATCAGGCAAATTGTGCCGTTTAATAATAATTGGATGTTGTTTGCTGCTATGATAGAGTGTTTTTTATTATTAATAGATGCACCATTTGATGCAGAGAGAATAGATAATGCCATCCATAAAATAAAAAAATGGTATGTTGGTGACGGTTGGTATTCAGACGGAGAGAAATTTCATTTTGATCATTACAATGGGTTTGTTATACACCCTATGCTGGTAGAGGTACTTAGGGTGAATGTATTAAAAGGAAGAATTGACCAAGCTGAATACGATATCGCTTATAAACGAATGCAGCGTTATGCAAGTTTTCAGGAGAGATTTATTTCTCCGGAGGGAACTTATATTGTGGTAGGCAGATCATCCACTTATCGGGTTGGTGCATTTCAGCCATTAGCTAAACTTGCTTTAGACCGAAACCTACCTACACCAATTGAACCGGCTCAGGTTAGATGTGCTTTAACTGCCGTGTTTAAAAATGTATTTATCCCTACTACATTTACAGATAAGGGTTGGCTAACATTGGGACTGGTTGGTAATCAACAAGCTGATATTGCCGATTATTATTCTAATACCGGTAGTATGTATTTAACTTCATTAGGCTTTTTGCCTTTAGGATTAAAAGCAACTGATCCTTTTTGGACTGATCCATTTACAGAATGGACGCAGCGAAAAGCCTGGAGTGGAAAGCCTTTTGCTAAAGACTATGCGGTAGATTATTAATTAAAAAGTAAAAATAAATACATGAAATAGCCATCAACAAAATATGCATACCAACCGAAATGAATATAAGGCTATACCATGTGACCATTAAAAAACAATAAATATATACACATGAAAAAGTTATTGTTTATTTGTATAGTATCAACTTTTTTTACTGCTAATTTAGCTGCTCAAACAACAATTACTTTATACAATTCATCGGCCATAGATAGAAGCAATGAAGTAGTGGAGATCCCATGGAGTTTAATTGCAGCTCGTTATAAAAATATAGATACAAATGCGTTGGTGATTCGTCAAAAAAATCAATCGGAAAATATTGTTTATCAATTTGAATATAACGGTCAACCTACTATTCAAAATTTATTGGTTGAAGTAAGTATACCTGCGGGCAAATCCATAACATTACAATTCAGTAAAGGGAAAAAGCCTGTTTTTGATCCTAAAACTTATTGTCGTTATGTGCCCGAAAGAAAAGATGATTTTGCCTGGGAGAACGATAAAATTGCGTATCGCATGTATGGTAAGGCGCTAGAATTAACGCCTAAAGAAAATGCATATGGCACCGATGTTTGGAGCAAACGTACGCACAAAATGATAATTAACGATTGGTATAAAAGCAGCAACTATCATGAAGATCGTGGGGATGGTTTAGATTATTATCATGTTGGTTTTACTTTGGGTGCGGGTGAGGTTGCTCCTTATAGTAACGACTCGATTTGGTTTCCTAAAAATTATACTACATGGAAAGTGTTAGACAACGGTCCACTTAGAAGTAGTTTTATTGTATACTACGACGCATGGAATGTAAACGGTCAAATGGTAACCATGTCTAAAACTATTTCGATAGATGCCGGTAGTCAATTAAGTAAAGTAAAAGTTGATATGGAATATCATAATGCAAATAATAATTTATTAGTAATGGGTATTTCTAAAAGAGCATTGGCGGGTGCTTTATTGATGAATGAACAGAAAGGTATTTTGGGTTACTGGGAACCAACAATAGAAAAAAATGGAACGATAGGAGTAGGTTGTATAATTACCCATACCAATAATAAAATGCTACTGCAAAAAGGTCACTTATTAAACATAGTTTCATACAAGGCTGATACGCCTTTTATATATTATAAAGGAGCCGCGTGGGATAAAGCCGGTGAAATCACTTCTGCTGAAACATGGTTTAATTATTTGTCTTCGTTTGAAAATAAATTGAATAACCCTATTCTGATCAAATAATTAAAAATCAAAATTATTCATTTCATTTAATGGATAATTATTTTTAATCGCATCTAATGCTTGCGGTGCTAATGCCAATAATGATTTTACAATATTAGGATATTGAACAGAAAGGTCTGTTGATTCACCCGGATCTGTTTTAAGATTAAACAACAGTGGTTGGTTTTTATTTGCATTTTTTATCATTACTAATTTCCAGTTGTTGTAACGGATGCCTTCTAAATTTCCGAAAGGACTAAAAGCGTAATACGTGTTCCTTACCGGAACAGTTGAGGCGCCTGTTAATAATGGCATAACATTTTTCCCATCTATTACTCTATCTTTAGGAACGGTATTACCTGTTAATTGTAGCAAGGTAGTAAACCAGTCTGTTCCTGCAATCATTTCTTGTACTGTTTTACCTGCAGGTATTTTACCCGGCCATTTTACTATTGCAGCAACTCTTTCACCTCCTTCAAATTTATCCTGGTATTTGCCATCTCTTAACACATGTTTTTTAGCGGTATCTACCGTTGCATATTTGCCATAACAATTTTCTAACTCGTCATACCTAACTACCAGTGGGCCGTTATCTGCATGGAAAATAATAATTGTATTGTTTTCAATTCCCAATTGTTTAACCTGATTTAAAATAATTCCTACAGAACGATCAAAATATTGAACTGCATCTGCATAAGCATCTGCTTTATCGCCATCAAATCCTTTAGGTACAAACCAAGGTGTATGCGTTTCAATATTTGAATATTGTAAATAAAAAGGCTCTTTATTTTTTACTCTTTGGGCGATGTATTTACAGGCTTCTCTTACAAAAAGTGCCGGTGCTTCGGCAAGATCGTTGTTGTGGAGTTCTTTGATTTTTTCGGTATTATGTATTAATGGAATGGGAGGATATTGTCTTGAACCGGTATTCCCTAAACGTTCTGGTCCATGATCATTGGGGTATGGAATACCCAAGTATTCATCGAAACCATGTGCAGCAGGTAAAAATTGTGGTAAATGCCCCAAGTGCCATTTTCCAAACAATGCAGTTTTGTAATGCTGTTGTTGTAATATTTTTACGAATGTAATTTCTTTAGCGCTATCTAAACCATTGGTAGCTGTTGGAAACAACACACCCAATCCAGTTCTGTCATTTACCCTTGGCGCCACTCTACCGGTCATGAATGCAGCTCTACTAGGTGTGCACGTACTATGTGGTGCATAGAAATGAGTGAGTCGCACTCCTTCACTTGCTAATCGATCTATTTGAGGCGTTTTATAATAAGCTGAACCAAATGATGCATAGTCATCCCAGCCGATATCATCTCCTACAATATGAATAATATTGGGCTTTTCTTGTGCATAGATAAAGGAGTGACTTAAAAAGCAAATGAAAAACAAAGTGATTTTGTACATCTAGAATAAATTAATGATGGACAATTTAAAGAATTAATATTTAATTTAGTGGATGAATCCATACTTTATGAGTCGATTTTTAAACCGCATTATAAGCATCAATAAGCATATGAAAAAAATGATTGGTGTGGTTGTTGCAATTTTGTTGCTGTCAATACATTCATCATCTGCTCAAAAAATAGTTACGAAGCGTCCGAATATCATCGTATTTCTAGTGGATGATATGGGTTGGCTAGATACCTCTGTTCCATTTTGGACAAACAAAACCAATCAGAATAAGCTATTCCGTACACCAAATATGGAGCAACTTGCAGCAGAAGGAATGAAGTTTACCAATGCCTATGCTAATCCTGTTTGCACGCCCAGCAGAGTAAGTATGCTTACCGGTGTAAGTGCGGCAAAACATCATGTGATTAACTGGACATCTCCTTTTAAAAATAATAATACAGACAATGTGGATGAACAGATGGGTTCTGCAAAATGGAATATGAATGGATTAAGTAATGTTGCAGATATACCATTTACCTTTCATGCTACCACTTTTCCATCCTTATTAAAATCTTCCGGATATTTTACCGTGCATGTTGGCAAAGCACATTGGGGATCGAGTGGCACGCCCGGTTCAAATCCGTATAACCTGGGGTTTATGGTTAATATTTCCGGTCAGTCATCCGGGCATCCACAAAGTTATTTAGGAGAAGAAAATTATGGCAATGTGCCGCTGAAGCCTACTATACAAGCGGTATCGGATCTGCAGGAATATCATGGATCTAATACCTTTTTAACAGAGGCATTAACCAAAGAAGCACTCAAAACATTAGATGCTCCCATACAACAAGGTCAGCCTTTTTTCCTTCATTTATCGCATTATGCCGTGCACGTTCCGCTTCAGGCAGATAGTAGATTTGTAAAACGCTATCTCGACATGGGACTTGATAGTGCTGAAGCAAATTATGCATCATTGGTAGAAGGCATGGATAAAAGTTTAGGAGATGTGATGCATTATCTTAAAGAGAAAAAGGTAGATCAACATACCATCATTCTATTTATGAGTGATAATGGTGGATTTAGTTTAAGTGGTAAGCGCATTAGAGCAAAGGAAAGTCATACGCAAAATTTACCACTTAAAGCCGGAAAGGGCTCTGTGTATGAAGGTGGAGTTAGAATTCCTTTTATAGTGAAATGGCCGGGTATCGCCCAAAAAGGCGCTGTTACAGATGCACCAGTTATAGTAGACGATTTATTTCCTACCATCATGGAAATGGCTGGAATTAAAAAATATAGTACGATACAATCCATTGATGGAAAAAGTATGGTGGATGTTATTCGCAAGCCAGCCATAAATAATGAAAGAACTTTTATATGGCATTATCCGGTTAAATGGACCAACACTGATGGGCCTGGAATAAACTTTCATAGTGCAATTCGTAAAGGCAATTGGAAGTTAATTTACAATATGCGAAATGGTGTATCTGAATTATATAATTTAAAAGAAGATATTGGAGAATTAAATGATCGTTCCAATTATTTTCCGGAAATATTGAAAGAATTAAAATCCTCCTTATCTGATTCACTAAGAAAATGGTCATCACCCATGCCGGTTTTTAAATCAACCAATAAAACAGTTCCAATGCCAGATGAATTATAGTTAATATGATTCATCCATATTGATAACAAATTAATTATGTGTGTTTTTTTAATGCCTTTTTTTCGATGAATTAAACAGTATTGACTGATTTAAATTTTTCCGATCCTTTCTACCTCGATAGACTGCTGAAAATTTAGTATATTCAACCTATTAAATTTTAATGATTTGCAAAGAAGAAATTTTATTAGAAATTCTAGTCTGACTGCAATGGGCATGTACATGGCAAATGTTCAGGCAATTGCAGGCCCTTTTTTACCTAATGAATTAGTACACAATATTCCGGTAGATAAAAAATTAGATCCAAATTGGATTGCGTCTTTATATAAAAGAGGCACTGCTACTAAATATTATCAATCAAAAAATGAATTGCAGTATATTGGAATGCCTGTAGGTGGCATACATACAGGCACGGTATATTTAGGAGGAGATGGCAGATTGTGGCTTTGGGATATTTTTAATGAAAATCAAACCGGTATAAATCCTGTAACCATTGATTGGCACAGTGATTTACATGTAGGGAAAAAAGTGAGGCCCAGTGATGGAGCAGCTTATGTGCAACCGGCTAAAAACATCAGGCCACTTGATCAGGGATTTGCTTTTTGTATAAAAAACGGGTCTACTACAGTCATAAAAAAAATGGAGGCTGCAGATTGGGATGAAATAATATTTGAAGCAACCTACCCAATGGCCAAAATTCATTATATAGATCGGCAAATTGGGATCACTATTACTGCTACAGTCTATTCACCTTTTATTCCATTAGATGAAAAGAATTCCTCATTACCCTGCACTATATATAGTTTTGAAGTTAACAATAAACTTTCTAAAAAAGTAGAAGTAACCATACTAGGATGGCTGGAAAATAAAATAGGTATAAAAAGCGCAAAAAGTGCACATGAGAGAAGTAACAGAATGATTAAGCATGATCATTTAACTGGTATAGAATATGCACTCACCAATTCGGCTGATATAGCTCATGCACCTGATTTTGGTACCATGAGTATTGCTACTACTGAAAAAGCAACGATACAAACAGACCTTCGTTTTCCTTTAGATGTGCATTCTTTTGAAAGCGAAAATAATACCACTACTGTAAAAAATATAACAACGCCGTTATATGGATCATGTGCTACTAAACTAACAATTTTACCACATCAAACTGCTTCAGCAAATTTTGTTTTCGGCTGGCACTTTAATAATTTAAAATTAAACAACTTAATAAAAGATACCGGAAGAAACTATAATAATTGGTTTAAAAATGCAGCGGAGGTAGCCGCGTATGTTGGTACAAACCTCCAACCATTGAAAGCAAAAAGTTTATTGTGGCATAACACTTTATATGATTCTAGTTTGCCCTGGTGGTTTATAGAAAGAACATTTTTGAATATTTCAGTATTGGCAACAACTACAGCCCATCGGTTTGAGTCGGGAAGATTTTATGCTTGGGAAGGTGTGGGATGTTGCGAAGGCACCTGCACACATGTTTGGCAATATGCACAGGCAATGGGACGGATTTTTCCGGGTATAGAAAAAGATACCCGCGAACGGATAGATTTAGGTTTATCATTGCAACCGGATGGAATGATTTGGTACAGAGGTGAAGTAGTAAAAGGTCCTGCAATTGATGGTCAGGCGGGCACTATTTTGAGGATCTATCGAGAACACCAAATGAGTGTTGATGATACCTTTTTAAAAAATAATTGGACAAAAATTAAGCAAGCTATTCAATACATTATACTACAGGATAAGAACAAAGATGGGATGGAAGATACCCCCATTGAAAATACATTAGACGCTGTTTGGGATGGATCTATTGCATGGCTGGTTGGATTATGCATTGCTGCTGTAAAAGCGGGCGCATTAATGGCTAATGAAATGCATGACGCCGCTTTTGAAAATATTTGTAATGAATATGTGCAAATGGGTTCGAAAAATATGGAAGAACAACTTTTTAATGGAGAATATTTTATCCATCAACCAGATCCACAAAAGGGTCGAGAAAAGTTGGGCTCCTACAATACATGCCATATTGATCAGGTATTCGGACAAAGTTGGGCACATCAGGTAGGTATGGGACGAATAATTGATCAAGAGAAAACGATATCTGCTTTAAAAGCATTGTGGAAATATAATTTTACTCCCGATGTTGGCCCGTATATAAAAGATAGGAAAGGGGGAAGACCATATGCATTACCGGGTGAAGGCGGACTGGTAATGAATACCAATCCTAAAAATGAACAAAAGCCTTATGGTGAAAATGTTACCTGGCAGTTAGGGTATTTCCATGAATGCATGACCGGATTTGAACATCAGGTAGCTGCACATATGATGGCAGAAGGAATGGTGGATGAGTCGTTAATTATCACACGAATGATTCATGACAGATACCATGCTGTAAAACGAAATCCGTTCAATGAAATAGAGTGTAGTGATCACTATGCGCGTTCTATGGCTAGCTATGGCACATTTATTAGCGCATGCGGATATGAGTATCATGGACCAAAACAATATATAGGATTTGCTCCCCAAATTAATGCGGCAAAATTCAAAGCTCCATTTACATCAGCCAATGGTTGGGGAAGTTATGCACAAACAAAAACGCAGGAGCAGTTTCATGCAACTATTCATTTAAAATATGGTACACTGTTGATTAAAAAAATTAGTGTTGCATCTGGCATTAATAAGAAAGTGGTAAAAGTAGAAGTTGCTAGTAAAAATATATCTTGTACTACCCAGTTAATCAACAACAAAACCATTATTGAATTTCCGCAAACAATTGAATTAATAGCCAATCAACAACTCCATATTAATATTTAAATTCAGGATGATGACTATTCAACATAATAGTGTGGTGTATTTACATTATGCCATAAATGATTCAGAAGGAAATATCATAGAAGATAATTTTAAATATGCTCCGGAGCCCTATTTACATGGTGCATTGGGTTTATTACCAAAATTAGAGGAGGCACTTACTAATAAAAAAGCAGGGGATACAATTGAATTGTTTGTTTCCGCAGAAAATGCCTACGGAGCAATAAATAATTCATTAATCTATAAGGTTGGTGCAGAAGAGGTTGAAGAAGAAAGCTTACTGGAACCAAACGCATTGGTACGATTAAAAAATGGCCATGAAGCAATTGTTGTTGCTAAAGACGATACATCTATTTTAATTGATTTGAATCATCCATTGGCAGGAAAAGATTTATACTTTAAGATACAAGTGGTGAGCATTCGTGCTGCAACTGAAAAAGAAATATTAAACGGATATCCAATTACAGAATCTGCTACATGCTGTGGAGGTTCCGGTTGTTGTTGATTTAAATATATACATATGCAAAAAAATATTTTTCTTTTTTTGATTATTATACTTAGTAACGGGTTTGTTAAAGCGCAAACATTGTATAACGCTCCACCACCATTAACCACTACTAAATGGGCTAGTGCCGAAAATATTAAAGGAGAAAAAGGGAAAGCTGCCTTAGCCAATAAAGGTGCTAAAGGCAATCCTTTTGTTACGTTAGAAGCAGGTAAAAAAATGGAGTTGCTTGATGTGAAAGGTTCCGGTATCATCCATCGGATTTGGATGAGCGGTACGATTCCCAGAATAGCAGAACAAAGAAGAATGATTCAAATAGATATTTATTGGGATAATGCAATTACCCCTGCTGTATCTGCCCCTATTGGTGATTTTTTTGGAGTGGGTTTAGGTTTAACAGCGCCTTTTGAAAATGCCTTATTTGCTAATCCAGAAGGGCGTTCATTTAATGCAACCATCGATATGCCCTTTAAAAAAGGAGCAAAAATTGTGCTTACCAATCGATCTAATTCACACGCATTAATTTGGTACGATATAAATTATACGGAAGAGCCTGTAGCAGCTGATGCTTTATATTTTCATGCGATTTGGAATAGGGTTTTACAAACTAATTTAGGAGAAGATTTTGAAATATTACCTAAGGTAAAAGGGAAAGGAAGATTTATTGGAACCAACGTTGGAGTAATTGGAGATACAGCTTATAACAATACCTGGTTTGGGGAAGGGGAAGTAAAAATGTTTTTAGATGGGGATTATATGCACCCAAGTCTGGCAGGTACCGGAACCGAAGATTATATTGGTTCTGGATGGGGGCAGGGTGTATATCATCAATTATACCAAGGATCATTAATTGCTAATGATCAACATAATATTTACGCTTTCTACAGGTACCATATTAAAGACCCTATATATTTTCAACAAGATTGTAAAGTAACCCTTCAACAAATTGGGAATACCAGTGTTGCCAATATGAGAAAAATGTTGGGAAGAGGTGTAAGACTTATTCCTACCTCTGTTTTGATGAAGGGAAGTTCAGATGATATATTTAACTTAAAAGGAACAGCTCCTAAACAATATTTATTATTAGAAAAGCCTATTGAGAATGGCATCTATAATGCACTATTTGATAGTGGCGATATGGGTGCAAATTTTTACAGAAGTGATGATGTAAGCGCTGTGGCATATTTTTATTTAGACAAACCTACGCATACCATCTTTAACAATAAAAATGCTGAATTACCAATTATAAACATGCAACAAAAAGTTTGGAATTATATCAAATAAATAGTCTACCATGTATAAATTTCTACCGATTTTTTTATTCTTCGGAATAATGAGCTGCAACAATGCAACAGATAAAACTGACAATACAATTGATCGCATTACTGCAATAAATAACTTTAAAGAAAGTTATGATTTTTTAAAATCGTATCATGCTAATTTAGTGTTACTGGAAGACAGTACCTCTAATGCTAAAATTATTGTGCTGCCCAACTATCAAGGTAGGGTTATGACCAGTACGGCAGAAGGTTTTAATGGGGACAGTTATGGTTGGGTAAATTATGATTTAATTGCCTCCAATAAACTTACTCCACATATTAATGCTTTTGGAGGTGAAGAAAGATTTTGGCTGGGACCGGAGGGTGGTCAATTTTCTTTGTTTTTTAAAAAGGGCAGTGATTTTACTTTTGATAATTGGAATGTTCCTAAGGAGTTAGATACAGATTCTTTTTCAGTAGTAACTCAATCAAATAATGAAGTTGCTTTTGAAAAAAACATGCAGCTGAACAATTACTCAGGAACTGCATTTGATATTAAAGTAAACAGAAAAATTAAGTTGCTAAGTAAACAAGTAATTGAAGCGTCATTTGGTAAAATAAATGATAGTATTCAAATGGTAGGGTTTGAAACGAATAATACCATTACAAACATGGGAAAAAATAGTTGGACAAAAGAATCGGGATTGATATCTATCTGGCTATTAAGCATGTTAAATGCAACGGATAACACTACCGTTGTTGCCCCATATAAACAAGGCGACAGCAGCCAATTAGGTAAGATTGTTACCGATGATTATTTTGGAAAAGTACCTGCGGATCGATTAAAAATAAACAATGGGTTTTTATATTTTAAAGCGGATGCTGCTTATAGAAGTAAAATAGGCATATCACCACAACGTGCATTACCATGGATTGCCAGTTATGATGCAGGCAAAAATTTGCTGACTGTTGCGCAATTCAGTTTGCCTGCCAATGAATTTAATTATGTAAACTCTACTTGGAAACAGCAGGAATTTCCATTTGCAGGAGATGCTGTGAATGCCTATAATGATGGACCTATTAATAATAAACAAATTGGTAAGTTTTATGAAATTGAAAGCTCCTCTCCTGCTGCTGCATTAAAAGCAGGAGATTCTTTGCAACATATTCAAAAGATTATTCACTTTAAAGGTACTCCACAACAAATGGAAGCTTTTGCACTAAAAGCTTTAAAAATTAATCTTAAAGCATTAAAATAATATAATTAATCATATAATACCCTGCAGTTAATATACATGCAGGGTATTATTTTGCTTTTAAATCGATGTAAGGAGACTCTTCCCAAAGCATCATAGCATTGATGAATTTTAATCCGGAATAGTTATTGAATTGATCAATATAAATATCCTTTTCCTGTATAATATTTTCTTGTATCAACAAGGCTCTTTTGGTGCCGGCTAGCAATGGTTGCCTTGGTGTATACCAGGTTGCGCCATCAAATAATACCAAATTGGCATAGCTTGCATCTTTTATTAATTTGTTTCTTGTAAATATTACTTCATCGGTGGTCGCTTTGCTTAATGCATCATTAATCCACATTCGATCGGTAAATTTTACATCATATTCTTGCAAATTGATGTCTACAAAAGTAAATGTTTGAATATTTCTAATTGTATAGGGCGAAAAATACATTGAATAATTACCCGATAGGTCATAGCTGATTTTGCACTTATAAACTATTGAGTCATCAACCTGCTGTTTCTTGGCCTCTTGCAGCATATTTAATTGATTTAGCTGTAAAATTGGAGAGCTGTTGTACTTTAAAAAAGTTCGATCTACTCTTTGTTGATGTAAAGACAAATGTGCTGCAATTCCATTATAATATCTTATAGTCTCAAAAAATGGGTACATACACTTTGTTTATCATTTCATTGTATTCATCAACAACATTGCTGTTAAAAGTTATCCCACCGCCACTTTTATAATGATTGTTGTTATCGATATATCTAATCAATACACAACTATCTAAATTATTTCCATCAAAATAACCGGCTATGCCGGTATAATAACCCCTATCCTGCATTTCTACAGATTTGATTATCTCCATTGTTTTTTGTTTTGGTGCACCCGACACAGATCCTGCCGGTAACAATTTAAATAGCATATCACCAATTTGTTCTCTATAATTTTCGGGTAAAGTACCAATTATTTCAGAGCTCACCTGACCAATTAGTCCATTATTGGTTCTAATCTCTTCATAAACTCTATACTTTGATACGCTTACGTTTTTAGCGACCATACTTAAGTCGTTTCTAATTAAATCTACTATTGTAGCGTGTTCAGCAATTTCTTTTTGATCATCTAAAAGTATGTTTTTGGCGTTTGGTATAGTAGCATCAATTGTACCTTTCATAGGATAAGAACGAATAAGGCCATCATGTATAGTAATAAATGTTTCGGGTGAAAAGCTTACAAATTCATTTTGCAACCAACAAGCGTACTTCGCATTAACATTATTAAAGATTTGCTCTAAATTACTATTTATGTTGATGGGTGTACTGGCAGTTAAATTTACCAGGAAACTATTTCCGTAACTTATAGCTTGCAATACTTGATCAAACATTTTTTGATAAGCCTCTATGCCTATTGGATGCTTAGCTAATTGCACATGTTTTTTGTTGGGAAAAGTTTTTTGCGCATTAAAATTTTTAACTCCTTGAAAATTTATTTTAAACGGAGCCGAACTGTCATTAAGTTTCCAATACAAAGGTTTCTTACATTCAAAATCAATTAAGAAAATAAAAGGAGTTTTTTCTTTTCCCCATTTATTAAGTGCATCTACCATGTTGGTATTTTCGATCATTGATCTTATTTATATGCAAATATATCATTTAGTTTTTCCTGTTCTCGTTATATGCTAACCTGAAATTATATATTAGGATGTTTTTTAATTATTTATTTTTTCTGAAAACTCAAAACATAAAAGCCTATTTCTTCATCTGCAATGTTTTGAACAAAATCATAATAAATATATTCCGGGTACCCATAAGTGTCATTGTATTTTACTTCCTTTTCAAATGGTTTTTTCGCATCAGATTCTTTGATGTAAGTAAAAAGATCATTGATGGTCATAATTTTACCTTGTTTAGATTCATCATAGGGCAAATTATTGATGGTTGTTAAAATATTATTTTTAACGCCAACCAAATGTGGACCAACTCTTTCTGGGAGACAATAACAATCTATGCCTAAGTTAAATTCATAATTTGAAATTTGTTGCGTATTCCATTTTTTGAGATTAATGGTATACTCGTCTTCTACCACACTCTTTTTACATGTTATAAATAAGAAAGAACAACTAAATAATATGAAATACAATTTTTTCATACGTCTAAATCTATTGTTTTTTATTGGTCAAATGAAATTGGCTAATAAATAGTTCGGTTGGTATGCAAACCATGTTTATGGATATTTTACAACTATTCGAATCAATTTATATTTAATTATGCAAGAATATATCTTTTTATGTTAAAATATCTTTAATTATTTTACCAGATACATCCGTTAAACGAAAGCGTCTTCCCTGATATTTATAGATTAATTGCTCATGATTAATGCCCATAATTTGTAATAAGGTAGCTTGAAAATCATGTACATGAACCGGATTTTTTACAATGTTGTAACTAAAATCATCGGTTTGTCCGTAAGTCATACCCGGCTTAACACCTGCACCTGCCATCCACATGGTAAAACATCTGGGGTGATGATCTCT
>CANHJH010000017.1 GCA_947460365.1 Sphingobacteriia bacterium | reverse complement strand
TAGCATATATCGTATTTTCCGATAAAAATTTAACAGGTTTAGAGAAACAAAAAATCGGGGTAATATTTACCGTTTCATTTTTTGTAATCTTTTTTTGGAGCGCTTTTGAACAAGCCGGCGCATCACTTACTTTTTTTGCTGAAGAGCAAACACAGCGCAACCTGGGCTTTTTTGTGGTACCTACCAGTTTCTTTCAATCTTTAAATTCCATATTCGTAGTAACATTGGCGCCTCTATTTGCCTGGCTTTGGTTACAATTAGGCAAAAGAAACATAGAACCTTCTTCGCCATTTAAAATGGCCGCAGGGTTATTTTTATTGGCATTGGGCTATTTATGGATTGCTTTTGGAGTGAAAGACGTTCAGCCCGGCATTAAAGTGAGCATGATTTGGTTAACAGGAATGTATGCCATGCATACCAGTGGCGAATTGTGTTTGTCGCCCATTGGCTTATCATTAGTAAACAAATTGGCTCCTGCTAAATTTGCTTCCTTATTAATGGCCGTATGGTTTACTGCCAACGCATTTGCTAATAAAATGGCCGGTGTATTAAGCGCCTTATATCCCGATGGCAAAACAACCTATATAGTTGGTCTCCCAATTACTAATTTGTATGATTTCTTTATGATGTTTGTGGTGATGGCTGGCGTGGCAGCTGTAATATTATTCTTTTTAGCTTCGAAGCTTAAAAAAATGATGGATTAATCTTAATCGCTTAATAAACTAACAACATGTCTACTCAACCTAAACAATTCAAACCTTTTGTTGCTCCCGAAAATAATATGGCGGAACTAACCGTTAAATCTATTTTATTGGGCAGCTTATTTGGAGTAATATTTGGAGCGGCTACCGTATACCTGGCTTTAAAAGCCGGTTTAACTGTTTCTGCCTCTATACCCATTGCAGTAATTGCTATAACCCTCGGCAGGAAGTTCTTTAAAACTACTATTCTAGAGAACAATATTATTCAAACAACGGGTTCTGCTGGCGAAAGTATTGCAGCTGGCGTTGCCTTTACATTACCCGGCTTCTTATTTTTATCTTCTCCGGATAGTGCAAACTATTTTAATTACCTCACGATTTTAATATTGGCAATAGTTGGCGGATTATTGGGTACCTTATTAATGGTTCCTTTGCGTAAAGCGTTAATTGTAAATGAACATGAAAACTTGCCTTATCCCGAAGGTACCGCTTGCGGCGATGTATTAAAAGCCGGCGAAAAAGGAGGCGACTTCGCTAAAACTGCTTTTTGGGGATTAGGGGTGGCTTTTGCTTATGCCTTATTACAGAAAGTATTGCACATTATTGCCGAAACACCTTTTTATGCCACCAAGCAAATCAATAAATTTTTCCCTTCTGCTAAAGTTAGTGGCGAAATTACCCCGGAATATTTAGGGGTTGGTTATATTATTGGACCTAAAATTGGCGGTGTATTAGTTGCCGGTGGGGTGTTGAGTTGGTTGGTTTTCATACCATTAATGTCTACCCTAGTGCCTGCTGATATTATTGCCAATCAATTGATAAAACTAGGCTACCTCACCAGCATTACCGCAGCGGGCGGTAAAGGCGGATGGGATCCTGTTACCCATCATTTTGCCGACTATTCTTCTGCTATTTATTATGCGTTTATTCGTCAAATTGGTGCCGGTACTGTTGCAGCAGGTGGAATCATTACTTTATTAAAAACCATTCCTACCATCGTTAAATCGGTTAAGGGTAGTGTGGCATCTTTAAAACAGAATGAGTCTGACCAGATAGGTGGTGTATTAAGAACAGACAAGGATCTTAGCCTTAAAGTGGTAGGACTAGGTGCTCTTGGCTTAATTGTACTCATTACCTTATTACCCCAAATACCCGGCGATAGTCTGTTGCAAAAACTTTTAATCGGTGTATTGGTAGTAATTTTTGGGGCACTATTTGTTACTGTTTCTTCCAGAATTGTAGGATTAATTGGTTCTTCTAATAACCCTATCAGTGGCATGACCATTGCTACCGTTATGGGAACCAGCTTAATATTTTTGAGTGTGGGTTGGACCGGGCAATCTTTTGAACCATTGGTGTTAGTGGTGGGGGGTATGATTTGTATTGCCGCTGCCAATGCAGGCGCTACTTCTCAAGATTTAAAAAGCGGTTATATTGTAGGAGCCACTCCTCGCAATCAACAAATCGCCTTATTTGTAGGCGCAATTGTTTCTTCTATCGTAATCGGACTAACCGTTAAATTTTTAGATAAGCCTAGTACCGAAATGTTAAGTCAGGGGATTCATCATGCAATTGGTACTGAAAAATATCCGGCACCGCAAGCTACTTTAATGGCCACCTTAATTAAAGGAATTTTGTCGCAGAATCTCGATTGGCAATATGTTTTTGCCGGTGTATTTTTAGCCATCACTATGGAACTCTGCGGCATTAAATCATTGAGTTTTGCAGTAGGAGCATACTTGCCGTTAGCTACTACCTTACCTATTTTTATTGGAGGAGCTATTCGTGGATTAGTGGAAAATAAACAGAAAAAAGACAACACTCAATTAGCTGCGGAAGACGAAGAGCTGGGCAAAGGAAATTTATTTGCTACAGGATTGGTTGCAGGCGGAGCAGTAGCAGGTGTAGTGATCGCATTTATTTCCGGTTCCGAAGGAGGCGAAAAATTTTTAACAACCATCAGCAGAGAAGAAGGGCTTGTTCATTTACTTGGTCAAGGTGGTTATTTTATTCTAGGAACCGGTATGTTTGCCCTAATGGGATTAGGTTTATATAAAGTAGCGGTTAAAAAGTAATAATTGGTAATTGATAATGGGTAATTGACAATTGATAATTGATAATTGCCTTGTTGCATAAATCAGGTAATTATTGATGCGTATTGGCTTGTTAGGAGCAAGACTATTTCATCACTAATAGTTAATCAGCGCCGTAGGCGCGACCTATTAATAGCAGCAAAGAATATCAAATATACCAACTACAAAACTCCATTGGGGGGGGGTGCCATAAAAAATATTGTTGAATATTGATTATGGTAACAAAATATTGGCAGCTTAAAACTCCGTAGAGATGGGTATTAACATTTCTACGGAGTTTTTGCTTGATTAAACCTTACTTGTCTTTTATAGTCTTAAATAAAACTGAATCAAATGACGAAACGTTTTTGTTTAGTATTCATTGGGATAGTGATACTTGGTATCTCTTCATTTGCTTTTGCTCCAACTCCTAACGGCAAGCCAAATTATAAAATAAAATTCCCCTATACTACCCTTGGATTAAACAAGCAACAGGCAGCAGCTCATCTATTAAGCCGCTTTAGTTTTGGCGCAACTCCAAATCAAGTAAACGAAGTGGCAGCATTTGGAGTAGAGAAATGGCTGGAGCAGCAACTTTCTGCTTCTTTAAATGACGATGAATTAAATGAACAACTTAAAGCCTATGATGCATTAAGTTTAAACAATGCCGATATTCAGGATAAATATAAAAGAGCAGATCAAATAATTAAAATAGCGATTGAAAAAGGACTCATTAACAGCAAAGAAAGTATAAAAGCAAATGTTGATAAAACAGCGTATAAAAAACAATTGCAATTGCTGTTAGAGGAGCTGAAACTTCAACCTATGGCTGAACTTAATCGTCAATTGATTAATCAAAAAATTATTCGGGCAGCCTACAGTAACAATCAATTAAAAGAAGTATTAGTGAACTTTTGGTTCAATCATTTTAATGTATCACTAACTAAAAATCAGTCGCAGTCGTTTGTATTGTCTTATGAACGAGATGCAATAAGACCCAACGTTCTAACTAGTTTCGATAAATTGCTCATAGCAACCGCCAAACATCCTGCGATGTTAACCTATCTCGATAATGCCGAAAGCGTTAGTAACGACAATGATGTATTTAATGCTCGCATACCATCCCAAATTCAGAAGAGATTACAAAGAAGAGTTGATGCACTTATGCAAGATAGCAGCAACGAAAACAAGGTAAAAAAAATAAAAAAATTGGCTAATGCAAAAAAGCAAGAGGGGCTCAATGAAAATTTTGCAAGAGAAGTAATGGAACTACATACACTAGGGGTTGATGGCGGTTTTACTCAAAAAGATGTAACAGAAATTGCCAGGTCATTAACCGGGTGGACCATATCACCACTGCTTGCTAACTACAAAGGCATAGCTCAACAAAAAATGATTGAAAAATTCGGCAAAGATTTTTTAATCAACAAAGGATTTGTATTTGATGGTGATTTTATGTTTAGGGCAGACAAACACGACTCAAGAGAGAAAATAATCTTGGGGACTACTTTTAGTGAAGGCGGCGGATTGGAGGAGGGAATGAATGTATTGAAAATGCTTACTAATCACCCCGCTACAGCTAACTTTATATGCAAAAAGCTTGCAGTACACTTTGTATCTGATACCCCCTCTAATGATTTGATTCAACAAATGGCCAGCACTTTTATGGCTACAAATGGCAATATTAAAAGCATATTAATAACCATGGCCAATCATATAGATTTCTGGAAGGCAGCGATAAGCCATAGTAAAGTAAAATCTCCCTTTGAGTTGGCCATAAGTGTGGTAAGAGCTACCAATGCTAAAGTTCAACAGCCGTATCAACTTTTTAATTGGTGTAATAAGATGGGGCAGAAAATATATCATTATCAGGCACCAACCGGTTTTCCGGATCAATCCACTAACTGGGTTAATTCCGGTGCATTAATTAATAGGATGAATTTTGGGTTAGCCTTTGCTACGCAAAAAATTCCAGGTATACATATTAACTGGCTGGAACTTAATCATCAACACGAGCCAGAAAGTGCAGAACAGGCATTGTATATATACAGTGATATATTATTACCAGAACGGCGTAGTGATAAAAATATCTCTAGGCTACTCCCATTAGTAAATTACAATCAGCTCGAAAACAAAATAACAAATGCAGCCGAAAATAAAGTAGCCGCAAAAGTGATGGAAGGCGACGAATTGGATATGGAAAATGCTAATAGCGACCACACTTTTACGTGGAAGCAACTGCAAAATAATAGCGCAAATAATCCTAAAATGGATGATCAGAAGAAGCGTTACAGTATGGGGGCAAATCCTTTAATTGCTCAGGTAGCCGGAATTATAATAGGCTCTCCTGAATTTCAACGTAAATAAACGGTACAAGAATATTGAATAAGTAAAGCATTAAAAAATGACCAATAGAAGAGTGTTTGTAAAATCTGGCGCAATGGCAATTTTTGCTTCAGGCTTGAGTGGCTTTATTCCTTCTTTTGTTGCAAGAGCAGCGGAAGCACAAAAAGTTAAAGCAAAAGATAAGACCTTGTTGTGCATTTTTCAGCGTGGTGCAATGGATGGTTTAATGGCGGTTTCACCCTTTGCCGACGCTTATTTAAAAACTGCGCGCCCCTTGTTATATATGAGTCCGGCTAGCACGGAAGGGCAACTAATCCCTTTAAATGATCGATTCGGCTTGCATCCAGCATTAAGTAGTTTAGCCCCTTTTTTCAATAATAAAACCATGGCTATTGTACACGGAGTCGGCAGTCCTAATAATACCAGGAGCCATTTTGATGCGCAAGACTATATGGAATCCGGCACTCCTTTTAACAAAGGCACTTCCAATGGATGGCTGAACAGGGCATTAAGCCTGGCTAATCAACCAAATAATAATCAATCTGCTAATCCATTTCAGGCAGTTAGTATAACCAATGCCATCCCAAGAAGTTTATATGGAGAGCAAACCATACTATCTGTAAATAATCTGCAAGATTTAGCTATTCAATCTAAAGGCAATTCACTAACCACCAACTTTGCAGCAAAATCATTAGAGGAATTGTATGATGAAACTGCCAATGATTTATTAAATAAAACAGGTAAAGAAAGTTTTGATGCGTTAAAGCTGCTCCATTTAAAAGAGTTAAAAAATTACCAACCAGCGGATGGAGTTGTTTATCCGACTTCGCCTTTAGGGAATTCCTTAAAGCAAATTGCGTTTTTAATTAAAATGAAAGTGGGGCTTGAAATAGCATTTGCTGAAAGTGGGGGATGGGACACACATTTTAATCAGGGTACTACGAATGGATTATTTGCCAGAAATTTAAAAGATTTTAGCGATGGTATAGCAGCATTTTGGAAAGACATTGCTGCTTATCAGAATGAGGTTACTGTTATGACCATGACTGAGTTTGGGAGAACCGTTCACCAAAATGGAACCGGTGGTACAGATCATGGCAGAGCCAGTTGCATGTTTGTTTTGGGAAATGATGTAATGGGAGGAACTGTTTATAACAATTTACCAATACTGAATAAAGACAACTTAGAAGATGGAAGAGATTTGCCGGTTACTACTGATTTTAGATCTGTATTTAGTGCAGTTGCTAATCATCATTTAAACCTTCAAACCAACAATGCTGTTTTATTTCCCGGATGGGATGGAGCAGAGCTTAGCTTAATGAAAACAATTTGATGAGTTGTTAGGTAGTATCAGCTATTATAAATATTTTAGTACGATATATGTCTTTATGATAAAATCAGTTGTACTAATTATTTTAATTACTATATCATCATGTATTGTAGCACAATCTTTATATACAGGAGATCACAGATTATATAAAGCACAAAAAACTACATATCCTCCTAAAATAGATGGCATCATACAAGAAAAGGAATGGAGCAAAGCTTCCTGGAGCGATTTATTTGTTGACATAGAAGGTTCTATAAAACCGGCCCCGCTTTATGCAACCAATGTAAAAATGTTATGGGATGATTCTACCTTGTATATTCTAGCGAAATTACAAGAACCACATATCTCTGCTACGCTAACAGATCGGGATGCTATTATATTCAGAGACAATGATTTTGAAGTTTTTGTTGATCCCGATGATGACACCAATAATTATTATGAAATAGAAATAAATGCATATGGCACCATCATGGATTTATTAATGAATAAACCCTACAAAAAGGGAGGTACTTTTGACATGAATTGGAATGCAAGTAATATGAAATGTGCGATTGGCAAAATAGGAACCATTAATCAACCCAATGATATTGATTCAGCATGGATGGTAGAGATGGCCATCCCAATTAATACGTTTAACAAAAACATGCATCAACATCTTCCGTTAACTCAACAAACTTGGCGGATCAATTTCTCCCGAGTACAATGGGAATATGATGTTGTGGATGGCATTTATAAAAAGCGAGAAGAGAACGGAAGACCAATGAGAGAAAACAATTGGGTATGGAGTCCAATGGGCATTATCGATATGCATTTGCCTGAAAGATGGGGCTATTTAATTTTTGCTGAATAATTTTCCATTATTTATTGTAATACAATTCAAGAAAATCATTCATCCTTATGTCGAACAGAAGAAATTTTTTAAAAAACACCATGATCGCCTCTGCCGCAGCACCTGCATTGTTGGCATCAACTGCTGTAGCTGCCGCTAATAATAAAAGCAAAAAAATTAAAAATTGGATCTGGATAAATCCCAATGGAAAAGATTCGGTAGAAGATTTAAAAGCCAGGTATAAGTTATACAAAAATGCAGGCATTTCGGGCTTACTATTTGAAGCCATCAGCGAAAAACATTTTGTAGAAGCAAAATTGGCCGGATTAGAAGCGCATTGTTGGAACTGGACGATGAACAAAGGAAATAAAAACCTTTTGCAAGCACATCCTGATTGGTATGCTGTTTCAAGAGAAGGCAAATCATGTGCCGAATTTCCGCCCTACGTTGGGTATTACCGCTGGTTATGTCCTTCTAAACCTCAGGTACAACAATATTTAAGTGAAGAAGCTGATCAGATTCTCGCAAAAGATTTTATTGATGGGTTGCACCTCGATTATATTAGGTATTGTGATGTGATTTTACCAAAGAATTTGTGGAGTCAATACAAAATAGAACAAAGAATGGAATTGCCCCAATACGATTTCTGCTATTGCAACACTTGTAGAGAAAAGTATCAAGCTAAAACAGGAAAAGATCCATTGACCATGGAATACCCGGATGCTTCTTTATCTTGGAGACTCTATCGATATGAGTCTATTAATCTTATCGTAAACCAAATTGCTGTGGTAGCAAAGCAGCATAATAAAAAATTAACAGCTGCAGTATTCCCTACACCAGAAGTTGCTCGTAGAATTGTTCGTCAGGATTGGACCAATTGGAATTTAGATGGCGTGTTTCCTATGACCTATAATAAATTTTATCAGGAAGATATTCCATGGATTGGTGATGCAGTAAAAGAAGGCGTTCATTTTTTACATGGCAAATTCCCCTTGTATGCCGGTTTATATCTACCCGATTTCAACAATGATCCCCAACAAATTAAAGCCGCCATCAAAGTTTCATTAGACAACAATGCTGCCGGTGTTTCATTTTTTGGTGACGTAAATGAAATAGTGCTGAATGCATTAACAGCAGTTATGCAAACCAGGTAGCTATTCAATTGATTATTTACTTCAATAAGCTGATGTGATATTCCTGAATTAATCCCGGATTTTCCGGGGTTAATGTAAAACTAATTTTCACATTGCCTTTTTCACCGTGCATGATAAAGTATCCACGCAATTGGTTTTCGGGAACAACTTCCTCAACGCTAAGTATTGTACCGGATTCATTGAAAATGGCTTCCGCTTCTGCTCGAATGGATGAAATTAAATAGTCTGCAAAAAAGTTTTCAGCAAAGATGCCCGATGTTGCTGCCTCGCTAAAATGGGGCAATAGTTTAACCAATTCATTTCTTCTTTTGGAGAGAATTGCTGAAACACCTATATTAATGGGAGTTAATTTAGCCAATGAAATTAAATTATCAATTACGCTTAAATTAATTGCAGCTGCCGGCGCATACGTTTTGTTGGCTAAGAATACCACCCCAATTCCATAATCGGGCAAAATGCGCCAGTTACTGCCAAATCCAGGAAGTCCACCACTGTGACCAACCATTAGCTTATTATCGCAATCTCTTAAAATAGCCAAACCATATCCATATCCGGTTGTAGTTGGACAAACTCTATCGTCAGCATATTTAAAGCTTGAGTTTAAAGCATTAAATCTCCAGGGTTGATGCATTTCTCTTATGCTGCTTCTTTTAATGATGTTATTATCTGCATCATTTCTTGCGGGCCAGGCATATTGATGTAAAGCCATGTATTTACTGAATGATTCAACCGATGTAATCATACCGCCCATCGCCCCATAAATACCATCATGTAATAGAATTTCTTCCGTCCAATTGTTGTTGATCCAGCGATATCCTTTAGCCAATAAATTGGTTGGTATGGTTGAATATTCCCACTCGGCATTTATTCCCAAAGGTTTCCAAATATGTTCGCGTATATATTTACTATAAGGAACGCCGCTTACTTTTTTTATAATATAGCCCAAAGTTGCAAAACCTACATTACTGTATTCATAAGTAGTACCGTTTACATTAGAAAAACTAATTCCTTTTTTAAATAAATGAATCAGCTCTTCTTCTGTATCTGCTAATTGTCTATCGCCCCAGGGGTTGTCTTCCGGAAAGCCTGCTGAGTGAGTGAGTAATTGGCGTATGGTTATTTCTGCAGCATCTTTTGTTAATCCTTGGTTTTTAAGTGCAGGAATATAAGTAGAAATAGGTTCATCTAACTGAAGTTTGCCGGCATCTCTAAGCTGTACAATAGCCATTGCTGTAAAGCTTTTGCTCATAGATGCAATACGAAACATCGATTGAGTGGTAGCCGGAATTTTATTATGTAAATCTGCATATCCATCACTGCCGGAGCATACAAGCTTTCCATCTACTACAATACCAAAAGCATAGCCTGGAATGTGATTAACTTTTGCAAAGTCGCTGTACATTTTTTTAATAACAGGTGCAACAGCTTTTATTTTTTCAGTTCGCAAAGAATCCAAAAATACAGGAGCATGATAGTTTGCATTGGGATTAATTTGCGCTTGTACTTGAATAGCCAATAAGAATAAAGCAAAACCGACGAAATACTTTTTGGAATGCTTACTGCTGATCATATAATTAGTATTAATAGTTCATTAGTTTATCAATTACAGCAGCCAATCTACTTTTGGCCATAAAGTTTTCTTCTAATGCAATATTGAATGGAATAGGCGTATCGAGTGATGCGCAACGAAGTACGGGTGCATCTAACCATTCAAAACAATGTTCACCAATCCAGGCACTTATTTCTCCTCCAATGCCTCCTGTTAAAGTGTCTTCATGTAATAGCAGTACTTTGCCTGTTTGCTGTACTGCAATGCGAATGGCCTCATAATCCAATGGCAATAGTGTTCTTAAATCAAGAATATGTAAGGAAATATCGGGATGGGAGTTTTGGTAATCTTTAGCCCAATGAACGCCCATGCCATAGGTAATAATGGTAATATCATTGCCTGTTTGAATGAGTTTTGCTTTGCCAATTTCAATTTCGTAATACGAAGCGGGCACCATGCCGTTAATACTTCTGTACATCGCTTTGTGTTCAAAAAACAACACCGGATTAGGATCGTTAATAGCGGCGATGAGTAAGCCCTTTGCATCGTAAGGATTGGAGGGGTAAACTACTTTTAAACCGGGTACATGTGTAAACCATGCTTCATTACTTTGGGAATGGAAAGGCCCTGCCCCAACACCTCCGCCCGTAGGCATACGAATCACAACATCTGCGTTTTGCCCCCAGCGATAATGTATTTTAGCCAGGTTATTTACAATCTGATTAAAGCCAACTGTTACAAAGTCGGCAAACTGCATTTCCATGATAGATTTTGTTCCGGTAAGGCTCATGCCTAAGCAAGCCCCTACAATAGCGCTCTCACAAATAGGTGTGTTCCTTATTCTGGCTTTACCAAACAGTTCTACAAAACCTTCTGTAATTTTAAATGCCCCTCCATATTCAGCAATATCCTGACCCATTATTACCATGTCGGAATATTGTTGCATACTTTGTTTTAATCCTTCGGAAATTGCTTCAATAAAACGAACTTCTTTAGATTGACCAACAGGTTCAAGTAATAATTTATCCGGGGTGTATGGCGCATAAACATCTGCCAATTCAGTGGATGAATCAACTTGTATAGCCCCTGCATTATATGCAATATCTAATTCCCTTTCAATTAATTCTTTCATATTATTTCTAATGCCAATTACATCTACTTTAGAAATAATATTATTGTTTAACAAGTAAAGTTCGAAGTTATTGATGGGGTCTTTTTTACTCCACTCTTCCAGCAAACTCGGTGGAACGTATTTAGTGCCACTGGCTTCTTCATGTCCGCGCATTCTAAATGTAAGGCACTCTACAAAAAATGGTTTATTGTTGTTAACGCAGTATTCACGTGCATTTTTTATAGCATGATGAACAGCTAAAATATTATTTCCGTCAATTTGAATACCCTCTATTCCATACCCTTTGGCTTTATCCACTAAGTCTTTACAACGGTATTGTTCATTTACCGGAGTGCTTAATCCATAGCCATTGTTTTCAATAATAAAAATAACTGGTAAGTCCCACACAGCTGCCACATTCAGTGCTTCATGAAAATCACCTTCACTGGTGCCGCCGTCTCCGGAAAAGGCTACCGCAACTTTTTTTTCATCTTTTAGTTGATGTGATAGTGCCACACCATCTGCTAAAGCTAATTGAGGGCCTAAGTGCGAAATCATGCCACAGATAAAGTGTTCTTTTGAGCCAAAATGAAAGCTTCTTTCCCGCCCCTTGCTATACCCATCTTTGTTGCCTTGCCATTGCATAAATAGTTTATGCAGCGGCATATTGCGTGCTGTAAATACCCCTAAATTCCTATGCAGCGGCATGATCCATTCTGTAGGCGTTAATGCTAAAGTTGTACCTACTGAAATTGCTTCCTGTCCTATACCACTAAACCACTTGCTGATTTTTCCCTGCCGCAGTAGTACCAGCATTTTTTCTTCAATTAACCTTGGTAATAAAAGGTTTTTATATAAGTGAACCAGCTCATCGTTTGAATAATTATGTGGATTAAATTCCATTATTCCGGTATTTTATTTCGTATGTAAGTTAGACCTATTTTTTTTCCTGAAAAAGGATTGGGCAGACTAAAAGTTAATAAAAAAGCCTCTCTTGGTGAAGAGAGGCCTTAGCAAAAGATGGTATTATTTTCTTAGTCTCTGCTGGCAAGTTTGCTCAATAATTTAAGTATTTCAATATATAACCAAACAATGGTAACCATTAGTCCAAATGCGCCATACCACTCCATAAATTTAGGAGCGCCATGCGCTGCGCCTTGCTCTATCATGTCAAAATCTAAGATTAGATTTAAAGCTGCTATGGCAACAATAAACAAGCTGATACCTATGCTCAACATGCTGCTGTCTTGCATAAAGCCAACGTTTACTCCAAAAAAGTTCAGCACTAAAGTGATCAAATAGAAAATAGCGATTCCTAAAGTAGCGGTCATAATTACCGACTTAAAACGTTCGGTAGCTTTAATTACTCTGAAGTTGTATAGAATAAACATGGCAAATGCAACACCGAATGTTAAGCCAACAGCCTGCATGATTAATCCCGGATATGCTTTTGCGAATGCTTCATTTAACACAGCTGAAATTCCACCAATAAATAAACCTTCCAATAAGGCATATAATGGAGCTAAATAAGGAGCCCAATTGGGTTTGAAACTAATGGCCAAGCCAGTAATCAATCCGCCAAATATGCCCACCATCATTAACATATTCATGGTGCTTTCTTTGTGCTCATATAATAAATGCCAGTTAAAAGCCGCGCCGGCAAATAACATCAACATCATGAATCCAAATTTGTTAAGCGCTCCTTTAACAGTCATGGTGCCTTGTAATTGGGCATCTAACTCCAGGCTTCTGTTAAAGATCTTATCTGTTAATGTTGGGTTACCTGATTTAAAAATTGCCATAGTTTTTATTTTCTAGTGAGTAAATTTACAATAAAGTATATGAATATGAATCGTTTACCCTACGTAATTTCAATTTTAACTAATTTTTTAATTTAATATCCGGGATAGTGATCAATTGTTTCAAAAACATATTTTGGATGCTCTTTTAAAATAGTGATCATTTTTTTTAGTGAATCTACATGTTCGGGTCGTTGAAACATTCTGTCATGTGTAAGAAGTACTAAATGATTCTTGGTAAAGACTGCATTATCTTCGAGTAAATAGGTAATATGTTGGGCCATTTTTTCGGCAGATTGTAGGGGTCGAACATCATTGTGATTAAACATCCATTCTGTGTCCCAGCCAAATACCCTATAACCGGCACTGTCTAGCTTATTGCAAAGTGCGCGAACTAATTTAGCAGCTCGCATAGTGTCTTTTAATACCCAACTATTATTGCCCGGTAAACGTACAATTTTATAAAATGGCCCCAATGTATCTTGTGTTGTAATAAAATCAGCAAATGCCATATCAGGGTGCTGATAAAAATATGTATACTCGTTTTTAGCATGATTAAAGCTATGGTTGGCCAATAAAAATTGCGGATAATTTGCTTTTAGATCATTAATAATTGATTTCCCGTCATCTCTGCCAATAACATGTGCGCCAATCATAAAAAAGGTAGCTTTAACTCCTAACTCTTTACAAACCTTAATACAGCCTTTTGTGCCAAATTGCGGCCCATCATCAAACGTTAAATAAATATATTGTTTGGTAGAATCATGTATAAATGGGGCTATTTCGGACACTATATTTTCAGCAGTTTTAGGTTGCTGTAGATATAGGGAGTCATTAATTATGGAGTTGTCAGCATCAACCTCCATGATATCAGCATCTTGAGCCACTTTTTCTACCTGATGATTGCTTATACAAGCACTTACAATCAACCCCCATATAATAAAAAACGGTCTAATCAATTTCCCTGTCAACATATACTTTACACTTTCAATATCGCGCACTTAATCATATAGCAAATAAAATGCTTATTTATTAAAAAATCATAAAAGATGACGAAAGGGCAGAAAAAAAGCGCACTATAAATAGTATCTTTACAGAACAATCTGATGCGATGAGTAACAAACAAGAAGTTTTACAAGACGTAGTTATTAAGTTTGCTGGAGATAGCGGAGACGGGATGCAATTGACTGGTCAACAGTTTACCAACAACACTGCATTAATGGGAATTGATTTAGCAACTTTTCCCGATTTTCCTGCCGAAATCAGGGCCCCAATCGGAACAGTACCGGGCGTTAGTGGATTTCAGTTGCATTTCTCATCCAATGAAATATACACTCCTGGAGATATTGCCGATGTGTTAGTAGCCATGAATGCTGCGGCTTTAAAAGTGAATTTGAAGGCCATTAAGCCGGGCGGTAAAATCATTGCCAATTTAGATGGATTTGATACAAAAAATTTAAGATTAGCCAATTATGCTGATGGAGTTAATCCGTTGGAAGATGGCAGCTTAGATGCTTTTGAGGTAATAAAAATTGATGTAACCAAGCTTACCCGTGAGGCATTGAAGGAGTTTACAGACCTGGGTGTGAAGGAGAGAGACCGTGCAAAAAACATGTTTGTATTAGGTTATGTGTATTGGATGTACAATAGGTCATTAGAAAATACCATCGATTTTCTAAAAGAAAAATTTGGTAAGAAAGACAATATCCTACAGAGTAATATTAAAGTATTACAGGCAGGATATAACTATGGAGATACTACCGAAACTTTTACTACCAGATATAAAGTAGAAAAAGCTAAAATGGAACCCGGAACCTATCGCAGTATCATGGGAAACCAGGCACTTTCGATGGGATTAATTGCAGCCAGCGAAAAAAGTGGGTTGCCTATTTTTCTGGGAACTTATCCTATTACACCGGCATCAGATATCTTACATGATTTAAGTAAGTACAAGTCATTTGGAGTTAAAACATTTCAGGCTGAAGATGAAATTGCGGGTATTTCTGCTGCAATTGGAGCGAGTTATGGTGGTGCTTTAGGAATTACTACTACATCTGGTCCCGGGATGGCGCTTAAAACAGAAGCAATGGGCTTGGCAGTAATGTTAGAGATTCCATTGGTTATCATCAATATTCAGCGTGGCGGTCCTTCAACGGGTTTGCCTACTAAAACTGAACAGAGTGATTTGTTGCAAGCATATTATGGAAGAAATGGCGAGTGTCCTATGCCGGTAATTGCTTCTTCAACTCCTAGTGATTGTTTCGATGTTGCTTATGAGGCGGTGAGAATTGCTGTGCAGCACATGACGCCTGTCATTTTGTTGAGTGATGGCTATATTGCCAATGGTGCCGAACCATGGAAATTCCCTCAATCTAAAGACTTAAAGCCTATTGACGTTACTTTCAAAAAAGCTTTAGCAGAAGGCGAAGAAAAATTTCAGCCATACAGAAGAAATGAAAAATTAGCTCGTCCTTGGGCAGTGCCCGGAACTCCAGGATTAGAGCATCGTGTGGGGGGATTAGAAAAACAAGACATCACCGGAAATATTAGTTACGATGCAGATAACCACCAGTTGATGGTAGATATTCGTCAGGCTAAAGTAGATAAAGTAGCTGATTATATTCCTTTACAAACGCTCGATAGTGGTCCTGAAAAAGGAAAAGTATTGGTATTGGGTTGGGGGTCTACCTTCGGTGCTATTAAAAGCGCTGTATTAGAGCTGCAAGCTAAAGGAAAAGCGGTTAGCCATGCGCATATTCGTTACTTACGCCCCTTCCCTAAAAATTTAGGAGATATCATTCAAAACTTTGAACACGTATTAATACCTGAAATTAATAACGGTCAACTAATTAAAATCATTCGTGATCAATATATGGTTGATGCTAAAGGGTATAATAAAATAAAAGGCGTTCCAATTACTAAAGGAGAGTTGGTAGAAATTTTGAATGAAATGGTCGGATAAAATAGCGATATTTATTCGGTTACGATATTAAAAAAGCTGATTCAATTGAATCAGCTTTTTTAATACATGTATGATCCATTGAATGAACTATTTCTTATTGTATATCGGGCATCTTTTCAACATATAGTTCATGGCATCTAACCAACTATCTTGCTGATCAAAAAATGGCTTACGAGTTTGACTGTAAATTTTTTCGTTATTTTTAAAAATATCGAAATACATCGTGTACCTGTATTCTCTTATTTCATTAGTAAAAGTAGCGGAGAAGTCGTCCGTTCTGATTTTGTTATCCTTAACATCAACTTTACCAACTTCTTGTTTAGTAGTGCTGTTTTTTCGTTCAATAAAATATGAAGCTTTTACAGCAACTAAATGGTCTACTCCTAAAATCTGGTGCAATTCTTCAGTTGGCGTTTCATCTATGTTGCTATAGTTAATACCTGCTTTTTTTAGCAGGGAATTAGTAGTTCTTAAATCTTGAACACTTAGCGGAGCTATATTTAATTCTTTTGCTGCAAAAGAATTAAATAAGTCGGTTTGTGCCAATTTAGACATTTCTTCTGAAGCGTATTGCGTTTCAGTATTTACAAATGGAACTGGCAGTATTGCAATCGTATGCTGTTTGATTGGAAGTTTAGTGATAATGCCATTATTATTGGAACCTTCTGGCGAGGTTGACGGTAGACTGTTTACACCGGAGGTTGAATTATTTAGAGGGGTTGTTGATTTTTCGTTTAAGTTAAACGTCTGTGATTTACCGTTGGCAAAATTAATTTTCGCGATTTCTTTTACATCTAATACGTTTATAAGCGATTCATTTGGCAATTTGTACTCAATAGCTGTAGACGACATTTTTGTAATAACAGCGTCTATTATGGTATAATCTCTTTTAATAATTCGATCTAACTTTTCTGTTGTTTTTTGCTGACTAAGGAGGAGGGTGGATGGAGTAAACAATAAAAAAAATACCCAAAAAAATTTGTTCATAATTTTATTAATATATGTTTAAAAGTTAAACAAAATTAATATTAATGATGAATATTCTACAAATATTATGTTTATTAATATGAAGGGACGAAAATCACCGATTACTGTTTTTGCAAACATGAAACAATCCACATTCACTACACTTTGGGTTTCGAGCCAGACAAGTATATCGGCCATGTAAAATAAGCCAATGATGCGCTCGGTGCACATAGGCTTCCGGAATGAATTTAATGAGTTCTTTTTCAACTGCTAAAGGTGTTGTTGCCTTTTTGCTTACTAATCCTAATCGATGGCTTACCCTGTATACATGCGTGTCTACTGCCATATTGGGTTGTTCATCGATCACACTGGTAATCACATTAGCCGTTTTGCGCCCCACCCCGGGAAGTTTCACCAATTCATTTACGGTCATGGGTACTTCGCCATTAAATTGTTCTAACAGCATATTGGCCATGCCAATTAAATGCTTGGTTTTGTTGTTGGGGTAGGAGATGCTTCTAATCAACGGAAACAGATCTTCAAACTCCGCTTTAGCCATAGAAACCGGATCGGGAAAAACACGGAAAATTCCCGGTGTGGTGAGGTTTACCCTTTTGTCGGTGCACTGTGCAGATAAAATAACTGCAACCAGTAATTGAAAAGGGTTATCATACAACAATTCAGTTTCTGCTACAGGAGAGGTTTCTAAAAAGTAATCAATTATTAATTGATATCGTTCTTTTTTGGTCATGAATCCTTCTTGTTCTTAACAGATTTTGCGGCATACTCCATAATAGCTTGAATGGTTTCCTCGGAAGGAGCATGGAGCTTTACTTTGTCCATTTGCTCCATAGACCGTTTCAACGTTTCTAATCTGTTTTTCAGATCGGCATCGTCTTGAATAGCCTTGTTAATCGCTGCAGATAATGCAGACGGACAATCATTGTACAAATACATAATTAATTCCTCTTCTTTAAAATTGTTCATAAGCAGTTTTTCTGCGTAAATAAGAGGATACGGAATGATATAAAAACGACAAGGTGGTCAAATTATTGCAATTCTTTATTTTAATTATATAAAAACCGGCCCAACGATTTTTATGTAAATTTATTTTCTATTGTTGAACTTCCCGGGTAGAATCTTCAATTATAAAAATATCTTCTCCATCTTTTTTCATTAAAAAACGTTCTCTGGCATATTTTTCTAAGGTTGCCGGGTTTTTTTCTAAATCTCCTAACGCTTTTTTGGTTTTTTCAATTTCACTGAGATAATAGGCTTTTTTCTTCTCCATTTTTTCTAATTCTTCTTTTCTGTCTTTTTGTTCAAAATAATCTCTTTGATCAAAAAACATCATCCAAACAATAAAAAACAACAACACTAATACATATTTATTAGTAATAATGTGTGTGTATTTCATAGTTTGAATTTTTACCTTCGAATTTTGACTTTTAAAAAAATGGCAGATAAAAGTAATAATAAACCTTTATCTGCCAAGTGATATGTTGACGAAATGTGTAAGAATTCGGCTATTTATTACCAAATTTTAATTTTCCAACCGGATAAACGCCTGTTTCTCCCAATAATTCTTCTATACGAATCAATTGATTATACTTTGCCATACGGTCGGTACGAGAAGCAGAACCGGTTTTTATTTGTCCGCAATTTAATGCAACCGCTAAATCTGCGATAGTAGTATCTTCTGTTTCACCGCTTCTGTGGCTCATGATGGTATTGTAGCCATTGTGTTGCGCCAATGAAACCGCATTAATTGTTTCTGTAACAGTTCCAATTTGATTTACTTTAACCAAAAGTCCGTTAGCAATTTTTTTGTCGATTCCTTGTTGTAAACGGGTAACATTGGTAACAAATAAATCATCACCCACTAATTGACATTTGGTGCCAACAGCTTGTGTAAGGGCTTTCCAACCATCCCAATCATCTTCAGCCATTCCATCTTCAATAGAAACAATCGGATATTGGTTTACCCAGCTCTCCCAATATTTAACTAATTCATCGCTGCTCATTTCTTTACCATCGCTCTTGTGAAATACATATTTCTTCTTCTCACTATTCCATAATTCACTGTTAGCTGCATCCATAGCGATAACAATTTGAGAACCGGTTTTGTAACCTGCAGCCTGTATAGACTCTAGTACCGTTTCAATTGCTTCTTCATTGCTTTGAATGTTAGGTGCAAATCCACCTTCATCTCCCACATTGGTGCTGTATCCTTTTTTCTTTAATACTCCTTTTAAGGTATGAAATATTTCTACCCCCCAACGCAATCCTTCGCTGAAAGAAGGTGCGCCTACCGGCATAATCATAAATTCTTGAAAATCAATTTTATTATCGGCATGTGCTCCGCCATTTAAAATATTCATCATCGGAATAGGCAATGTTCTTGCATTGGTACCGCCGATGTAACGAAAAAGAGGCAAAGATGCTTCGTCTGCAGCAGCTTTTGCAACAGCCATACTTACGGCAAGAATAGCATTTGCGCCTAACTTTGCTTTATTTGGAGTGCCGTCTAATTCAATCATAGCCTGATCTATCGCTGCTTGTTCGCTCACATCAAATCCTACAATAGATTCAGCAATTATTTCATTAACATTTTTAACAGCTTGCAATACACCCTTGCCTACATAGGTTGATTTGTCATTGTCGCGCAATTCAACAGCTTCATGAATGCCGGTACTTGCTCCACTTGGAACAGCAGCTCTTCCGAGTGCCCCGTCATCTGTTAAAACATCTACTTCAACTGTAGGATTACCGCGACTGTCCAGTATTTGTCTGGCATGTACTTCAATAATGTGGCTCATTTTTTATGTTTGTTTATGCGGCGAAGATACGTAATATGTAGTTTATACATTTGCATTAGTAGTTAAACTGCGGAAAACCTCCTCCAATGATTGGTTGGCTTTTAAGTTGTCTAAAAGATCATTTGCAACAATCTGCCCCTTATGTATAATAATTACCCTGTTACAAATCGCTTCTACTTCCTGTAAAATATGGCTGGAGAATAAAATCGCTTTATTAGACCCTTCCTCTTTAATTAAATTGCGAATTTCTATAATTTGATTTGGATCCAAACCGGTAGTGGGTTCATCTAAAATAAGTACTTCGGGTTGATGAATTAAAGCAGCAGCTAACCCAACTCGTTGTTTATATCCTTTAGAAAGTTGCCCAATTTTTTTATGTTGCTCTATTTGCAAGCCAACTTTTTGGATAACCTGGTAAACAGAAGCAGCTGCATGCTGTATCTTATGAACACCAGCAATAAACTGTAAATACTCTTTAACATACATATCAAAGTAAAGTGGATTGGCTTCGGGCAAGTAGCCAATTTTTCGCTTACATTCAATAGGATGGTTATTAATAGCTAGTCCATCAATTGAAACATTACCGGAATCGGGCGTTAAAAAACCGGTAATCATTTTCATAGTGGTGCTTTTGCCAGCACCATTTGGGCCTAAAAAACCTACAATTTCACCTTTTTTCAAGGAAAAAGATACCTGGTGAACGGCTTTTTGTGCTCCGTAATTTTTGCACAATTGGTCAACTTCAATCAACATGTAGATGGCTTTGTCGCAAATTTACCGTAATCTACTGATACGGATCATCTTATGAATGGTTAAGGCTTTGATAAGATTTTAAGCTGCGATTCAACTCTTTTTAGTATCTTAATCATCATATATATAACTAAGGGATTCTTTGTTTAGTAAACCATCATCAACCAACTAATGAAAAATTGCTATAAAAGGTATTTTAATAACATGATTGTAATACATATTAACAAAAAGTTACCACTAAAAAAATTATAATACCTGATTTACATCAGCTATCTTTGTAAGCATCGTCATATTTGAAATATCTAAATATCAAAACCACTATCAATTGAATTAAATTCTACTATTCATCAACGTCAAAACTAGCCGGTTGTTAAGTTTAAAATCCACATGTGAATTATTTTCATATGCTTAAATATACTATCATAGCACTATTGATGCTGACAAGTGCGCATGCATTTACTCAGTCAGTTGTTGTTTTAGATACAACGGTTAATGTATTAGATCCTTTAGTAAATTGTGGGGAGAATAGTCAGGTTAGCATGCAGGGCGGTATAGCCGATTATTATCAATGGTACAGAAATGGTCAGCCATTAGAGGGGGCAACTCAAAGAAATTATATAGCACAAGCTTCTGGAACGTATTTTTTAAAAGTATCTAATACTATTGGCCAATCGGACACTGGCAGATTAATTAATATTTCGATATTTCCTAAACCCGTTGTTCAGTTTACAGTAAATGAATTGAACCAGTGTTTGTTGGGCAATCAATTTATATTTACGAATACCAGCACCATAACCAGCGGATACCTTTCACCTGACTGGAAATTGGGTGATGGTATTAACTCCGGAGCAATTAGTCCGAGATACAGTTATCTTTCTCCTGGATCTTATGCGGTTACTTTAATCGCAACGAGTGAGCAGGGTTGTAAAGACAGCATCACTAAAACCATTAATGTTTATGCCAGTCCGCAAGCCAATTTTATTGTAGATACTGTTACGAAATGTTACGCAGGTAATTCATTCAATTTAACGAACAAGAGTTCATTAAGTGTTGGCGCGATGAAATATTTCTGGGATCTGGGTGATGGAAGAGCTACCTCTGAAAATGAAAATATAGATTATTCGTATAGTGTTCCCGGTACATATAAAATATCATTGCAAGTCATTTCGCCTAATAATTGCAGAGCAGATTATGCAACTTATGTATATGTAAATCCAACGCCTTCGGGGAAGATTAAAGTTCCTATTGATACCAATTTTTGTGAAGGAAGTTTTGTTCGATTAGAAACCGTTGCGGCGAACACTTATCAGTGGCTGTTTAATGGTGCACCTCTTACTGGAGCCAATGCTCAAGTGTTTAATGCCCCCGAAACAGGTGCATATAAGGTGATATTAACCAATGAATATGGCTGTTCCGCTTTTGCTGATAATGAAGTGCGATTAAATAAACTGCTTAAACCATTTGCTGCGTTTAGTTTTGATAGGTCTTGTGTTGGTTTCGCAACGGCATTTATTAATCAGTCTGTTGTAAATGCATCCGGACACATACAATTTCGTTGGACTTTTGGGGATGGAGATAGTTCTGTTGAAATAAATCCGGTACGTAGTTTTTTGCAATCCGGAATATATGATGTTCAGTTAACCATTTCCCCCAAATATTGCCCACAACTAGCACAAACGTTGCTCAAGAAAATCACTATTCAACCTGAAACTAAAGGAGTAAGGTATGCCACGGTAAATGCAGTTGCATTAAGGAATCTACAACTAAATGCAAGAAATATATTAGCAGCAAGTTATAACTGGAGCCCAACTATAGGGTTAAGCAATGCCGGCATTTACAACCCGGTATTTAATTATACCACTACGCAGCAATATTTAATCGAGGCAACAACAACAGACGGATGTTCATTTACTGATACGGTATTGGTTCGGGTATTTAGCGAGAAGGAAATATTTGTACCCGATTTATTTTCTCCCAATGGAGATGGGAAAAATGATCGGTTAACGCCAATGTTTTCTGGTATTAATCATTTGAAATCGTTTAGGGTATTTAACAGATGGGGGCAAATAGTGTTTCAAACCAGTAAAATGGGAGATGGGTGGGATGGAATGTTACGAGGGGTAAATCAACCGGTTGAAACGTATACCTGGATGGCAGAAGCATTGGATATAGATGATCAAAGTATTATAAAAACAGGATCAGTTATTTTGGTACGATGAGTAGTTATAAATACATACAAAAATACCTTGTATTGGGACTAGCACTACTCTCAAGCGGAACTGTGTGGGCACAAGAGCCTCATTTTACACAATATTCATCTGCACCATTTATCATCAACCCTGCTTTTACCGGTGTATTTAATGGAAAGATGAGAGTGATGGCCAATTTAAGACAGCAGTGGAGTAGTTTAGGTAGTCCATATAGTACTTCTTTATTAGCAATGGATACTAAATTATTTAATGAGGAAGCGTATACGCAGAATCCATTTAATATGGGCGTGCAGTTTGTTACAGATCGGTCGATGAAGGGTGCATTTCAAACCAATTTTATTACTGCTACATCTTCCTATCATGTAGCACTAAATTTTAAAGGAGATCAAACACTTGGCTTAGGTATGAGTATTGGATATGGAAATAGAAAAATTGATTTTTCCTCCTTATCAACCGAATCGCAATTTACGGATGCAGGTTTTGATTTAACCTTACCCAATGGAGAGCTTGGGTTGGGAAGTGTAAAACCATATCTAACAACCGGTGCAGGTTTATTGTATTGTTACAACAATGAAAATGAAGGCACTTTTTTTGATTTGGGGGTTTCGGCATTTAACTTAAACCAACCATTGCAAACATTTTTATATGACAGTAAAGAAGTAGTGCCATTAAGAATGGCGGCGCAGGCGAGTTTACAAAAATACATGTATGGAAATTTATTGTTGAATGTGAAAATGTTGTATCAGTCACAAGCCAATACCGATTATTTAGTGAGTGGATTTTCTATGGCCAGATTAATGGAAGAAGAGGATATTGAAGCAGATATGATTGGCGTAGGATTGTGGTATCGAACAGGGGATGCTATAGCGCCAATGGTTTTTGGCGAGTTTAATCAGTTTAAAGTAGGCCTTTCCTATGATATTCAAATCAATGGGTTAAGGAAAAATACCATGCCGGCCAATTCAATGGAATTGTCATTGCAATGGAGAATGTTAAAAAAATAAAAAGAATAAATTATTCATGCTGCTAAAACAAAACATATTAACCCAAAATTTTTTGCAAAGGTTTTTTGCAATGTGGTTGATAGGTATGGTGTTTATAGCTATGCCAATGGAGACAAGGGCGCAAGACCCGCACTATTCTCAGTTTTATGCATCACCCATGTTATTGAATCCTGCAAATACCGGATTGTTTAGTGGAACGGCAAGATTATCTACTACCTATAGAAATCAATGGAGAACGGTAAGTACGCCATTTACCACAGCTTCGGTTGCATGCGATTTTCAGATTCTCAATAAAATGATACCTAAGCGAGATGTATTTGGTTTAGGTTTTATAGGTACGATGGATCAATCCAATAATCAGGGATTAAAATCTAATTATGGAACGATGTCATTAGCCTATAATAAGGGGTTGGATCAAGAGGGATATCACAAAATAGGGCTGGGTTTTCAGGCCACATTAGTAAGTAAGCGGGTAGATTATAGTCGGTTTGTTTTTTCGAGACAGTTTACACCCAATGGATTTGATATGTCGTTGGCTAGTGGAGAAGCTATTAATGGATTTACTTTGAACTATGCTGATTTAGCTACTGGCATACTCTATTCGGGAATGAACAGCAGTGAACATCAATGGTATGTGGGCGCTTCTTATTATCATATCACCAGACCAAATGAATCTATTACGAGTGCAGAAAACAGGTTGCAGTCGCGGGTGAGTTTGCACGGCGGATATAATTTGCCGGTGCAT
>CANHJH010000016.1 GCA_947460365.1 Sphingobacteriia bacterium | reverse complement strand
GATGCTCCATTTCCCTTATCACACTTTTGATTCGGTTATAGATTTATTAAGGGAAGCAGCGATGGATCCCGACGTAACTTCCATAAAAGTAACTGCTTACAGACTTGCATCTAATTCAAAAATCATCAATGCATTAATCAATGCGGCTCGAAATGGGAAAGTGGTAGTGGTTATGCTGGAACTAAAGGCAAGATTTGAAGAAGAAGCAAATTTAGAATGGAAAAATAAGCTGGAGGATGAAGGTGTTAGGGTGTTACTAGGTGTACCTACTATGAAAATACATGCAAAAGTTTGCATAATTACTAAACGAAAATCAAATAAAACTATTAAATACGGGTTTGTAAGTACAGGTAACCTTAATGAGAAAACAGCGCAAGTATATGGCGATCATTGTTTATTAACAAGTAATAAAACCGTGATGTCTGATGTAGAAAACATATTTAAGTACCTTACTACCTGGAAATCCGGACTAAGGCCTTTTCAGCTTTGCAAAACATTATTGGTGTGCCCTGTAAATATGCGCAAAGAATTAATTTCATTAATCAACAATGAAATTAAAAATAAAAAATCAGGAAAAGAAGCAGGTATTACCATAAAAGTTAACGCGTTAAGTGATCAACAGTTAATTGAAAAATTATGTGAAGCAAGCGCAGCTCAAGTAAAGATTAACTTAATAGTTAGGGGTATTTTTTGCACACCTGTTGAACAAAATAAGTTGAAACTTGCTTTGCCGGCAATCAGTATTGTAGATGAATATCTAGAGCATGCAAGAGTGATGATTTTTAAAAATGGAGGAGATGAAAAAGTATTTATATCCAGTGCAGACTGGATGATTAGAAATTTAGACCACCGTGTAGAAGTTGCAATTCCAATTTTAGATCAAGAAATTAAAAACGAAATAGCTGATATTATCAACATACAATTAAGCGATAACGTTAAAGCCAGAATTTTAGATAGTAAATTAGCCAACAACTATGTACCTTCAACGGGAAAAAGAAAAATTCGTTCACAAATAGAGACGTATAATTACCTCTTCAAGAAAAACAGTGCAACAGGTGAAATTAGGAGCAATTGATATTGGAAGTAATGCAGCAAGATTGTTAATTGTTGAAGTAATTCCTGATAAAAATAATATTCCCCAATTTAATAAACTCAGTTTAGTACGTGTACCATTCCGACTGGGTTTCGATGTTTTTGAGTTTGGTATCATCTCCCCAAAAAAGGTAGAAATGATGATGCAAACCATGAAGGCTTTTAGTCATTTATTAAAAGCCTATGAAGTTAATCATCTGATTGCTTGCGCTACCAGTGCTATGCGGGAAGCAGGTAATAGTAATGAAATTGTAAAAAATATAAAAGAAACGACCAATATAGACATTGAGATAATTAGTGGTGATATAGAAGCATCGCTCATTTATGAAAATCATATTGCAGAAAATTTAGACATCACTAATAGCTACTTATACATCGATGTAGGTGGAGGCAGTACAGAACTCACATTTTTTTCGGATGGTCAGCTTGTATTTAAAAAATCATTTGATATTGGTACCATCAGACTTTTAAAAGGCATGGTTACTGATGCAAAGTGGGAAGAAGCAAAAGATTTTATAAAACAAAAAGCAAAAGGATATAAAAAAATAATAGCAATAGGAACCGGTGGGAATATCAACAAAGTATTTTCTCTAAGTAAAAAGAAAGATGGCAAACCACTGCATATTAGTTTACTTAAAGATTATCATAAAGAATTAGCCAGCTTTTCAATAGAAGACAGAATTAATATATATAACCTGCGCAATGACCGTGCAGACGTAATTGTACCTGCTTTACAGATTTATATTAATATGATGAGATGGGCAGAAGCAGAAGATATTTTTGTTCCAAAAATTGGATTGGCAGATGGTTTAATTCATCATTTGTATGATCAATTGGTTGCGCAAAAGTTTGATTCACGCCTGTAACAAATAATGGCACTTATCATTAACTTTGTTACAAATTAACGATTCATGCAATTCATACAACAACTTAGGATTCTTTCAGAAAACAAGGGCGTTTCTACTGGAACAAAGTGGATAGAAAGTACTGGCGATGTAATCGCTTCGTTTTCGCCAGTTGATGGAAAAAAAATTGGGACCACACAATCAGCAGATCGGGCAGCATATGAAAAGGTAGTTCATCAAGCCTTGCTAGCCGCCAAAGAATGGCAACAATGGCCTGCTCCAAAAAGAGGGGAAATTGTAAGACAAGTTGGAGAAGCATTAAGACAAAATAAAGAAGCTTTAGGGAAACTGGTAAGTTATGAAATGGGCAAGAGTTTGCAAGAAGGATATGGTGAAGTACAAGAAATGATTGATATCTGTGATTTTGCAGTAGGCCTATCCCGCCAATTATATGGATTAAGCATGCACAGTGAACGGCCACTTCACAGAATGTATGAGCAATGGCACCCATTAGGAGTAGTAGGAATTATTTCGGCCTTTAACTTCCCGGTTGCAGTTTGGAGTTGGAATGCTGCTTTAGCCTGGATTTGTGGAAATACCACTATTTGGAAGCCCAGTGAAAAGACCCCATTATGTGGCATCGCTGTTCAAAATATAGTGAGTGAGATTTTTTCGAAAAACAATGTTCCGGAAGGTGTTAATTGTTTAATACAAGGCGATCGGGCTGTTGGTGAATGGATGAGTAATGACCATCGTTTGCCACTTATATCTGCTACAGGTTCTACACGCATGGGTAAAGCTATCAGCACGGCTGTTGCGGGAAGACTTGGTAAATCTATTTTAGAATTGGGAGGGAATAATGCAATTATTGTTTCGCAACATGCGGATTTAGATATGTCGCTGATTGGTGCGGTTTTTGGCGCAGTAGGCACTGCCGGACAACGTTGTACAACTACCCGAAGATTGATTATTCACGAATCGGTGTATGATACCTTTACAACCAAATTATCTAAAGCCTATCAGCAATTGAAGATTGGTAATCCATTGAATACAAACAACCATGTTGGTCCATTAATAGATCAACAAGCTGTAGAAATGTATCTAAATTCAATAGAACAGTGTAAACAACAAGGGGGTAAATTTATAGTGGAGGGGGGCATTTATCATGATGATACAATAGAAAGTAATTGTTACGTTAAACCATGCATTGCGGAAGTAACCAATGAATTAGCTATTGTACAACATGAAACATTTGCCCCAATATTATATGTAATGAAATATTCCTCTTTAGAGGAAGCGATTGCCATGCAAAATAATGTTCCGCAAGGATTATCGTCTGCAATTATGACTTTGAATATCCGTGAAGCAGAACAGTTTTTATCTGCAAGCGGAAGCGATTGCGGAATTGCCAATGTGAACATAGGCACGAGCGGTGCTGAAATTGGTGGCGCTTTTGGAGGAGAGAAAGAAACAGGTGGCGGAAGAGAAAGTGGAAGCGATGCATGGAAAGCATATATGCGCAGACAAACCAATACCATTAATTGGGGATCACATTTGCCACTGGCTCAAGGCATTAAGTTTGATTTATAATAAAATAGTTTATCCTTATTAAAACCTTCAGTATATATAATACAGGAGGTTTTAATTTGCAGCAAATATTTTATTATAACGGGTTTCCGGCAATATTAAAATTCAAAGAAAACTGATGAAACAAATTTCGTTGATAGAATCCGGTTGCGTATCGAACATGTAATTTTTTTAAAAAGACTCCGGCTCCAAATGAAAATCCATTCAACCCGCTAGAAACGCCGTAATTATTTAGTTCTTGCCTACGCATTAAATTAAGGCCAGCAGTGAGTTCCAGACGATCTGTTAAATAGCACTGCGTTGCAAGAACTAAATGAGTAAAGATTTTTTGAGCCAATCCTTTACTGTCAATTATTCCTTCAGATAAGTTGTATAAAGTATCATTATAATAGATGTTTAATTGCTGAAGATGATGTGCAGTTAGGGAAAACTGCAATGGGGCATTGATCAGTTTTTTACTAATACCAAATTGAATATCAAAAGGCAATTCTTCTTTAATGCCATCATTTGAATACGAATTTAACTGACTACCTATGTTTTTTATAACTAAAGTGGATTGTAATTGAGTAGCATCATTATAATAGGTTAGTCCCACATCAGCAGCCACTCCTGCCGAACGATATAGACCATAATTGGAGTGAATAAATTTTATTGTAGTACCTATTCTAAAATGATTTTTATAATTTTTTGACGCTATAACTTGAATAACATAATCATTCGGCTTAAAAGTCCCTAGGCTATTCCCATAAATATCTGTTTGGTTGATATTACCATAATTGAAGTAATGAATACCTGCTCCGATATTTAATTTAGCTATGGGAAAATGTTTTGCACAGGTAAGTGAATATTGACTTATGTCCGCAATAAAGGAGTTAGCGGAAGTATTAAATTGTTGATCCATTTCTTTTCTCAGCAGTGAAGGTGCGTGAAAAGCCATTCCAACATCATTTGAAATGGCTGAAACGTTTACCCCGCCTAAAGCGGCGAGTTGTGCCGAATTGGGCTGAGAAATAAAATTAAAAACAGCATTACCACCAAGTGTTTGGGAAAACCCGTTGGTGGTAATGCATAAACAAGCTATTATTAATTTATACCAATTAAACATGTAGCAATAAAGCTAAACAAATTCTGCATTTAAATTTTAATTAAACCAATGCAATATCAATTACTTGCTGCATAGTTTTCACATAATGAAATGTTACCCCTTTTATAAACTCAGGATCTATTTCATCTACATCTTTTTGATTTAAATAGCAGAGTACGATTTCTTTTAAACCCGCGCGTTTTGCTGCTAATACTTTTTCTTTAATACCACCCACCGGTAATACCTGACCACGAAGGGTTATTTCTCCTGTCATCGCCAGAAAAGGTTTTACTTTTCTACCTGTGAAGGCAGAGGTTAAAGAGGTGAGCATGGTTATACCTGCACTTGGCCCATCTTTTGGGACTGCGCCTTCAGGTACGTGAATATGTATATTTTTTTTCTGGAACAATTCAGCATCAATTCCCATCTTTTTGGCATTGGCCTGAATGAAACTCAATGCAGTTGTAGCACTTTCTTTCATTACGTTACCTAAGTTTCCGGTTAGTTTGAGTTCCCCTTTCCCATCACTTAAAATCGTTTCGATAAAAAGGATATCACCACCAACGTAAGTCCAGGCCAACCCTACTACTACCCCTGGCATATTGGCAATCTTGTATATTTCATTGTTGTATTTAGCGTGTCCCAGTATGGTTTCCACATCATTAGCAGATACAGTAGATTTTACTTTATTTTTAAGTGCTAATTCTTTTGCCAAAAAGCGCATGATGGAGGCCAATTGTCTGTCTAGTTCACGAACACCACTTTCTCTGGTATATTGTTCTATTATTTTCTCGAGTACTTTATCATTTATTTTAATATCTACTTTATCTAACCCATGTGCTTCTTTTTGTTTGGGTAAAAGATGTCTTTTTGCAATTTCTATCTTTTCTTCAATAGCATAACCACTCAAATCAATGATTTCAAGGCGGTCACGCAAAGCGGGCTGAATATTTTGAATATTATTAGCGGTGGCTATAAATAGCACTTTACTTAAATCATATTCAAGTTCTAAATAATTATCATAAAAAGTATGATTTTGTTCAGGATCGAGCACTTCCAACAAGGAAGAAGAAGGATCGCCTCTAAAATCGTTACCAATTTTATCTATCTCATCTAATATCATTACCGGATTAGATGATTTACATTTTCGAATATTTTGTATAATTCTGCCCGGCATTGCTCCAATATAGGTTTTTCGATGCCCTCGGATTTCACTTTCGTCATGCACACCTCCCAAACTTAATCTCACATATTTTCTTCCGATAGCATGGGCAATGGAACGTCCTAAAGAAGTTTTACCAATACCTGGAGGGCCTAAAAAGCATAGGATTGGGCTTTTCATATCACCCTTTAGTTTAAGCACTGCCAGATATTCTAGGATTCTGCTTTTGATTTTTGTCATTCCATAGTGGTCGATATCCAGAATTTTTTTTGCATTTTTCAAATCATAGTTATCTGATGTATGCTCATCCCATGGTAAATCAAGCATCAGGTCGAGGTGGTTATACACAATAGAATAATCCGGTGTGGATGGATGCATTCTTTCGAGCTTTTGTATCCCGGCATTAAATGCAGACTTTGCAGCATCGGGCCATTTTTTGGCTTCTGCCTTTTTCTTCATTTCCGCAATTTCTCTTTCATTGGAGTCTCCGCCCAATTCTTCTTTGATACTTTTAAGTTGTTGCTGTAAGAAATAGTCGCGTTGTTGCTTATCTAATTCAGTTCTGGTTTTATTGGTTACCTTATCTTTCAACTCAGCAAATTGGAGTTCGCGCTGAAGAATATGGATCAATTTGTCCGCTCTTTCTTTAATGTCATGAATTTCCAATAAAGCTTGCTTTTCGGTAATATCACTATTCAGATTGCTGCTTACAAAGCTGATCAGAAAAGCCGGATTTTCGATACTTTTCAAGATAATAGATGCTTCAGTTGGCAGATTAGGCGAAAGTTGAATAATTTGAGTGGCCAAGTCTTTAATAGAGCTGATATATGCATTAAAATCGGCTGTTTCCGGGGCATCTTCTTCTGTAAAGAGACTAATAGATGCTTTGAAATAAGGGTCATCTGTAATCATCTCAAGCCATTCAAAACGCTTTTTCCCTTGTATAATGATGGTTGTTCCACCATCGGGCATTTTAATCAGCTTAACTATTTTAGCTACTGTACCAATTCTACAAAGGTCATGAGGTTGCGGCTCTTCAATATTGGCGTCTTTTTGAGCGATTACCCCTATAAGCTTGTCCGTTTTATATACATCGGTAACCGCATTGATGCTTTTATCTCTTCCAACAGTTATAGGTAAAACAACTCCAGGGAATAATACTGTATTTCTTAACGGGAGGATTGGTAATTCATTGGGTATCACCATTGCTTTATCCTGATCGCTTTCCTGTTCATTCATCGGAATTATCGGCATAAAATCGGTGTCATCTGCAAGACTAAAAGGCAATTTCTCTTTCAACATATCATTTTATTGGTCAAAGTGTCATACAAAACTTAAAAAGCATATTCGTAAATACAGCTAGAGAATATAGACAATATTAATGCCATTACTTTAATTGGCATTAGGTGCCAATAACCGGTACAAAAAAAGTCCTCCCGATAAATGTACCGGGAGGACTTTCTTCTTGCAAGAAGTAATATAAAGTAACGAGTACTTAGTATTTACTTATTTCTTTGCAGCAGAATCAGCTTTAACAGCTGTTGTGTCAGCAGCAGCAGCAGCAGAATCAACAGGAGCAGCAGTAGAATCTACTGTAACAGCAGTTGAGTCAGCAGGAGCTTCAGTTTTTTCAGCATTGTTACAAGCAGTCATTAAACCTGCTACAGCTAGAATTGCGAATACTTTTTTCATTTGTACTTGTTTTTTTGGTTTTTGAATGGTGGCAAAGATAATGTACCAGCGTAATTTTCCAAAATTTAACTAATATTTTTTATTTTTTTCTGAAAAATATTCTTATTGGAACCCCTTTAAAGTCAAAATTTGCTCTTAATTGATTTTCTAAGTAGTTTTTGTAAGGCATTTTAATGTCATCGGGGAAATTGGTAAAGAAAGCAAAAGAAGGTACAGCCGTAGGCAATTGTGTAACAAATTTAATTTTTATTGAATGACCGCGTACAACAGGTGCATGGTAACTTGCAACGGCTTTCAGCATTACTTCATTTAATTGAGAGGTTGGTATTTTTCTCATTTTACTTTCATACACTGCTAATCCCAACTCAATAGCTTTAAAAATCCTGGTTTTTTCTGTTACAGAGATAAATAAAATAGGTACATCGTTAAAAGGTGCTAATTTTTGTTTGAGTACTTTTTCATAATCTCTTGCTGTATTGGTTTCTTTTTCAACCAAATCCCACTTATTCACCAACACAACAATCCCCTTTCCTTTTCGGGCAGCCAAGCTAAAAATGGTTATGTCTTGAGCAGTTATTCCTTTATGCGCATCTATAACTAACAAACAAACATCTGCTTCATCCATCGCCTTAATTGCACGAATGATAGAATAAAATTCGAGGTCATCTTTTTCTTTGCTTTTTTTACGAATACCGGCGGTATCAATCAGCATAAATTCTTTCTGAAAAAGCTTATAATGGGTGTGAATTGTATCGCGGGTAGTGCCTGCAATATCACTTACAATAGTTCGCTCTTCTCCTATCAAAGCATTAAGTAAAGAGGATTTACCTACATTAGGCTGACCGATAATTGCAAATTTGGGAAGTTCATTTTCGCGGGTGGTATCTTCGGCTTCCGGAACAGAAATATTTTCTACAACTGCATCTAATAGGTCTCCGGTTCCGCTACCTGAAATACTGCTCAAGAAAAAGGTATTATCAAATCCAAGGCTATAAAATTCAGTTGCTTCTAATTCACGGGTTCCATTATCTACTTTGTTAACCACAACAAAAACGGGTTTACTACTTCGGCGCAACAAGTCTGCCATTGATTCATCCAAATCAGTAATTCCGGTTGCTACATCCACCATAAAAATGATGGCATTGGCTTCGTCTATTGCAATTTTAACTTGTTTGCGAATTTCAGTTTCAAAAATATCCTCACTTTGAGGAACAAAACCGCCTGTATCTATGAGGTTAAATACCTTTCCATTCCAATCTGCAACGCCATATTGTCTATCACGTGTAACGCCACTAATATCATCTACAATGGCCTTTCGCTGTTCCAATAATCTATTAAAAAAAGTGCTTTTGCCTACATTAGGCCTTCCTACTATTGCTACGGTATAACTCATGAATTGTATTATAAAGATGAGGTAATCAGCTACCTTTTACTGGTAGCCATATTCTTTTAGTTGTAAATCATTATCGCGCCATTTGGGTCTAACTTTCACAAATAGCTCTAAAAATATTTTTTGCTGCAGAAATATTTCAATGTCTCTGCGGGCGTCCATTCCGATCTGACGAATCATTTTTCCTTTTTCACCGATGATTATTGCTTTTTGGGTTTCCCGATGCACTATAATATCTGCCTGAATTTTAATCAGTGATTCTTTCTCTTTGAATTCATTTACCATTACTGCGGTATGGTAGGGAATTTCATCAGCAAATAATTCATATATTTTTTCCCGAATCATTTCAGCAACAAAAAATTTGGTAGGCAAATCACTTAGGTCTTCTTCGCTGTAAAAGGGTACGCCTTCCGGAAGCATTTCAACAATTGCATGCAGTAATTTGTTGAGGTGAAGTTTTTCCAGTGCGCCTATTTTAATTATTTTTTTGCAGTAGGGTTTATCGCTGAAAAAAGATTCGGCCAAAGCAATTCTACCATTTCCGGCGATATCAATTTTATTCAATACAATTAATGCCGGTACTTTTAACTTTAAGGAAGAAAATATTGCGTCACACTCTTCAAAAGATTCGTTGGCATCAACCATCAGTAATGCCAAATCGGCATCTTCCAGTGCTCCTTTAACTGTATCCATCATTTTTTGATGGAGCTTATATTTGGGATCGATAATTCCTGGCGTATCAGAAAAAATAATCTGGTATTCTCCTGGTTTATTTAAAAAAGCTTTGATTCGATGACGGGTTGTTTGCACTTTGGGGGAAACAATAGCCATTTTTTCACCGATAAGCGCATTTAATAAGGTGCTTTTGCCGGCATTAGGTCTGCCAAAAATGTTTACAAAGCCGGATTTCATGATGCGAAGTTAAAATAAAAAAGCCTCTATTGAGGCTTTTTGAGTTAAAGTGTTGCGAGAGAAGGGATCGAACCTCCGACCTTCGGGTTATGAGCCCGACGAGCTACCGCTGCTCTATCTCGCGATGTTTGATTAGAATGCAAATGTACGGTAAATTAAGATTATCACCAATTTTAATTTAAATTAATATTGACAAGCATACAAATTTGTTATGATTTTATTCGAAAAAAATTGGGAATCAACATAATAAAATCTTTTATTTTGCATTATTGTATTGATTATTGATATTATTCCTAAGTTAAACTGATGCTATTTAATTCTCCCGAATATTTCATCTTTTTGCCAATAGTATTTATACTATATTGGTTTTTGTTTAGTAAAAGTGTAAAAAATCAGAATATACTAATATTAATAGCCAGCTATTGTTTTTATGGATGGTGGAGTTGGAAATTTCTCTTTTTGCTGGCAATATCAACTATTGTAGATTATTTATTTGGTTTTGCTGTAGCTTCAGATAATAAGAAAAAAGCAAAACTATTTCTTAAGATAGCCCTGATCAATAATTTGGGTATTCTTGGGATTTTTAAATACTATAATTTTTTTGCTGATCAAATTCGGCAAGGTGCTGAAATGATTGGCATGCATCTAGATCCAATTATTTTACAAATTGCTTTACCAATTGGTATATCATTTTATACCTTTCACGGAATATCATACGTATTCGACATTTACAGAGGTACGAGGAAACCCGTAAAAAATTTTATAGAATATGCAGTATTTGTTTGTTTTTTTCCACTGCTAGTAGCTGGCCCAATAGAAAGAGCTAATCATCTTTTACCACAGGTTCAAACAAAAAGATTTTTTAGATACACGCAAGCCGTTGAAGGATGTAAACTAATACTTTGGGGTATGTTTAAAAAAGTGGTAGTGGCAGATACTATCGCGATATCGGTAGATGAAATATTTGGCCATTATCAAATACATAGTTCAACTACATTAATTTTAGGAGCCATAGGTTACACTTTTCAAATCTATTGTGATTTCAGTGGATATACAGATATTGCAATTGGGAGTGCTAAGCTTTTGGGATTTGAATTATTAAGCAACTTTAAATTTCCATTTTTCTCGAGAAATGTTGCTGAATTTTGGAGAAAGTGGCATATCTCTCTAACATCTTGGTTCAGAGACTATTTATATATTCCACTTGGAGGATCAAAAAATGGAAAAAATATTGTTATCAGGAATACATTTATCATTTTCATTGTAAGTGGATTATGGCATGGTGCAAACTGGACTTTTATTTTATGGGGACTCATTAATGCAATTGGTTTTTTGCCGCTACTTTTATTTAATAAAAACAGAATGTATGTTAATGAAATAATAGCAGAAAATAAAACTCTACCAACATTAAAGGAATTTTTCCAAATGCTAACCACTTTTGGGTTTATCGCTTTTTCAAAAATTTTTTTTAGAAGTCAAAGTGTAACAGATGCATTTAGATACATACAAAGAATTTTTACTAACCATAACCATCCGGGTGAGTTTTTATTTTATATTAATATAGTTTATGTTACAGCTCCATTTATTGTATTAGATTGGTGGTTTAGAAAGGATGAAAGAAAATTGAAAATGCCACATAACAAAATCCTTCGATATATACTCTACTTTTTGTTTACCATGATTATTTTGTCGACACTATTCCTAAGAGAAAAAGATGCTACTAATTTTATTTATTTTCAATTTTAATTATGAAAAGATTCATAGTAAAATTTTCAAAATTTTTCGGATTTTTTTTTATACTGATACTATTAATTGCGTTCTGCCTTGAAATGATTATCAAAGAGAATATAAAGGGTAAGCAATTTATGTTTCATGCAGATTGGACAAGTAAAGTGAATGAAAATTATCAAATATTGTTCCTGGGTAATTCAAGAGTTTGGGCACATATAAATGCGGAACTTATTAGTAATAAAACTAATTCAAAAGCATATAATTTAACTCAAAATTCAAAATCGATAAAATTTCTTTGGTATAAATTTCAAAATTATTTAAAATACAATGCGCCCCCGAAAGATTTATTTCTTCAATTTGATAATAAATTCATTTCTGACCTTTATAAAAAACCATGGCCAGAAAAAGAGAATTTTTTAACTTATATATATAAGAATCCACTAAATTTAAATGAACTATTTCAGAAAGAAGTTGGTTTTACTGAGTTTGATACACACATTCCAATAATCAGGTATTATGGGTATCCTTCAGTTTTTTATTCTCACATTACAGGAAAGACAAACTGTGATTTGCAGCACACAAAAAAGTCTTACCAATACGGATATGAAGGTCAGAAGGCAAATTGGAACGAATTTAAATCTGTTGATGAACCCAATTCTCCCTGGAATTATCCTTTAAAAAAAGATTACAATACCCTGCATCTTAACTATGCAGACTCTTTTAGAATATATTGTCAGCTTAATAACGTAAAACTGCACTTATTTTATCCGCCAATTTCTTACTCCTCATACGAAATAATCAGCCAAAAAGATAAAGATGAGTTACTTAATTATATCATGAAACATCAAATAGATTATCATGATTTTAATAGTATAATTTTCAATGATTCTACTTTATTTTACAACCATACTCACTTAAATAACTTAGGAAGTTCAATTTTTACCAATCTTCTAATTGAACGTTACTTTGAAAAGTAACCCAATAATATATATCATATCACTACTGTCCGACAAAAGTGTGAAATAAAAATATTTTTAATATAATCAAGGATTTGGACAGTAAAAGGTGTTAGGATTTAATTGCGGGGTGTTACCATATTTAAATACTCCGAATTAAAATATTAATATAATTGAGTATTTTAATTTTTTAATTTAAATATAATTCTATTTATTGCTAAAACGGTTTAACTTGTTGAATTATAAAGCTTTTAATTATAAATATCCTAAGTTAAACTGATGCTATTTAATTCTCCCGAATATTTCATCTTTTTACCAATAGTGTTTATTCTATATTGGTTTTTATTTAGTAAAAGGGTAAACAATCAGAATATAATAATATTAATAGCCAGCTGTTGTTTCTATGGATGGTGGAGTTGGAAGTTTCTCATTTTACTTGGCGCATCAACATTAATGAATTATGCATATGGATTTGGTGTGTCATCCGACAATAAAACAAAAGCAAAAATTTTTCTCTGGATTGCTGTAATAACTAATTTTGGAATACTTGGCTTATTTAAATATTACAATTTTTTTGCCAGTCAATTTCAAAAAGTTGGCCATGAAATTGGAATACACATTAATCCAATATTACTAGAAATTGGGTTACCGGTAGGTATTTCATTTTATACTTTTCATGGAATGTCGTACCTATTTGATGTACACAAGGGAGCAAGGAAACCGGTTAATAAGATTATTGAATACGCAGTTTTTATTTGTTTTTTTCCATTATTAGTATCCGGACCTATTGAACGATCTAATCACCTTTTACCTCAAATAAAAACTAAAAGAATATTTAATTATAGCCAGGCGGTAGAAGGCTGCAGATTAATACTGTGGGGGATGTTTAAAAAAGTAGTTATCGCAGACAGCATTGCATTTTATGTAGACGAAATATTTAATAATTATTCGGCCCACAACTCTTTAACCTTAATTCTTGGTGTAATCGGTTTTAGCATCCAAATATATGGCGACTTTAGTGGTTACACAGATATTGCAATCGGCACTGCAAAACTTTTTGGATTTGAATTACTTAGTAACTTTAAGTTTCCCTACTTTTCAAGAAATGTGGCAGAATTTTGGAGAAGATGGCATATTTCATTAACCTCCTGGTTTAGAGACTATTTATATATTCCACTTGGTGGTTCTAAAAAAGGAAAATTAATAAGCATTCAAAATGTATTAATCATTTTTTTAATTAGCGGATTCTGGCATGGAGCAGGTTGGAATTATATAATTTGGGGAGCTATAAACGCATGTGGTTACTTGCCAATATTGATTTTTAATACAAATACAACCTATGAAAAAGAAATTGTAGCCGTAAATAGAAAACTGCCTACAATAAAAGAGCTGTTACAAATGTTATCAACGTTTGGATTCATAAGCTTCTCCAGAATTTTTTTTAGAAATAGAAGCGTAAATGATGCAATAAACTACATTAAGGGAATATTCACCAATTTTGAATTTCCTGGTGAATTTTTACTTTATACAAATATGTTTATTTACATTATACCGTTAATAACAATAGATTGGTTTTTAAGAAGAGATGAAAGAAAATTAAGAATGATAGAATCTCGTTTAATTAAATATAGTACGTATATAACATTTTCTATTTTAATCATTTCATTAATGATCATAAGAAGCGGTAGTAATAAGAATTTTATTTATTTTCAATTTTAAGTAAATAAATTTTTTATAAAGATAAAAGGGTAAAAAAAGACAAGTAGAGTAATTAAAATATTTCTACAAAATTTATAAGAATATATAAATTATGAAAAAGTTTATCATTAAACTATCTAAGCTACTAATAGTACTTTTAATAATTATTGTATTATTATCATTTTTGCTTGAGGCTGTAATAGATAAAAATACTGACAGTAAACAATTTTTATCACATGATAATTGGAATAGCAATATCAACAAAAATAATGACATGCTATTTATTGGAAACTCGAGGGTTTGGGTTCAAATAGATGCTGAATTAATTAGCAATAAAACTAATTTTAAAGTTTATAATATAACACAAGATGGCAGAGGTGCAAATATATTATGGTACAAGTATAAACAATATTTGAAAACCAATACTGATCCAAAAGAAATATTCTTACAATTCGATAGTAAATTCATTTCTAATATTTATAGTAAATCATTTTATGGTAAAGAAAATTATTTAACATATGTGTATCATAATCCATTAAAATTAAACAATTTATTTAAGGATGAATTTGGATTTAATGATATTGATACATATATCCCTTTAATCCGTTATTACCACAATCAAGAAGTTTTATATGCACATATTACCGGAATTCAAAACTATAATTGGGTTGATAGTAAAACTTACAAGTATAATTATGCCCCTATGTATTATAAGTGGAATGAAAATAAAATGTGGAATGCAATATGGGAAAAGCCTTTGATTTATAACTACAATTCAAAAAACATCAACTATATCGATTCATTTAGAATCTATTGTCAAACTAATGATATAAAACTTCATCTATTTCATCCACCACAATCATGGACTTCCTATAATAAAAGATTGAAAAATAATACGGAAGTATTACTAAATTATGTGAGCAAGTATAATTTAGAATTTCATGATTTTAATAATATTAATTATAATGACTCAACTTTATTTTATAATCACACGCACTTGAATTATAAAGGAAGTCAAATGTTCACTAATCAAATTATTGAACATTATTTTAAGAAAAACTAGTTATTCAACTAACTCAAATTCTTGAACTTTATAGATTAAACTTGCTTCTTGCTTAGTACCTGTTATTTGTGCCAGATTTGTGCCATTGACAAGTTTTACATTAACAATTTTAACGCCAGAATTTAAAAAAGTAACTTCACCAGGTACATTATTAAAAGAGTACTTGATGGATAGGCCTTTACCAGAAGTATCTATCCCAGTTAAATTTGCATTTATTGCAATAGCATAATTGTTACTCGGATTAATACAAGATCCTGGTTTTATATCACTACCATCTTCATATACAAATGAAATACTTGTAGGTGTAATTGCAAAAGGAATGGTTTCCGTTTCTGAAAGTTCTTTTTTGCATGATGATAACGCTACAATAAGAGAAAATAAAAAAACAAGATTATTGAATTTAAAATTCGTGGTATTTCTATATTGTGCTATGTAACTATACATATTCTATACTTAAAATTTTATTGAGCAATAATAATTTCTTTTGTAACTCCGTCTACTTTTACTTTATAAGTGCCTGCATCTAAATTGGTAAAAATAGTTTGTCCCTTAGAAATAGGCTGTGATACAAAAAATTGGCCATTTAGCTCAATCGAAACTACAGCCCCGTCAACAGGGTAAACTACTTTAATTTCCCCTTTAGCGTAACAAACAACATTTTTTCTATAATAAGTTATTGCCTGTTTAATCGAAACCATCCAATCTTTAACCACTGACTCATCTTCGGATCTTACCTGTACCAAAACAGGATTGGTAAAATTAACAGCATTTGAACCTGAAATTAACGGATTAGTTTCTATGAAAGCATTAGCGCCAGTACTCAATGAAAAAACAGTATTCATCGCTGTTACATCGGCTTGCTTATCTAAATAAACACTAATTTTAGTGGAATCAAATATGATATTTTTACGAATGATATTTTTAAAATTAAAATCTACAATATCAGCAGCCGAACTTAATGCCGGGTTAGCAAAACTATAAGCCTGAAATAAGTTGCCAAAATGTTGATTACTGGTAAAAAACTTAGTCTTACTTACATCTTTAACTACATTTTTTTCTGAATCGTAAATTTTAAAATTTACGATTTCATTTTCAATATTAGAGAACACTGTTAAATATGCATAATATCTTTTTTGATTGTCAACATAAATTAAATTAGCCACTCCTCTACATTTTCCATTTACAAATGCTGCAACCTTATCATTTGTATTAGCTAAAGTCCGTCCATCCACATTTAAAAAGCCAACAAAGGTCATGGTATACTGAAAATCATTTGCATTAACAGCCCAATTAGGAGATTGAGCAATAATTCTATTTGCTCCAAACAATAGCAACAGCAATGAAAGACTAAATTGCTGTTGCATTCTTCTTTTGAACTCTTTTAACATCATAAACCTTTCTTTCTTTATTAGTTTAATACAGATTGCTTAAACATTTTGTTTAATACTGTTTGCCCATTCATTTGTATTTGCAACAAATAAGTTCCATCTGGTATATTAGGTATTATTTTTATTTTATTTTTGCCAATTTCAACAGGTTGAAGTTTATCAAAAACTAATTGACCAGTAACTGTATAGATTCTTATCGATGCATTTTGGCTCTTTTCTGCATTCAGTTCAATTATAAAGTCATTTGCAAACGGATTAGGATAATTCCGCATATTCTCTGAAGGTAATCCCAGTATAACTGGTTTAGAAATAGTACCTAACACTTCATTACCAATAAAGCCAAAAGAATTTGTTGTTTTCTTCCTGTTGAATCCGTCTCCAATATAGAAACTTAATAATTGAGACTTATCGCCATAAATAGTAATAAAGCTTAGTTCACTATTTTTTTCACGCGAAGCAATACCTTTTAATGTACCGGTTTCGTCATAAACGGTCAACTCGTTATAACCATCTGGCATTAATACTACGGCATTCATGTTCTGACTATATTGCTTAAACTCCTCTTTTAGAGCTGTTTGAATTACGCCAATCGGCTCACCTACAGCACTTGATTGAACGGTATTAACACTAAAATTTTTGATTTTATTATCATTCCAGGTACCTAGTACAGGTTGATTAATTCCTAAATTATTTACTAAATAAGTCGGGAATTTAAAGGATTGAGCTTTTGCCGATTTAAGCATGTAACCTTTGCCTGGCTCAAGATATTTTAATGTACCAGTCCATCCAAGTTTGGGATCAAAAATTGCAAATAAGTTTTGAGACTTAATCACATCGCCGTCAGAAGCATCTAAATAAGCTAGCGACTCAGAAGTTAATCGATTACCCGGGAGCGGGAATGGGAACCAATTCCAATTTACATTAACAGGGAAAGTATAATTTGCTATATCAACTGCAGTACCTTTTATCGTTAAAGTTTGCGCATGAGCCATAAAAACTTTATACATCTTAGAAGCCGATAAGCCTAACCTGTTAATTGTTCCTGACCAGGTTGCAGGATTAACATTTTTAGAATATACTTCCTGATCAACCCCATTTATTATCCGATCGTTGGTTGCTAACTGTAAATTTTTAGTCAGCTGATTTAAATTAATAAAATTTGGATCATTTACATTCATCGAAATCCAAGACCATCCTTTATTTAAAGCAATGTTTTGTTCAATTAAATTGCTATTTGCAAAAATTATTGGATTACTTAATGATCCAATTATGTCATTATCCTGGAAATTGATGGTTAATCTTCCATCGATTGAAGCGCCTAGAATCTTACCCTGTGCTGCATTCCAAATTTTAAAGGTCAATGGTTTACCGGACGCTCCATTACTATAAACAGACAAGAAAGTGTAGTACTGCTTATAAGCTGCATTATAAACCAACTTAGCAACACCTACTACAGTGTCATTGCTGAAAGCTGCAATTTGATCATAAGCATCTTCCGAGAATATTTCGTCTACTTTTATCCTTCCAACAATGGTCATGCTTTTATCGAAATCGGCAGGATTCACTGACCAATTGGGATCTTTGGCTAACACTCTTAATTTAACCTGCATTTTTTCGTCGTAACCAAAGTCTGTTTGCAAATTTAAGTTTTCGATGTATTCTCCATTTGCATAATCTTTATCAATTGTAGCTACTATAATAATTTTACTATCCGGCGCAATTGTTCCGGTAGTTTGACTTAAACTAAGCCACTTAGGTAAATTTGAAATAGTAAACGGATGTGTTTTACCCCCTTTGTTGAGTAAGGTAATTTCGAAAGATTTAATTGCACCTGCAGCTTTAACGATGTCTACAATATCATTATATCCTTCAGCAAACCAACTCACTTCATTACGTCTGTAATAGGCGGTCCAGGTAATTGGAGATTCTTGTTCGTTATTAGAAGCATCGTACATTCTGTGAACGGTGATATCTAATACCTGACCTTCTAATGATGCGATGTCTGTAACTTCCGGTTCAATAATCATATCACTACCATTTAAAACCCTATTTACTTTAAAACTAATGAGGGTTCTTTCAGGTTTAATTGGAGGTGCATCCTCCGCGTAATTTACTGTACCGATGTTTAGCTTAGCATTACTAGATATTACTGTATTACTGCTATATGCATGATAATATTTAGGTCCATTATTATTAGCAGGATCTGGTTGATTCATTCTGGCATATAACAGCAATCCAATACTTTCTGCATCTACTTCAAAATAGCGATCTCTGAATATTTGTTCTTCATTTCTCAAAGTATTCCACAATTGAAATTCATCGATTTTACCGTTGAAATTTCGATCAATTGTTACCACACCAGCTAAATCTGTTGCCCCTCTTGCTCCTAACCATATTTTATTCCCGGAGAAACCACCAATGTTAGTCATATTATTCGAGGTAACCGCAACTGCATCTATATAAGTTTTTAATGCCCCTTGTCTATTGAACAATAAACTTACATGATGCCAGGCATCATCAGCTAAAGATTTATTAGTAAGTGTGTATTGTCTTCCTTCACTATTGAAAGTTAAATTACCGGTACTATTCATATTGATAGCCCATTTATTATCCAATCCATCAGGTTGATTTATATCAGTGCCATCTCCTTTCCCATTAGAAAATATGGTTGCTTCCTGTGCAGTAGGAGTTTTCAGCCAAAATGAAATGGTAGCATCCATCTCATTTGTTAACTGCGCATAGGTAACATTATCTAATAACAAATATTGACCATTACTAAAAGAATAAGAAGTGCCTTTAGGTTTAATATCCCATGATGCTTTTAATTCAGCATGTTTATACCTTGACTTATCATTTGCAATAATTCCTCTTCCTTCATCCATTGGCCAATAGCCTACTAAACCAGCTTCATTACCACTTAACTTCACATACATTTTTGCGTATGCATCAGTTAGCGATATTGTTTTATTCCAAATACGCAAGTCATGTATGTTCCCATTAAACGTATTACCTCCTATTACCAAAGGCTCATTATTTCCGAACTGCACATTAGCAGTTCCTGTTACACTACCAATTACTTTGTCATCCATAAAAATATAAACCTCCCCGGTACTATTCTTATGTGTAAATGTATAATGATGGAAGATTTCGTCTGTTGGAATAATGCCATCGACAATTATACCGCCAATTTTAAACTGAATTTGGTCATTATTCAAATTGATTTTTATTCCGCCATTTTGATTGAGTATTACTCCAATATTACCAACATAATTTTTCATCCAGCATTCCAGCGTAAAATCACCTGTTACTATTTTAGGATTATTAATTATGGCAGTGTTGTTGGCACCTTGAAAATACAGCGAAACATTATGATCAATCTGTAACTGATTGGTTTGCCCTTTAATTTCAATTAAACTTGTAGCCGTATTATAAGAAACAGGTTCATTAAAACTTACTTTCAAATCTTCACCAGGCCCTAGAATTCCATCTGTAGGGGTAGGTGTACCGAATTTAACCGGAGCATTTAAATCCACTTTCCCTTTACTAACTTCAGAAATAAATCCTGTACCATTAACGCAAGAACTTCTAGCCCTAATTTCATAATAGCCATCCAGTAAAATAGGATTAGCCATATTAAATGAATGCGACAATGTAGTATTAGCACCAATCAACACTTTTTTATCAGCTTCAGTTGCTTGGTCTAAATAATTCTGTGTAGAATAATACGTTTGTAATCTTGTCCAATTAGGCTCATTTACAGAACGATACTCTAAATCAATTTTTTGGAATCCTGCGAAACTTGAATTAAACCCTGTTAAATTGATTAATAAAGGTTTTGTTGTTTTATCTGGATTATATGCTTTTTCTCTATTGTAAACCCAATTAGTTAAAGGGGCACTGATGCTTACCTCAGAACAAGAAGGCACAAACTTAGCAGAGACTCTTACAGAGTCACAAACATCTTCCCCATCGCAAAGAGACTCTAATCTTACCTTAATGTTATTGTACTCATATACATCAGAAATAGATTTACCAAGGGTCATTTTATAAATAACCGTTTGACCAAAAGGAACATGAACAATAGTGCCATTTGGTTCAATATTGATTAATGCATTATTTGGATTGGTAGTATTATCAACTATTAGTTTAAAGTCTGCATCCTGACCTGCGGCACTATTATTAGATAATTTCAATTCAAATTCAGCATTTTTTCCATCTGCAATATTAGTTTTGTTATTATCAGTAACCGACATTAATGGGACCTCCACGCGTTGTGTTGCAAAACCTAAAGGCGCTTTATCGTCATCCAGATAATTATCGAAACTATGTTCAAATGTGCTATCTAATTTATTGATAGATGCTGTAATCAAGTTTTTTTGTTGAATCAAAACAGATCTGTCATTTCTATTTTGAGCTTTTTGGCTTATGCTGTAATTGTTTCTATTTACATTATAAAGTGAATCATTTACGACTAATGCTCTTTCAATTTTATTTAAAGAATCCGTTTTTGCTTTAGAAGCACTAAAATAAAGCTTAAACATAGATTCTGGAAAAAACTTAGATGTTTCAGCACCTTCATAAGGACAAGAAGATCTACCACCTTGTGTAGAGAATATCGGACCATTACCATCGAAAGGATTAACTACGTCCACACTCAGGTAATTACCAGGATCATTATCTTTTAAGAAATAACTGATATTGGTCGTTTCGGTATTTTCCTGAGTTAAAGCAGTACTTATATCCTGCTGAAATGCAAGACCAAGATTTAAAATTACACCAACCTTATTAAAAAGATTTTTAATTTCAGAAGATATGTTTTGATCCAAAACTAAATTATAACTATATGAACTTGCTTTAACAATATTTGTTTCCACACTTTGGCTATATTCACCTACACCTGCGTCAAAGGAAATATTTTTTTCAAAATTGGCATTCAACAAATCCTTTAAAGCCTTAGAATCATTTAGTTTATTTTTTAATTGACTTTTTATAACAGGATCGTAAGTACTTTGTTCTTCATAACTATTTTTAAGGCTAGCATTAAAAATATCAACAATGTTATTTAAATTATTTTTATAAATAGAACGATAATGTTTTGCAATGAACTTACTTTTTTCATTATCAAAAATTACTTTTTTCCACAACCTTATTTTTTCTTGATACTGTTTTATTTTATTTACATTCGCGGGTGAATCAGGATTTGGTCCATTTAATAAACTAGCAATAAAAGTCTCATACTCAGGAATTAAAGTTGATAGAATATGCTTTTGAGAATAAACAAAAAAAGTTTCAGTGGGTTTATCAACAAAACTGAGTGCCTTTTGCTTACTTATATAAATCGGATTACTTAGGGTACCCACATTCAAATATTCTCCATCGACCAGGTTTCTGTATACTCCATTTTCATATTTTCTAGGAACAGTTAAATCTGCTTCGATATTATCATATGATCCGTAAAAAATGTTTTTAGAATTACCAATATATAAGTCTCCATCAGAACCATTGTAATCAGGCTGGTCACTCGTAGAAATAGTTTTATTAAACGTATAGGTCGAAGTAACACTTTTTCCATTATTTGAAGTATTATTAATTCCAATTCCAACTTTGATATTATTAAAAACTTCGGTCGCAGTTGCTGGTGTGGGGACCATTCCTCCTGCTAATTCAAAATATAATCCGCTACAAATAGTAATATCATCAGTAGTACCTTCAGTATGTGCCACAGATGCTTCAGTAGTAAATGAAAGGCTTGTTCCTTTTTCAATTGAAGTATGACTGTTTGTACCAGGAGGATCTCTTAAAATAATTGCTGGAAATTCTGGCGCTTCTGTAACAAATGTTTGACTATTATCTGCTGCACCTCCTAAAATAATTCCTTTATCTTTTAAACCAACCACAGCATAATCCTGATCATTGATCCTGAATTTCAGCGAAATAGTTTTATTAAATGGATAAACAACTGATGGAATCCCCCCCCTAAACGAATAAATCAATATGCTTGCATCGCTTGAGTCAATATTCAATGATTCTGAATTTGGCAATGCTAAATTATTGGTAGCTATTAACTGTCCATCACTTACCGGAACATTCGATACGATCCTCAGACTATCCTTATTTATATAGCTTTCAAATCGTTTTAAATTTATTTTATACGTATTAAACTGCGTATAAATTGGCATGATAAAATCAGTAGTGGGATAATCTACCCCACCCGCTCTAATTGTTTCGTCTGATGTTTGCTTAGTTACTTGAAGAATTGGCGTGGAACGATAAATGAAACTTTTTTCATAATGATAAGGATTTCCTTTTAAATAAATGGAATCTAAAGTATTAGCAGATTTATATGAAAATTCAGGAATGATTTGAGCCCCTACCTTGGAGAAATTAAGCGTTTCGGTAATACCTGCTTTGAGTAATTTAACTGAATCGGTATTTGATATAATGGTTAAATTATCTGCAGTTAATTCATACTCTAATGGCAGTAAGTCTACCCTATATTCTCCAGAATATTTATTTGTTTTAAACGTGGTAGTTGTTGTTGGTTGTGCAGCAGCGCCATTTGGTTTGTAGCCTAAAACAAATTGAGCCATACCTATATTATTTTTCGCGCTCACTTCAATCGTTTTACTAATGCCGGCTGTATCAGTTAATGATCTTGTAACAAAACCATTTCCACCAAATCCTATTTTTTTAGCTGCTTCCACTGCACCCCCAACTACTTTACCTACAGCTGTAACTCTTGTAGTATCAACAAATATTACCGGTTCATTGGAATTTTCAAAAAATTCTTTATAAGTACCAGGTTCAGCAGGAAATCTGGCTCCATAAATAAAGCCATGTCCATCTTTTTTAATAGTGATTGCATGATTACCAATAGGAACACTCACATCAAAATAGCCCTCTTTGTCTGTTATCACAGGTAAATTATTTGCATCCAGTACTATTTGACCATCTACATACACATTAGCACCCTCAACATAAATACGAGCATAGCGTTCTAAATAGTAATCAGGGCTGGCTACTGTACCATTATTTTTCATCCAATATTCGCCTTTATTGTATTTATAATCACCTTTTTGGTAGTAATTATAACCCACATCCGATATACCTGGCCCACTTACAAATTCATCTCCATCACTTAAAGTGGCAAATGGAGTAGCTGGTGTTTTGAGTCTATTAACATCTACAAAAGAAGGGAATACACCTCTGGAATCATACATTACAATTCCTTTGAAGCTAAAGGAAGATTTATCTATAAAATCTATTTTGTTAGCTACTTCAGAACCTTGTCCCAAGAAAACCAATTGTTGACTGGCTTCGAACTTATGCTGACCATACATCGGTGTTATGGTAAAAGACTCACCGGTTCCAGAATAAGGTATTGCGGTTATTTCATAATTACCTTTTTCATCAGTTACCCCCAATACCCCTAATTGGTCAGATGTGGGGGTATTACCCGCACCATTTACCCAAATTACACCGGCACTTAAAAGTCCGTTATTTTTATTGTAACTGAATCCATTTCTAGACATATCATACGCATAAAAACCTACCCCCTCATTTGCAGAAAGGTTCGTCACAAGATTCGGATGATTACCACTAATATATCGCTTAAAATCTGTTCGTATGGTGGAGGTATCGATAGCCTTATTCCAAATTCTGATTTCATCTACTAATGCACTATTTCCGCTACCAATATAAATTTTATCCCAAGTAGGATTCAATCCGGATAATTGTAATGAATTAGTTGCTGTTGGAATAACAACAGAAAAATGAGGAGCTGTATAGGATGAATCTTTTGACTCCAATAAATGCGCATGTGTAGTAGTAGCATATACCTGACTAATTGGTCGTCCATTAATAAATAATGTGGGTACTTTGCCATCATTTAATATAACAGAAAAGTGCACAAATTT
>CANHJH010000015.1 GCA_947460365.1 Sphingobacteriia bacterium | reverse complement strand
TTTGCTTTATTCAGTTTAAAGTTGTACTAAATTGTATTTGCCATTCTGTTTTCATCTAAGAAATAGTTAAGCCCTCCCCTAAACACTATTTGTATACAATTACAATAGATTATAACTTTTTTTGCAATCATTTGACCATTCAAAGCGGTATGGTTGTATGTCTTTTCGCAATAAGGTATTGCTATAAAACGATGCTATAAGTTTACGGTATTCATCCACCTATAGTTTCAATTGCACTTTATAGTAATTAATTTAAATAAATTAAACTATAAATATACAATTATTTTAAAGAATAGAATATTTTTTCTGCATAAAAAGTATGAATAATTGAGCTGTTTTTTGAATGGAGTTTTGCAAAAGAGGCATATTTGGAAACACCAACATGGCGTATTTACCGCAATATCTCCTGCAAAATCGCGTAACTCTTCATCTTTCCAAATCCACTAATGTGTAACGATAAATACAATTGGTATGATTCTAATAATTGACGGCGCATTACCTGATTCAATTGAATGTTTTCTAATGCTTTGTAATCCGTCAGCTGCAGAATTTGAGAGGTAATCATCGCATGATTTCCTTCTATATAATATGGATGCGTAGGCTCATCTTGGACAAACATGCCTTCCTGCAAATCTAATACCGGTGTTTGCGCACTATACGTTCCTTGTAACATAAAACCCAGCTGACCGGCTAAATGTAAGGTAAAATACAAGGGTAAGTTTCCGGTTAAAGTTCCGCTACTTTTATCTAGTTGCATTAAAGTTTCTTCTATCAAATAATACAAATCTGGATTGGCCTCCGGCTCTTCTAAACTTAATTGCATTAACTCAATGATATAAGCCGCTACGGTGTTTTTAACTACATCAAATAATACTTGCTCATATAAATAACTCCAGCGGTATTCCTTTATAAACTGCATTTGTTTCAGTTCATTATGATATACCTCTAACTCTAAAATAGCGGATGGCTGAAAATAAGATGCTTTGCCGGATGAGGTTTTAGTGCTTTGCCTTACTCCTTTTACAATATACTGCTGTATACCAAATAGCTCGGTATAGATAGAAGTTATTATACTTGTATCTCCATACTTGAGCGTACGCAATACCACTCCCTTTGTACTATGCACCATATTGTATATATGGCGCAAAATACATCAGAAAGCTTTTATGCATGAATAAATAATCGGTTAACTCCGCACCTGAGCTGGTATCAGTTGAATAATGCCCAATTTGTTCATTACCCGCATAATCAAAAAGGTTAAGTCAAACTCAAACCATTTTTTAGCAAAATTGGCATCGTCTTTTGCATGGTGGTGATTATTTTGAAACAACTCGCCCATTAGTACGATTCCAAATGGAGAAGAATTTTTGGAATGATCGCCATTATTAAAATTACTGTATCCGTATTTATGTCCACACCAGTTTACCACAGCTCCCTGAATGGGTCCCATTAAAAAATGGACAATCAACAATAGATACCACCAATAATTTGGCGCAAAATAAACATAGAAAGCAACATATCCGGCCATAAAAACAGCTCTGGTTGCCCAATGGTGACCAAATTTATCTAGCCTATCCCATACTGGTAAGTATTCTTGGGTAAACTCCGCTTCCGGTAAATTTTTACCTGTAACAAATCCACGGAATATGAGCACTGTATTGAGCATCATTTTATATACATCTGTAAAAAAATGAGGAGAATGCGGATCTTTTTCGGTATCGCTGTATGCATGATGCATCCGGTGCATTACGCCATATGCACGAGGAACCAAATAAGAAGAACCTTGTGTAACCCAAGTGCTTAGGTAAAAAAAACGTTCCCAGTTTTTGCTAACCTCATACATTTTATGAGAAGCATAACGGTGTAGAAAAAAGGAATGAAAAAACAAGGAAAGGAACCAATGGGCTCCAAAAAAGATAAGTATGGCAATCATAAGGGGGGGTTAAGAAATGGTAATTTAGTAACTAATTACCATTTCTTAAACATTTTGCCCTATTCAATTCGTTAATATTATACAACGCCGGTAAACTGTTTCAGAAAACGTATGTCGTTTTGAGAATACAGCCTTAAATCATTTACCTGATATTTTAGCTGGGTGATTCTTTCTACACCCATTCCAAAAGCAAATCCGGTATATTTATTAGCATCGATGCCAAAGTTTTCCAATACTTTAGGATGTACCATACCGCTTCCTAAAATTTCTACCCATCCGGTATGTTTACAGATATTGCACCCTTTTCCGGCACAGATCTGACAACTGATGTCCATTTCTGCACTTGGCTCTGTAAAAGGGAAATAGCTTGGTCTGAACCTCACTTTCACCTCTTTTCCAAACATCTCCTGTACAAAAAAGTAAAGTGTTTGCTTTAAGTCGGCAAAACTTACATTTTCATCTATATATAACCCTTCTACCTGATGAAAAAAACAGTGTGCGCGCGCGCTGATGGTTTCATTGCGGTACACTCTACCCGGACAAATTACCCGAATAGGTGGTTTTTGGTGCTCCATAACCCTTGCCTGTACACTACTGGTGTGGGTACGTAGTAACCAAGTTGGCCCATTACCCTCTTCTGGCTTGCGGATATAGAAAGTGTCTTGCATATCTCTAGCAGGATGGTCTTCGGGAAGATTCATCGCGCCAAAATTATGCCAGTCGTCTTCTATTTCAGGGCCTTCTGCAACAGCAAAACCGAGTCTTTTGAAGATCGCTACCATTTCATTTCTAACCAGGGTTAAAGGATGTCTGCTTCCAACAGTTACGGGATCTCCCGGTAAAGAAAAATCAAGGGCAGCACCATGGCTTGCAGCTGCACCGGCATATGCAGCCTGTAACTCCTCTAGTTTAACCTCAGCAACGCTTTTAAACGCATTGAGTATTTGGCCAAACGACTTCTTTTGATCGTTGGGTACGTTCTTCATTTCGCCCATAATAGCCTTTACCAATCCCTTGGTTCCGAGCCATTTTATACGAAAGTTTTCTACGTCATCTGCACTGCTGGCAGTAAAAGCGGCAATTTCCTGCTTGTATTCTTCTATCTGTTGCAACAACTTTTCCATACTGCGAAGATAAAAAGTAGAATCCACTAGCTAAAAAATGATTTATAGCCCTTTTCTTTACGTATATTTGATCTTTCAATCAAACTTTACATGGAGTATAATACCGACAGGAATCATCTGGGGATGAAGGAATATGGGCGTCACGTTCAAAAAATGGTGGAATATCTATTATCTATAGAGGAAAAAGAAAAACGCCAACAACAAACACAGGCAGTTATAGAATTGATGGGATTTTTAAATCCTCACCTAAAAAATGTAGAAGATTTTAGACATAAACTTTGGGATCATTTATTTTTTATCAGTGATTTTACTTTAGATGTAGATAGTCCTTACCCTATTCCGCAAAAAGAAACTTACAAATTAAAGCCCGATCCGCTACCTTACCCTAAACGCCATCCTAAATATGCGCATTTAGGTAAGAATTTGGAAGTGGTAATTGATAAGGCTTTAAATGAAGAAGATCCGGAGAAAAAAGCGGGTTTTGCCAATGCAATTGCTTATTACATGAAGCTTTCTTACAGCAACTGGCATAAGGAATTGGTGCATGATGATGCGATTAGATCTGAATTAAACAGCATTACCGGCGGTCAGCTTGAATTTAGTAATACCCCATATATTAAACACCGCAATCAAAATTTTGAGCGCGATGAATATCCATCTCGTGGTGGAAGATGGCAGCAAAATTTTGGTGCAAGAGGCAATAGACCAGGTGGACAAGCAGGTCAAAGAGGCGATAACCGCAACCCAGGCAACAGAAACCCTGGCAACAGAGGCAGCAACCAGGGTGGGCAGCAACGCAATAACGATCAGCGCAATGGCGGTAACAACCGCATGGGTGGCGGATTTAAGAAACGTTATTAATACACTTATTGTAGCTTTCTTTGAAGGCTATTCCAGCTGCCACCATTGTACACTTCTTTAAAGCCATTAGCAGATAACCAGCTTTTAGCAGAACTGCTGCGCATTCCCGAAGCACAACAAGTAATTACAGGTTGGTCTTTTTTAAGCTTTGCAGCTAATTGAGGTAAACGATCTAAGGGATAGTTTACCGAACCCTTAATATGCCCGCCACGGTATTCGCCATCTGAACGAACATCTACTATTTGCGCGCCATTTTTAACCAATTCAGCAAAATCAACCGATGGCCCACCGCCAAATAATTTTGATAGAAAACTCATTGTTTTTAATTTTTTACAAATCTCTATTATCAAACGAACATAAACAGTAACATTTGTTACAATTTTCAAACATGCATTGCAGCGTATGGTTAGCGCTAGCTTTTAGCAACATGAATACTAATGATTTTATGAGACCTAACCTCCGGTATTTAGCTAAGATCTAACTTTTTCATTCTTGCTATAATTGCTCCAGGTGTTCTGTCGAAATGTTTAGCAATATCACTTACACTTACGCCATTATCACAAAACAGGCGTAGTTTTTTATCTTGAGAAACCGTCCATGGCAAAAGGGATTCCTTAGGCATTGCTTTATGGTCATCAAACCAGTCAGCTTTATCATTGTGCATGCTGGCCCTATATGCTTTAGGTTTATTGGCTATTTCCTTGGCTATTTTTTTGTCTTCTTTGGTCAAGACCTTCATTACATCAATATTAACTGATGGAGCAAAATCTTTGGGCATTAATGTTTCCGGTATAATTAATTTATTTTTAGTTCGGGTAACCGCTACATACAATAAATTGATTTCCTCATTCAACTTAGTAAAATCGGGTTCTTTACCTTCTGCCCTGTCTTCTCTTAATTTATTTTCCAGTTTTTTTTCATTAATAAAATCATTCACTAATTCTACCTGGTCGTATTCCATCCCTTTGCAACGATGCACGGTAGAAAATATATATTCAGCCTTTTCTTTTTCATCATTAGGCACGTGTTTTTCTTTGATGTTTTTTATGATGTCGTAAATATCGTTTCCATATTCTTTTACAATTTCTAGCATCATGCCCAACTGCACGTCTTCTGTTTTTTCGATGTAGTCTTCCAGTTCATCCATATCAGACATGGCTTTAATGAGTTCATCTTTCACCATGTCTTTTTTATTGTTTTGCAGATTCAATACATCATATAAAGAAGCGCCTTCATCGGCATAGGTGTAGGAATTAAAGTTGCCTTCAAAATAAATATGTTTAATCTTTTTGTTTTGTGTTACCAATTCTATGGCTTTCAATAACAATCCTAAATTGGTGCGGGCAATAATTGCTTTTGAGTGTAATTTTTTTGAATTGCCTTTTCCTACAATGCTAAGCGAGGTTTCTTTATTAATGATTTTTTTTAGTTGAAGTAATTCTTTAGCTAAATTGGCTATATCGTTTCCAAACCTAAAACTGGCAGAAAGTGTATAATTAATATAGTTTACCTGTTCCAATGAATTGACAGCATAACGCCAACCATAAATTTGTTGATGTGTATCTCCCACAATTACTTTAGTGGCTTTTTGGCGTAAAAAAACATCCAGCATCGCCTGCGAAGCATCTTGTCCCTCATCAAACAATATATAATCAAAGTCTAATTCGGGTTGTACCAATTGAAATTTCTTCAAATAAAAATCATGGGTAATGTCAATTTCACCTTTATCCATTTTGGCTAATAAAAGCCTGGCTTGCTGCACAATATATTGATTAAAGGAAGTAACAAATTTTTTGGCAAGTACGTCAGTAACTGTTTCTAAATAATTGAGTTCTTGTACTTTTTGTTTATTGCTGTTACAGAAATAGGCGATTAATTTATTTACATGATTGGCAATAATAAATACAGCATGTTTGTCTCCATTAGCTTCCAAACCCAATATAGAAACTATTTCATTGGTTTTATAGCCCTGTGAACGCACAGTATAATTGTTGGCATAAACTACCTGCTTATAGGCCAATGAATGTGCGGTTTCAACGCGTACATTATTGAGCCCATGAGCCTGCATCTTTTTTGTAGCTTCCAGTCTGACCGATTTGTTGAATGCCAGGTAAAGTATTTTACTATCAGCCGGTCTGCTTTTAGCATATTCAATAACAGTAGTGGTTTTACCGGATCCTGCTACAGCATTGATTTTTATGTTTCCCGATGAGTGAATGATTTGTTCCTGCTCCGGCGTTAGTTTCATTGCTCAAAGATTGAATAAAATGATGAAATGGAATAAAATAATATTGCTCATTTGTTTGATTTTTTTAGCGATGATAGCATTTCAAGTAAATAATTACCACAATCAAATAGTTCCATAACCATTGTCATAGTTTTACCTTTTCAAATGCATGTACATTTGTTTCATGCTGATTGATAAATCAGTCGTTCAGGAAAAGAGTCAAAAATATCGGTTTAAAAGACCGTAAGTTGATACTCCATATGGTAATATAAAATTTACTAAATTGAACATGACTATTGGAACAGTCAGGCAGACTGTCACAGAATATCGGGTAAAGTATCCGAAAACACTGTGGCAGTTGTTTTTTTATTAATTAACAAATATTTTTATTATTTAGTTAATTTAAAAATATTAATCATTCTTTTATTTGATTTTTACTTTTTTTCTTGATAAAAAAAGTAACAAAAAAATCAAGATTAGCCCGATCGCTCCGCGCGTCTAATCTTCCCACGCGCCCTTCTAAAATAAGTAGTGTAATACTGAATGAATTTGTATTACAAGCTGTTAAACTTAGACTTATTTGCATAATTAGTTGTTGCTTTTGATTGTAACGAAGTGCACTAGACGTCCCGGTTATGGTGGCGCATCGGCAGCATTAACCAAAAACCAAACGGAATGGATGCAGATTTCAACCCAAAGGTATATAGGGATGTATTTAAATAATAGCGTTGAATGAATACTTATGGTCGGGTTGAAAACAAAGACTGGAGTGCAGGATTTTGGTGGTGGCGGTTACAACAGTATGCAATAGCGCGAAAAACATGCTAACCGCCAAATGCCTTCGATGCGACTTGACTTTTTTGTTACTTTTTGTGTCAAGACAAAAAGTAAAGCTTCTTTGTAAGTTAGAATGAAATGATTATTTATTCATGTTTTTTAATACTATAGATAAATGAAGTATTTAGTAATTGACAAAAATCAGATTTTATGAAATTCAATTTTTGTACCTTTCATGAGTGCAAAAATTGAATTATTCTATTTACCCTATTGGCGACAGTGCTTTAACCATTGAATTTGGCAACACCATACGTGAGGAAACGAATGATGCCGTAATGCAACTTTTTCATCAACTTAAAAAAAATCAAGTTGCTTATATAATCGATATTATTCCGGCATACAGCAGCATCAGCGTTATATATAATACTGTTGCCATTAAAAAATCGAACCCGAACATCCTTGCCTTTGATTGGATGCAACAACAAATAGTTAAGGAAATGGAGTTGTCGCATGTTAATGAACTGAATAGGCGTCAAATAACTATTCCTGTTTGTTATGATATTACCCTTGGCCCTGATTTAAATGAAGTAGCTGATTATGCTACATTATCGATAGAGGAAGTCATCGCCTTGCATACGGCTAAACTTTACAAAGTGTATATGATTGGCTTTTTACCGGGGTTCCCTTACATGGCTACCGTTGATGAAAAAATTCAATTACCCCGGAAATCGCAACCACGAACGAAAGTGCCTGCAGGAAGTGTAGGAATAGCAGGTGCACAAACCGGCATTTATCCGTTGGCTTCACCGGGCGGATGGCAGTTAATTGGACAAACACCTTTAAAAATATTTGATGTTACCCTCGAAATGCCCTGTTTGCTTCAACCCGGTGATGAAGTTCGGTTTGAGTCTATTTCTTTAGAAGCATTTCATCAAATCAACAAACAACAACAATGAGCATCACTATACTAAAACCCGGATTACTTACCACCATTCAAGACAATGGCAGATGGGGTTTTCAGCACCTGGGCATCAATCCGGGTGGAGCAATGGACATCCTTGCGCTTCAAACCGCCAATACGTTGTTGCTAAATAATAAGGAGGAAGCAGTTATAGAATTTTATTTTCCCGCCCCGATTATTCAATTTAATCATGCAGCATTTATTGCATTAAGCGGCGCAGATTTTGATGCTTCCATTAATGGAACAAAGTTGCCCATTAATCAACCTATTTATGTTCCGGAAAACAGTACCCTACAATTTAATAATAAAATAAATGGACAGGTAGGTTATTTAGCCATTCAGGGTGGATTAGAGTTGATTGAATGGATGAACAGTTACAGTACACATTTAAAAGCCGCTGCAGGCGGTTTTGAAGGCAGGGCATTAAAAGCAGGAGATGAAATACAGCTGGCCGTTCAGGCGCCAAAATCATCCTCCAGCAAAGATTGTTCTATACTACCCTGGAAAGCCGATACCCATGCATTTTACAACCATGCAAGTTGTTGGTTTATACCGGGTAATGAATTTCATTTATTAACGGATGAGGGTAAACAGTTATTTACAGAAGCAGGGTTTTCTATTACGTCTCAAAGCGACCGGATGGGTTATCAGTTAAATGGGCCATCGCTGCAACTGATTGAACCCAAAGTAATGATATCTTCTGCTGTTGCCAGAGGAACGATTCAACTGTTGCCCAATGGTCAATGTATTATTTTAATGGCCGATCATCAAACTACCGGCGGCTATCCCAGAATTGGCCATATAATAGGCGCGCATTTAGCTGCATTGGCACAAAAAAGTATAGGGCAGGTGCTGCACTTTAAACCAACAGATATGGCTACCGCGGAAAATTTATTACTGATGCAAGCGCAACATTTGCATCAACTTAAAAATGCTTGTAACTTACAACTCGATGTATACCATAGACATTAATTGCGATTTAGGAGAAGGGTTTCCGCACGACCATCAGCTGATGCCTTTGATCAGCAGTGCCAATATTGCCTGTGGCTTTCATGCAGGTGATACCAATACCATAAAAAAAACCATTGACCTCTGTTTGATTGAAGAGGTAGCTATAGGCGCGCATCCGGGATTTAATGATAAGGCTAATTTTGGCAGAACCAATATGCAGTTAACAGACAATGAGCTGTATGATTTAGTGGCAGAGCAAATCGAATTACTACAGCGTTATTGCAGAAGTGAAGGCACTTTATTACATCATGTAAAACCACATGGTGCATTGTACAATATGGCTGCGGCAGATGAAAATATGAGTAGGATTATAGCATCAGTAATTAAAGAACTAGATGCCTCCCTTGTTTTATATGGATTAAGTGGCAGTAACTTAATTTCCGAAGCAAAAAAAATGGGTATTAAAACAGCTGCGGAAGTATTTGCAGATAGAACGTATCAGCCCAATGGTTCACTTACACCCAGAACCCATCCCAATGCATTAATAACTGAAACAGAAGCCTCTTTGAATCAATGTTTGCAGATAATTGAAACCCAAACGGTGAATGCGGTTGATGGCAAAGTAATACCTTTACATGCAGATACCATTTGTATTCATGGTGATGGAGCGCATGCGGTAGAATTTGCCAAAGCCATTCATCATTGTTTTGGATTACAAAATATTCATCTCCAAACAATCTGCAATTGAAAAAACATTCATCGGCTATTTTAGGTGCTGCATTTTTAATGGCTACCTCCGCTATTGGTCCGGGCTTTCTTACACAAACCACTGTTTTTACCCAACAACTTGCCGCCAGTTTTGGTTTTGTAATTGTTATTTCAGTATTATTAGATATTGGTGCGCAAATGAATATCTGGCGAATCATTGCCATTACCGAAAAAAGAGCACAGCTCATTGCCAATGCGTTATTGCCGGGACTGGGATATCTATTAGCCGGGTTAATTGTTTTAGGTGGATTAGCATTTAACATTGGAAATATTGGTGGATGCGGATTGGGATTACAAGTGTTAACCGGCATGGATACTTTATACGGCAGTATTTTGAGTTGTATCATTGCTTTACTTATATTCTGGAATAAAGAAGCAGGTAAAGCCATTGATGGGTTTACCAAAATATTAGGGCTTTTAATGATTGGCTTAACGCTTTACATTGTATTTAAGGCATCACCGCCTGTTGCCTCTGCTATTCATCACAGTTTTTTTCCCGATAAAGTTTCTGCGGTAGCCATTGTTACGCTAGTTGGTGGTACTGTTGGGGGGTATATCAGCTTTTCGGGTGGGCATCGTTTGTTAGATGCCGGAATCAAAGGACAAGCTGCCCTGCCACAAGTTAATAAAAGCGCGGTAACAGGTATTGTTGTTACAGCGGTTATGCGATTTTTATTGTTTTTAGCCGCTTTAGGGGTTATTGTGAAGGGCTTTACCTTAGATGCTGCTAATCCACCGGCAAGTGTATTTAAACTAGCTGCAGGGGAAATAGGCTATCGGTTTTTTGGCGTGGTAATGTGGTGTGCCGCAATTACATCGGTAGTGGGTGCAGCATATACTTCGGTATCATTTTTAAAAACATTTCACAGCGCAATTGAAAAAAATGAAAAAGTCATCATCAGCATATTTATTGTTTTTTCTACCATTGTATTTAACCTGGTAGGTAACCCTGTAAAAATATTAGTAACGGTGGGGGCTTTAAATGGATTGATTTTACCCATTGCATTGGCCATCATGTTGTTGGCAGCCAGAAAAACAAAGTTGGTAAAGGAATATAAACATCCGCTCTGGTTACAAGTTGCAGGATGGATGGTGGTGGCTGTTATGGGATGGATGAGTTTTTTAACGATCACCAAGTGGATTACGGCGCCTTAAAAAACCAAAAATCCTTTTTACAATCGTTGATTTCTTTCCAATGGCCGGTGTGTAATTTAACTGCAAATACGCCACAGGTTGGCATGGCATCTATTGCAGCTACATCAAGACTTTGAACAAAATGCGTTATGCCCGGGTTGTGGCCAAATATAATAACTGTATCAACCGAATCATTTACTTGAGAAAGTACAGTATAATACGTTGCTGAAGAACTGTTATACAATGATGGTTCGGGTTGAATTTTGGCAGGGTCTATCTGAAATTCATCTGCAAAAATTTTAGCAGTAGATACTGTTCGTATGGCGGAACTGGCTATTAACAAATCAACTGAACCTACTTTTTTTGCTATTTTATTCGCCATTTCTTTGGCATCATGTACCCCTTTTTCATGTAATTCTCTGGCAAAATCGCTCATAATAGTTGATGCTCCATACATGGCGTCTTTACTTTTTGCATGACGAATAATGATTAACTCCTTCATTACTTAAATTATTATTTTGCTAAGATAAGATACAAAAAATGGTTGGTATATTTGATGATATGGCCATTACAAGATTAACTGTAGAAGAATTTTTGTCACTTGCTGCGCACCACCCTGTTTTAGACGTTAGGAGTCCGGGTGAGTTTACTCATGCACATATACCCAATGCATTTAGCATGCCCTTGTTTACCGACGAAGAAAGAAAGATTGTTGGAACAGCATACAAACAAGAGAGCAAACAAAAAGCCATTAAAATTGGACTGAAGTATTTTGGAACCAAGATGGTGAAAATGGTGGAACGAACAGAAGAAATTATACAATCAAATGCCGCTAACAATAAAGACTTATCCTCAGAAAAGCCAACTGTATTGGTACATTGCTGGCGCGGAGGGATGCGCAGTGCAGGCGTTGCCTGGATGTTAGACTTGTATGGCTTTCAAGTTTATACGCTTGTTGGTGGTTATAAGGCATATAGGAATTGGGTATTGAAACAATTTGAAGTGGCTTATCCGATTCGTATACTAGGCGGAAATACGGGAAGTGGAAAAACAGAAGTGCTCCAAGAAATGCACAAAATGGGAGCTACCGTTATTGATTTAGAAGGACTTGCCCATCACAAAGGTTCGGCTTTTGGTAGCATGGGACAATTACCCCAACCTACGCAAGAACAATTTGAAAATATATTAGCGGCTCAACTTTCTCAACAACCATTTACTAATAACATCTTATGGTTAGAAGATGAAAGTCAGCGTATTGGTGATGTAAATATTCCGCCCGCTTTCTTCAAACAAATGCGCGAAACCAATGTGTATTTTATAGAAATACCGTTCGAAGAAAGACTGGATTTTATTTTAACCCATTATGGTAAGTTCGAAAAAGAATTATTAATTAATGCCATTATAAGAATAAAAAAACGTTTGGGCGGATTAGAAACAAAAACTGCCGTGAATGCTTTAATTGAAGAGGATGTTAAAGCCTGTTTTGATGTGTTGCTTAAATATTATGACCGACAATACCAAAAAGGATTAATGAAAAGAGAACAGCTTAAAGACAGATTAACCAAGGTTGATTGTGCAATGGTAAACGCATCTTTAAATGCACAAACGCTCTTGAGCATTTAACTATTTGTACTTTTTACTTTTGAATTTTTAAGGTTAGTTAAGTACACTCCTAAAAAGATTAACAACCCAGCAATAATTTTTGTGCCATCTAACTGTTCACCGGCAAATAAAATAGCAATAATTGCCGCAAATACCGGCTGTGTATAAGTAAATACGCCCGTTGCAGATGGGCCAATGGTTGAAATACTGTATACGGTAAAAAGGTAAGCAAAAAAGGTAGTGAATACGGTAACATAACCCAATGCGATTATTTGTGTGGCTTGAAATGCACCCCAGTTCACCTGGATAAATTGCGGCATGCCAAATGGTATAATACCGAATGCGCCAATGGTAAAAACCCATCTCAACACTTGCACCGGCGAATATTTTTGCATTAACGGACGCACCAATACTAAATAAAATGCATAAGATATAGCATTAATAAGCACATACACATCACCCAACAATATATTGGCTCCAGTAGGTTGATGATCTTTCATCAATATTAATAAAGATGCACCGCCTATTCCCATAGCTAAACCAATGGCTTTAAGCAAAGTGAATTTTTCATGTAAAATCCATGCAGCAATAATGGTAATAAAAATAGGGGTTGCCAATGATAACAATGAAGTATGAATAGTACTTGTTAACGACAATCCTTTGATGAAAAATATTTGATTAATTACAATGCCTGTCAAAGCACAAATAATTAAACGAGGCAGGTCTTTTTTATCGATCTTAACCTTCGCAGGTTGAATGATATTTAATACCCAAAATAATGAAACCGCAACAATGATACGCGACATGTTTAGCGCAAATGGATGCATATATTGTGGTGTTAAAAATTTCACTACTGCATAACTACTACCAAATATAAAGTTGGCTCCTATTGCTGCGGCGTAAGCTTTTGATTGATTCATTTGCTGATTACTATTATATATTGAGACTCTGTTGAATGATTTGCGCAATATTGGTTTCTTGAAATTGCACTACATTACTGTTATGGTATTGAAACTTTTTTGCTTGAGTATATGCCGTTAATATGTTAAATGATTCTTGATGAAAACATAATGCCAGTTTGCTTTTCATTAATTCTTCGCCAATATATTCTTGCTCGGTTTGCAATGGGGTGGGAATTACCAACATTTTCTTTTTCAAGGACAATAATTCCATTACCGTAGTATAGCCACTTCTACAAATAATATATTCACTTTGTTGGATGGCCTCTCCCAATTGTTGTGTATTTAAATGATTAACAGCGGTTACATTTAATGGTACTGTGGGTATTGTATTCTCTAGTGGTTTACCTCTTACTAACAAAACGGGTTCATTTATTTGATGAATTGCCGATAATAATTTTTCTTCTAAAATGGAGCGCTGCGGTTCTGGCCCGGAAAGCAAAATACATATACTGTATTTTATTGGTTGGGGTTGACTAATAAAACGGGATAACAAATTCAGGTAAAGAACCGGTACAGCGGGCATTTGTAAGGGATGAGATAAAACACCTGCTACACCCGGCAACATAGCCATATCGGGCACCCAGCATGCAGTAAATCGATTAATGAACGAGTAGTTAATACGCCTTAATATATTTTCAACCCAAACAAATGGTGCTTTAATAGTAAGTTGGTGGGTAATAAAAATAGACGGGATGCTGGCATGATATAATCCGTACCTGTTGTCGGAAATTACCAGATCGATCTGTTCTTTAACCACAATATCTTTTAACCATTGTTGTTCATGCCAAATAGCTCGGATAATTTGTGGGATTTGTACCAATATTTTAATGGGCATCGACCACTTATTGCGACTATATTGTATATGATAGCCCTTTATGGGTAAAATGATTAGGGCAGGAAAAGCTTGCTGCAGTAATGCAGCTTGAGCACCTTCGGCACCTATGAACACTTGATACCCTTGTTGCAATAATCCATTTATTATAGGAATACATCGGGTAGCATGGCCCAAACCCCAATCGAGGGGAACAACCAATATTTTATGCATACTATAACTTTTCAATTTGCCGGTATGATGGTTTTATATTGCAAATTTGCTACTTTAGTGTATCAAATGAAAATCAAATTAAACCTATTATTTGTTTTGCTGTTATTAATATCTTTAACAGCCAGTTCTTGTGGAATGTTTTCTAATTCCCATAAAACCAAGTTTTGTGGCTGTCCTAAACATTAATAACCCTTTTCTATGAGTAGAGATATATTGGTATTGAGCAGGCGAAGCTATTTAAGTAAAGAATCTATTGAGCAAGAAATGGCTCAAATCAACCAAATAATTTATTTAGTTGAAAACTGGGGGTCATTTTGTGCAGCCAACGAGGTACTTGATCTCAACAAGAGAAAAGTTATTCAAAAGCCTCATTTAATCAAGAGCTATGTTACCGATAAGCTACATCATTCTTTTGTTTTTGTAGTGAATAAGAATTAACGGAAATTTTCGAGTCGCCCATTTTTAAAAGTAAATAGATACTTATTTGATTTTTTTTACAAAATTGATTTTTTTATATAAATTATCTTCTATAATTTAGTCTACGTTTATATAGAGTTGTTTATATAAATACTCCCCAATTTTAAATCCCCCAATATTTTATTGAAAACAGGTTTGTGTGTTTGGCTTGTTTTAATTATTTGTTTGTAACAACAAAAATATTAAGGCTGGTAACCTTAAGGGAAGGCTAATACCCATCAGCTACCACTGGTATAATTAGCATAAGATTGCCGCAAGGCATGAGGGAGTATTACTGTATGCCCTATCCGGAAGTACAACGGATATTAAGACGAGGGAAATAATAAAATTAAATAAAATGAAAAAGTTATGTTTTATTGCAGTATTTGCTTTTGCAACTACTTTGTCGTTTGCTAATAATAATACAGCGCTAAACAAAAAGAGTTTTTATATACCAACTGTAGTTGAAAAGGGTTATCAGTTGAATGAGAAAGAAATAAATCGTACGCAATTAAAAAAACAAGGAAATACTAACGAAGAGTTTACTTGTACAGTATCTGGAACTATTACTTATGGAAAATTAAGTATTAATGTTTCTGTGACAGCTGAAACTTGCAAAGAAGCTGGTGCTGGCTATGTTGAGGCCGCAGTAGGTGCATATAAAGAGTTAAGAAGGATTTTAAAATAAAAGTCAACACTATTATTACTATTAAGTTGTTTCATAAAAAAAACAACTTAATAGTAATGTTTTTTTATAAATTTTATTTTAATAAACATCTTTTATTTTTTAATTACAATCAAATAAACAATACTTCATGAAAATTAAAATAGTTTTTGCAATTTTTATTATACTTGTTTTTTTTACAATAAAGTTACAAGCTCAAGAAATAATTGTAAATTATCGATTTAAATTTTTACCCGAAAATTTAAATCGAGTTGCAAGTTTAGCTATTTTAAATGATTCTGTATCTGTTTTTGAAATAAATGAAAAAGAAGTAGTAAACGATGAAAAAATAGAACAAGCTGAAGGCACTAATGATTTTTCTGTAAAACTTTCTGTATATTTAAATAGAAAAATTATTAAGCACTTTAATAATAATGAAGTGAATGCTTATATTCCAGATGATGTAGATGAAAAAAAATACAATTTAATCATTGATACACTGAATGCAATCAATTGGCAATTATCCAACGAAACCAAAAATATTTTAAAGTACACCTGTAAAAAAGCTCTGGGTACTTTTAAGGCGTTTAAATTTACTGCATGGTATTGCCCTGATTTGATTTATACCGATGGTCCATGGAAATTCAATGGGCTTCCGGGTTTAATTCTTCAATTAGATAGAGACGACCAAAATCTGCAGGTTTCTGCTATTGAAATCATACAACATCCGGCAATTAAAAAGAAGTACACAATAACTGAGCCCTATTTAAATAAGTTTAATTGGCCAGCGTATGTTTCCTATATGAAAAAATATTATGAAAAAATGAATAACATGATGTCGGCCGTTTTTGCTAATGTGGAAAACGCTACAATAAATGAAATTTCCATCAATTTGATTGATTTAAGAATTGACAAAAAATAATATGTATAAAATATGTATTATTCTTTCATTAGCGTTTTTGAATACTATTGCTGGTCAAACAATTACGGGTTCATTAACCGATTCAATCGGCAATAAAATAATTGCTGCCACCATTGTATTTAGCGATACTGTAAATAAAATCAATAATGAAGAGTTTGTTATTTCATCTAAAGGATATTTTAATAAAACGCTAACCAACAACTATACCTGTTTACAAATTAATATAAAAGCCAATGGCTATAAAAGTAAATTGTTTTTTATAAACAATCCGGATAAAGCTAAATTATACACTTTTTCAATAATATTACAAAAGCAAGTAGATCGGGTTTTAGAGGAAGTGATTGTTAAGGCCGACAAAAAAAGCATGCTATTTAATGGAGATACAGTAACGTATAATGTAAAGTCATTTTTAACGGGTGACGAAAATAAATTACAAGAAGTATTAAAGAAAATGCCTGGAATTGATGTGGATGATCAAACTGGCAAAGTATCTTACAAAGGAAAGGAGGTAGAAACCATTAATTTAGAAGGAGATAATTTATTTGGCAAAAAATATACTACTGCCACTAAAAATATCAACGTTAATATGGTAGAAAAAGTGCAGGCGATAGATCATTATTACGAAAATCCTTTACTTAAAGGGCTGGGTAATAATGATAAAGTTGCCCTAAATCTGGTATTAAAAAAAGGAAATCGTGGCCTTGTTGGCGACTTGTCTTTAGGCTTGGGGAATATAGATAAAAAAATAGCCGCAGATGTTAGCTACAATTTGCTAGACATCACTAAAAACATAAAATCGTATGCTACTCTCAGTTACAATAACATTGGGGCTAATTATTCACCATTCGATAAAATAAATCTTAATCTCAATAACCTTGAAGAATTAGATGAACTTTCTTTGAATGCACCCAAATATATTTCAGATAATATTTTTACTCCGCCTTTAAAAGAAAAAAGCATTGCTGGTAACAATGATTATTATATTAATTACAACGGCATCAAAAAATTAAACGATCGAGGTAAAATTAAATTTAATTTATACCATATTAACGCCCTTATTGAATCTGCTCAATTTTTTCAAACTACTAATGTTTTTGGAAAGGAGCGCATTACTACCAGTGATAATAATTTATTGAATAAAAAACCCATACAATGGCTGGGAGAAATTAACTTTAATTACCAGCTTACAAAAAAATCATCTTTAGAATATTGGGGTAAATACAATACTGAACCATCAAATACAACTATAGAAGGATTTAAAAACAATACGTTTTCAGTTTCATCCAACATTCAATCAACCAACCATACCAATAATCACAAAATTTTATATACTAACAGGTTGAATAATAATTCATTAGTGCAGACAAAAATAATTTTTTCGGATAATAGTGTAGGGCAACAATTGCATTTAACACCTTTTAATTTTGGTGATTCTATTTTTAATAATGGTGATCAAAATAATCTGTTTTCAAAAAATATTTTTACACTCAAATCAGAATTGTTGGGTAGGATTAGAAAAAACAAATATTCTATTCATGCAAATGCCGATTTTTTCAATAATCGTTTTGTATCTGAAACTCACTTCACTAATTCAATTAATCAACTTAAACCTCCCAATTATGCTAATAATATATGGTATCAATTTAAAAAGTATTCTATCGGATCAAGTTGGCAATTTGCCTTAAATCAATTTTATATTGACCCCTCTATTAAATTAACCAATTTAACGCAAAAATTATTAAACGACTCTGGTTTTAATATTGCTGATAATAAATTATTTGTAGAGCCTACGTTAACATTTGGTATTAAAGCCAATAATAATTTAATGATATCTGCTTCTATTGCAAATGAACAGAATGATTTAGCGGACAACTATTTAAACATCGATCCTATTGTAACTGATGCAAGAAACTTCAATTATAATACCCCATCTATTTCCTTGCAAAATAAAATGTTGTACTCATTTAATATGAGCTATTTTGATTTACACAAACAAAGAAGTATGATGATTATACTTAGTAAAAGTACCAGAATAGGTGATTATTTTCAATATTCAGAGATTTCTAAAAATTCCTCTATCACTAAATCTGCATTTATATTGCTCAACAAAAATTCATTTTCAACAAACTTGAATTTCAAACAATATATTTCAATTATTAAGCATCAGCTAAATGTAGATTATTCTTATTCATCGCTCAACTATTTTAATTTTATTAATAACTCAATACTCAGAGAAAATAGGGTAAATAACCATTTTTTTAATTGTCTGTTGTATTCAAATTTTAAAAATAAATTCAACTACAAGCTTTCATTTGGTTTTACCCATTCAATGTATACATCCCAACAAATAGAAAATCTTGTTCAGTCATTTACAAATACAACCAAACTTATTTATAAGATTAATTCTGGCTTTTATCTCTCACTTAAATCCAGCTATTACTTACCGGATATGTTAAATAAATCGTTGGCTTATCTGTTTTGGGATTATCAGCTCAACTACAAACCTACAAAAAGCAAGTTTAACATAACCTTGGATTTTAATAATATATTGAATACGCATTCGTTCAAAAACATTTCTGCAAATGATTATTCAACAAGCAGCTATACTACAGCAATATTTCCGCGGTACATACTATTAACTAGTTATATAAATTTTTGATAGAATAAGTAAAGTGAGCTATATAATCAACTATGGAAATATCACAGTGCTTTGGTATAATTATTTACCTATTATTGTTTTGAATAAAGCAATTAATAACTAAAAGTTTTTTTATTGTTTACTGTTTTTTTTATATGATATTAGTAACTTGTTTTTACTATTTTAAATCCCCAATATTTTATTGAAAACAGGTTAGTGCAGCTAGGTGTGTATTATTAGTTTGTGTGTAACAACAAAAATATTAAGGCTGGTAACCTTAAGGGAATGCTAATGCCCATCAGCCACCACTGGTATAATTAGCATAAGATTGCCGCAAGGCATGAGGGAATATTACTGTATGCCCTATCCGGAAGTACAACGGATATTAAGACGAGTGAAATAAAAAAATAAATTAAAATGAAAAAGTTAGAATTGAATGTAATGGAAACAATTGAAGCCGGGGCATTTGATTTCACAGCGGAAGGTCAATTAGCATTTATTGCCGGGGGTGCAACTGCTGGTGCATTAGCGGGCCCATTTGGATTTTTAGGTGGTATTGCTGGCACACTTGCTTATAGTATTTATAAATGTTATAAATAATTTAAAAACCTCAAATCAAATTAACTATGATACAGAAACTAGATTTCAAAACAATGGCATCAATAAACGGTAGCGGTAAAATAGACTATTTTTGTCTTGGCTTTGGGGCAGTATCAACTGCTTATGGAATTGGAGTTGCTGCCAATTGGTGGAATCCTATTGGATGGGGTGAAACTGTCGCAGGCTAGTAATTGCAGGTGGCTGCACAGTATATGCGTTAAGATAAAATACAAAATTATGTACAGTAATACTAATAGGATTGTTATCATTACATTAAGCCTAGCAGCTTTAATATTGATTCTTTTAACTATTGAATACAATATAAACAAATGGCTTACTGGTTTTGCTTTTTCCCTTATTTCACTTGTTTTTGTTATTATGGCAAAAGGAAAGGATAAAAAAAACACTCAATAATTCAAGGTGCGGCTACTTTCAAAATCTTTGTAGTCTCATCTTTTGTTTAAAATCTATGGATTTTGAATGAGAAAATTAACAATCGCAATGCAGGCTCAAAAATAATATTAGGAAATCTCATTCATAAAAGCCTTACTATCCCAAAAAATTCATCATAATAATATGCGTAATTCAACACTATTAATATTTACTGCCTTAACGCTTTTTCAATTACTCATCACCTATTACAGTAATACCTACATATTAACCGATGACATGTATCGTTTGATTGTCGGTACACAAATGACCGACCGGCAGTTTGATAATTATCTGGAATTTGTACATAAATGGAAGTGGGTAAGTTATTTGTTTATTCCTCACGGAATAATTGAAATCACTTGGCTGACACTTTTAACTATTCATAGCTATAAAATCTTCATATCCTTCAAAAAATCTTTGCTAACAAATTTTAAAGACAATACTTTTTTAGAAATTCTTATCTCATTTAAAACGCTAATTCTATTTACAATAATAATCTTTACTGCATTAATAGAATCATTTTTAACTCCATTAATTAACAATAAATTTTAAAAAAATGAAAAATAATAATTTTTATCTCGTATCATTAGGGTTAGTTTGTATTTTAAGTATATTCATTAATTATACTATCCAATTTCCAAAGTGGTTAAACCTGATTGTTGCTATTATACAATTTACCCTAATATATCTAATGGCAAAATCTAAAGAAAGCAAATAAATAAGGCTTGGGTTTATAGTAAATATTTTTGGCACTGTATTTCTTTAGTTGGTATTATTATACAGCAGATACTGGAATGATTTGATGAGAGATAATCTTACAGCATTTAAACCGGCAAATATTTAATTATAAAGTCAATGGTTTACCATTCGCTAAATTCATTCAACTTTTACAATGAAAAAAATAATATACCTGATATCTTTACTACTCTTTCTAATCATCTCTGTATTAATAAAATTCCAAGTTTAATCAATTGTTAAATTAATTCAAAATGCTTATGGTTCATTATTACATTCAAAAAATGAAAGCTGGTTTTACAAATTACTTTCTACTGTTTTTAGTTCCCCTTAATTTCTTGCACTGCAGTTCACAGCCTAGTCAAGATAAAATTGAAGATCATACTGTCATTGAGTATTCCGGTGATATAAAACTTATACAATCTACACAAGGTTCAAATAAGACAATTTTTGTTTTGACAGGTTTCGGCCAATCACCAGATTCAATTATAAATAAGCACCAACTTTTTAAATCACTGCTCCGCGAAAACCATGACTTAGCTTTTGTAAGTATTACAAATAAAAACCAAACTTTATATGTAAAGCAAGATGAAATAAAAAGTTTAGCTGAACAAATAACTGCGTTTATAGCTAATTCCAAAGAAAGCAAAAAAACTTATACCCTATTAGGTTTTTCTATTGGAGGCAGTGCTTGTTTAAAACTATTGTCTGATTCGGTTTTTTGCAACAAAACCAACATTAGCAAATGTGTTGTGATAGATCCGCCACTTGATATTGAACGCTTATATAGTAGCCTTTTGAGGCAGCATAAAGAAACCAAGAATGATATTAGTAAAAATGAAAGCGGCTTTCTATTAAATTTCTTTAAAGAAAACTACAACATCACTGAAACAACTAAACCTCCAGTGTTATGGAGCAACTCTATTTTTGCGCTAAATGATACCCTATACAAAAACCATAAGCGTATTAAGCATAAAAATATTTTGTTGTTTACTAATAATGATAGTGCTTGGCAAAGAGTTAATAGAGGCAGATTGCCTATTGATATGAATATTACTGATTGCATTTCGTTTTATGAAAGTATACGCATGCAGAATAATGCTAAGTTGATTGTTATGAAAAATAATAATGCTTTATCCAATCCCCACTCATGGGATAATGTAGATGAATCAATATTAATTAATTGGTTACAGTGAATGTAGAAAATTTATAATTAAATCATTAAGATTAGTAAAGAATTGGGTAAGGCTTTACTCAATTAAATATTGAAAAAACGGCTTGTTTAGATTTGATTTGCCCTCTATAAACCCTATTGTACACAATTTTTTTTTTCTTTATACACTTTTTAACCAAATTCTATTTTAACTTCATACAAAAGCAATAACATGGGAAAAGCAAAATCTAGCAGAAAAACTACTAAAAAGCCTGTGGTGGCTTCCGGTATGGTTTCTAAATCTACCGGTACAGGAGGTGCATTTGGCAATAAAGCAACTGGTATTAGTGCCAATAAAAACTTCTCTTCCTCTAAAAAAGGAGGCTTCAACGTAACGCCAAGAAAAGCTTCTTAGTAGCAGTAATACTATAATCACATAAACAACAATGCCCCTGACTATTCAGGGGCATTGTTGTAATCAATAATACTTTACTAATCTTATTCGATTGTTTTGTATTCTTTAAAAAGCTTTACCGGCGTGGCTTCTACTAATGTACGGTATTGCTTCCAACTATTGTTAAAAAACGCATTCGCATTCTTCAAAACATTCGCTACCGCATCTTCCGCATCTGCTATTAATCTTTCTTCCTGTGCACCCGGAACTACTGGTTTACTCAATATATACATTCTGGCATCTCCCAATAAACTGTTTACAGTTACTTGAGGTATATTACCGTATCCTTGTTTGTCTTGCGCTTTTCCGTTGAGCTGCTCTTTTATTGCTTTAATGCTGTCGGTCATTTGCTTACTTACTTTTCGTAATGTATCAGCGCCTTTTTTATCCATATCTACCAGGTCTGCCTCTACTTTCTTGATAGCTTCTTCTGCCTCTGTTATACGATCGGTTAGTTCTACTATTTTTAAAGCAGTTTTGTCTAATCTGGTATTCGCTTTTTTGATTGCATCCCGAACTTCTTTTGAGGTGGGCGCTTTTGGATCATCATTCACCACTACCAGCATACTATCTGCACCCATCTTATCGGCACTCAGTACTACTTTATAAGTTCCGGGATCTACCGGTAATCCGCCCGGCTCTGCATTTGAATTTCCGCCCATTCCCCTTCTACCTCTTCCACCGCCCGGCTGGCGAATTCCTTTGCCTTCCATGCCCCAATAAAATCTATTGAAACCAGTGTCTGCTTTAATTTTTAAACTACGCACCTGAACATTGTTGTTGTCGTAAATTTTAACTTGTACCGAATCGGCTAATTTATTTTTTCCGGTATCTGTACTTGTTTTATTTACATAGAAACTTAAGGCTGCCCCTCTTTTTCTATTCTCTCCTTCATATGTTCCATAGGTACTGTATTCTATTCCCATGGCATTTTTTGTTTTGGCCTGATAGGCTATCGGAGCATCAAATGCAGTTAGCTTTTGTGTAAACAATTGCCCTTTGTTGGAAGCTATTTTTCTTAATGGTCTGATGTCGTCTAATATCCATAAAGCCCTTCCAAAAGTGGCTATTACTAAGTCTGCCTCTCTTTCTTGAATAGCTAAATCGTAGGTAGAAACCGATGGATACTCATTTTTAAATTGTTGGAAACTTGTTCCATTATCTACACTCACCCATAAACCTTGCTCTGTTCCAACAAATATTAAATTAGGTTCTGCCGGGTCTTGTATAACGCATAAAGCATAGCCGGTAACTTTTTTCTCATCTACCAACCTGCTCCATGTTTTACCATAGTCAGTGGTGCGATATATGTATGGCTTGCCATCTCCTCTTCTATAATCATTTACTACAACAAACGCTTCCGCCGCATTGTGTTTAGAGGCTCTTATTTGTGGAACCCATGCTCCTATAGGCATTCCGGGTATTTTACCACGGAAGTTGGTCCATGTTTTTCCGCCATCTCTGGTTAACTGTACATTTCCATCATCGGTACCTACCCATATCACCCCTCTTTCTTTGGGAGATGGCTCTATGGCTAAAATAGTGCAATGATTTTCTGCTCCGGTAATATCTACCGATATACCGCCGTTTTTACTTTGGTCTATTTTTGCTGAATCATTGGTGGTTAAATCGGGTGATATAACTTCCCATGACGCGCCTTTATTGGTGCTTTTATTTACAAACTGGCTTCCGTAATAAACGGTTGACATATCAAACGGATCCAATGCAATAGCGGCATTCCAATTAAAACGTTGACGTGTTTTCATGTCGGGTCTTGGTGGTCTGATGCTCCACTCTTCGCCGGTGGCCATATTGTATCGGTTAACAGCTCCACCCTGACTCATAGAATACACCCAATTAGGGTCTTCCGGATCGGGTATTACATCAAATCCATCTCCTCCATTTACACCTTGCCAATATGCATTTCTAATACCGCTCTGTATCCATACATAAGCCGGTCCATGCCAACTTCCGTTGTCTTGCAAGCCGCCCATTACATTGTAAGGAATTTGATTGTCTACATTGATGTGATAAAACTGACCCAGTGGTAACTTCTCATCAAACTGCCAGGTTTTACCGCGGTCGCGGGAGATGCCGATTCCACCATCATTTCCATCGATGATAAAGTTTGCATCGTACGGATGTATCCACCAGGCATGGTGATCGGGATGGATGCCGCTATAAGGCAGTACCGATTTAAAGGTTTTCCCTCCATCTTCACTTACATTCACCATTTGATTGATGTTGTATAATCTGTTTTCATTTTTAGTATCAACCGCTATATCCTGAAAATAAAAGGCACGGTTGGTTACCACTGCCGGATCACTGTTTACCAACTCCCATTTAACACCGCCATCTTCACTTCTATACAATCCGTTTTTAGTAGCTTCTACCAATGCATATACTTTGTTGGGATCTGTTCTGCTGATGCTGATGCCTATTCGTCCATATTCCCCGTCGGGTAAACCCTCTTCTTTTCCTAGTTTTTTAAATGTTTTTCCTCCATCATACGTAACATAAAAGCCACTTCCGGATCCACCACCTTTTAAACTCCAGGGTGTTCTTTTATGTTGATACATGTTTACAAATAGCTTATTGGGATTGGAAGGATCCATTACCATATCTCCTACACCCGATGTGTCGTTGGTATGTAAAATT
>CANHJH010000014.1 GCA_947460365.1 Sphingobacteriia bacterium | reverse complement strand
GAGCAGGCCATGCTCAATATCCAATAATACAGGGTCTTTACCCGACTGAATTTCTTGTAGTTTAAGATTGGTTGCACTTGCTTTTACAATTTGCGCATCTAATTGAATCGAAGAACGATTTTTAAGTTCAATTTTAATTGAATTTTTCATACAAAATATTTTTAGGTTAAAAAATAATTTGCATTTCGAGATAATAAAGGCTTGTCGATTGTAACGTTTATTTTGACCGAACTGGACCGTATCATTTTACCACCGTGGAGACTGCTCTCGGTTGGTACCCATTGTTATGGATTCGAAATACGGTGCAAAAGTAATTTTATATTTTGAACTTCAAAAAAAATTTAGTTAATTAAAACAAAATAGTGCATCCTACACCAACACAGCACCTAGTACTTCCACTTCTTTTTCATGCAACAATCCATCAATACTATTTAAGGTGATAGTAGCAATTTGCATCAACGCCTCATCGGTAAAAAAGGCCTGATGTGCGGTAATCAACACATTCGGAAAACTCATCAAACGCTGTATAGTATCGTCTTCTATGATATCTGCCGAATGGTCTTTGAAAAATAATTTCTCTTCTTGCTCATACACGTCAATACCTAGCGCACTTATTTTTCCGGTTTTTAATGCATTAATGACTGCAGGAGTATCTACCAGGCCTCCTCTGCTGGTATTGATCAATACCGCGCTATCCTGCATCATCGCAAGTGTTTGCTCATTAATGAGGTGATGCGTTTGTTCGGTAAGCGGACAATGTAATGAAATGATGTCTGCCTTCAGTACTTCCATTAATGGATGATACATTACCCCTATAGCTTCTAACTCTTTATTGGCAATCAAGTCAAATGCAATGACCTTACAGCCAAATCCCAACATGATTTTTGCAAATGCCTTGCCTATATTTCCGGTACCAATTACGCCAATTGTTTTACCATGAACGTTGTAACCCAATAGACCTTGTAAAGCAAAATTTTGCTCCCGCACTCTGTTATACGCTTTATGTGTTTTTCTGTTTAAGGTAAGTAACATGGCTACTGCATGTTCCGCAACTGCTTCGGGTGAATATGCTGGAACCCTGCAAACTTTTATGCCATGTTTTTTCGCTGCTTCCAGATCCACATTATTAAATCCGGCACATCGTAAGGAGATTATTTTAATTTTCAGCGAAACCATTTTTTCAATAATCTCGGCATTTACTTTGTCGTTTACAAACACACAAACAGCCTCAGCCTCTTTGGCTAACGCTACTGTTTGCTCGTTTAAACCCGTTTCTAGGAACAATAGCTCAAATCCTTGCGTGTTATATTTGCTAAAAAACTCCTTATCGTAAGGCTGTGCGGAAAAGAATACAATCTTCATACTCAAATTTAAGCCTGCTTTTCCAATTCATTCGTACCTTAGCAACTATTTTTTAACCTTTGACTGCATTGGCATTTCCAATGGAATGATATGAGTGTGAAATATGCCGAATTTTCGGGACTGAATCTCCCAGGTATTGAACAAGAAATTTTAAACAAGTGGACTGCCGAGCAGGCATTTGAAAAGAGTATTTCCCTTAGAGAGGGGAGCAAGCCCTTTGTGTTTTATGAAGGTCCTCCTAGTGCTAATGGTATGCCCGGTATTCACCACGTAATTTCCCGTACCCTAAAAGATATGGTTTGCCGCTACAAAACCATGCAGGGTTTTCAGGTTAAACGCAAAGGCGGTTGGGATACCCACGGCTTACCTATTGAGTTAGGGGTTGAAAAAGAATTGGGTATCACCAAAGAAGATATTGGTAAGAAAATTTCTATTGAAGACTATAATAAAAAATGCCGCGAAGCGGTGTTACGCTACAAAAAAGAATGGGACACCATTACCCGTAAAATGGGCTATTGGGTTGACCTCGAAAAACCCTACGTTACTTTCGAAAACAATTATATTGAAACCCTTTGGTGGATTTTAAGCGAATTATATAAAAAAGGGTTCTTGTATGAAAGTGTAAGTATTCAGCCTTATTCACCTGCAGCTGGTACAGGATTAAGCTCACATGAATTAAACCAACCCGGTACTTATAAAGATGTGAAAGACACTTCTGCCGTGGCGATGTTTAAAGTAAAGCAAAACAATAAAAGCCAATTTTTATTCGATGCATTGAAAGAGCAGGCTAATGCCGAGGCTTTCTTAATGGCCTGGACCACCACTCCATGGACGCTGCCGGCTAACCTCGGGTTAACCGTTGGCCCCAATATTGAGTATGTATTGGTAAAAACAGTAAATCCTTACACTTTTATTCCGGTAAACGTAATACTAGCTAAAGCGTTACTAAGCAAATATTTCAAGCCAGAAGGGGAGAACACATCAGCGGAAGGTTTCAACGAAAAATCTAAAATTCTTCCATGGAACATCTTGGCTACTTTTAAAGGAACTGATATAGAAGGAGTGGAGTATGACCAATTGTTGCCTTATGATGCTAACTCAATAAAGGCTATTCTTGAAATCACTCCCGATGCTAAGCCTTTCCGTGTTATCACCGGAGATTTTGTTACCACCGAAGATGGCACCGGTATTGTACATACCGCACCGGCTTTTGGTGCCGATGACTATAAAGTTGGTAAGAAATTCAATATCGGTATTCTTACCATGGTAGATAGAGCAGGTAAGTTTGTAGACGGATTAGGTGAATTCAGCCATCGCTTCGTAAAAAATTACAAAGACGACCCGAATTATCAGGACGTGAACGTAGACATCTGCATAAAACTTAAAAAAGAAAACAGGGCATTTAAAGTAGAAAAATATGAACACAGCTATCCGCATTGCTGGAGAACCGATAAACCAATTCTTTATTATCCGTTAGATGCCTGGTTCATTAAAACCACTGCTGTTAAAGACCGAATGGTTGAACTCAATAAAACCATTAACTGGAAACCAAAATCAACCGGTGAAGGTCGTTTTGGCAACTGGTTAGAAAACATGGTAGACTGGAACCTTAGTCGCAGCCGTTATTGGGGCACTCCTTTGCCGGTTTGGAGAACAGAAGAAGGCGAAGAACAAGTTTGTATTGGTTCTATTGCCGAATTGAACGATGGAATTAAAAAAGCCAATGAGGTATTAGGTGGCGATGTCAATAAAAACTATTTGCATGAAGGCATTTTAGATTTACATAAACCTTATGTAGATGATATTATATTGGTTAGTGCCTCAGGTAAGCCCATGAAGCGCGTACCCGATTTGATAGACGTTTGGTTCGATAGTGGTGCGATGCCCTATGCGCAGTGGCACTATCCTTTTGAGAACAAAGACCTTATCGAAAAAGGGGAGGCTTTCCCTGCCGATTTTATTGCAGAAGGAGTAGATCAAACCCGTGGCTGGTTCTATACCCTCCATGCATTGGGGGTGATGTTGTTCGACAGCGTTGCTTATAAAACAGTGGTAAGTAATGGTTTGGTACTCGATAAGAATGGCAATAAAATGAGTAAACGCCTTGGAAACGTAGTGAATCCATTTGAAACTATCGAAAAATATGGTTCAGATGCTACTCGCTGGTACCTTATCACCAACGCCTCTCCATGGGATAACCTTAAGTTCGATTTAGCCGGTATTCAGGAAGTACAACGTAAATTCTTCGGAACGCTTTATAATACTTATCAATTTTTTGCATTGTATTCTAATGTAGATGGATTTGCTTTTAAAGAAGCCTACATTCCACTGGCTGATCGTCCGGAAATTGATCGTTGGATTCTTTCTGCACTCAACACGTTGATAAAACAGGTAACCGATAGTATGAACGATTATGAGCCTACCATGGCGGGTCGCGCTATTGAAACCTTCCTGGATGCTCAGCTGAGCAATTGGTATGTTCGTTTGTGCAGAAGAAGATTCTGGAAAGGAGAATACGAGGGGGATAAAATAAGCGCATATCAAACTTTATACGAATGTTTAGAAACCATAGTTAGATTGATAGCACCAATATCTCCATTCTTTAGCGATGCCATTTTTGCCAATTTAAATGCTGTAACCGGTCGTTTTAACGCGGCATCTGTTCATCATGTTAATTTTCCGGAATACAATGCTGCGGCAGTTGATCCATCATTAGAAGAAAGGATGGAATTGGCGCAGGAAACTTGTTCTTTGGTATTGTCACTTCGCAAAAAAGTAAACATTAAAGTGCGTCAACCCCTTCAAAAAGTAATGATTCCAGTGCTAAATCCTCAAATGAAGGTTCAATTAGCTAAAATGGAAGATTTAATTAAGGCGGAGGTTAATATTAAGGAAATAGAATATATAACTGAAACTGCGGGCGTAATTAATAAAAAGATTAAGGCTAATTTTAAAACTTTAGGGGCTAAACTAGGTGCTTCTATGAAAGAAGCGGCCGCATTAATTGCCGGATTTAGTCAAGATCAAATCACCGAAATTGAGCAAAAAGGATTGATAATCATACAGCTATCCTCCGGATCGGTGTCTATTGAGTTGGGAGATGTAGAAATAGTAGCGGAAGATATACCTGGCTGGAGTGTTGCCAGCAAGGGGGCACTAACGGTAGCCCTAGATATTACCCTTACCGAGGAGCTGAAAAACGAGGGAGATGCCCGTGAACTGGTAAACAGGATACAAAATATCAGAAAAGACAGCGGTTTTGAGCTTACAGACCGTATAATTGTCCAGTTAGAGCTCAATGAACGATTCCGTAATGGGATAATGAAATATAACGACTATATTTGCCGCGAAATTCTGGCTGATGAAATTGATTGGTTACCTCAGATTTCTAGTGGTAATGATATAGAAGTCAATGAAATAGCCTTAAAAGTAGTAGTAAACAAAAAAGGATAAACCTTATGGCTACAAAAAAACCGGCTGCAAAACCAGCACCTGCAAAAACTGCACCGTCAAAAGCGGCTAAAGCAGCTCCGGCTTCAAAATCAGTAAGCAAGTCTGCCCCTGCAAAGGCGGTAAAACCGGTTGTAAAATCGGCACCTGCTAAACCAGTTGCTAAATCAGTTGCTAAACCAGTTGCAAAAGCAAAACCAGCTGCAAAGTCTCCAGCTAAAGCTGCCCCTGCAAAGGCGGTAAAACCGGTTGTAAAATCGGCACCTGCAAAACCAGCTGCAAAGTCTCCCGCTAAAGCTGCACCTGCAAAACCGGTTGTAAAAGCTGCACCTGCAAAACCAGCTGCAAAGACTCCCGCTAAAGCTGCACCTGCTAAACCTGCGAGTAAAACTACTCCTGCAAAACCGGTAGCAAAAGCAGCACCGGCAAAACCGGCTCCAAAATCTGCACCAGTTAAGGAAGTTCCTAAAGTTGCAGTAAAAGCGCCCGTTGCGCCTGTAAAACCGACACCGCCTCCTCCACCAGCAAAACCTGTAGTAAAAGCACCTCCTGCACCTCCGGTTAAGCCTGTAAAAAAAGTGCCGGGCCCAATCAAAGACGTAAAAGTTCCTACTATAAAAACAAAAAGCAGCCTACCATATAATCCCGGTTACACACCGCTAGAAAAAAGAGAAGTGCCACCACCTCCACCAAGAGGTCCATTGGTTAAATATGGTGATACCGAATTAACCGAATTCCGTGACCTGATCAACAGAAAGCTGGTAGCTGCTAAAAAGGAACTCGCTTACTTACAAGGGTTAATCACTCGCAAAGATGAAATGGGTGGCGATAATGATGATGCTCGTTACATGACCATGGAAGATGGTTCTATGAGCATGGAAAAAGAACAATTAAGTCAAATGGCTAGTCGCCAGATTACTTATATCGACCATTTAGAGAAAGCTTTAATGCGTATTGAAAATAAAACTTATGGTATCTGTAGAGTTTCCGGAAAGCTAATAGATAAAGCACGCTTACTCGCTGTTCCTCATGCTACCTTAAGTCTAGAAGCTAAACTCGGTTTACTTAAACCTTCCGCAGATTAGCATATGAAGTTGTTTATACCAAAGCGGTTGTTTCATGAGAATCAACCGCTTTTTAGTTGTTACACCGTTATACCAATAAAGTAGCTAATTTTACAGTATTAAATAGAAATTATGGAGGAGGGAAAACGCCAGCGTCAGGTGGCAGGAGCATTGCAGGAACAATTCAACGATATATTTCGTCGGTTAAATTTAACCATGATAGATGGCGGAATGGTATCTATCTCTAATGTAAAAGTTACACCTGATCTGTTAGAAGCCAGGGTTTATCTGAGTTTATTTCAGGTAAAAGACCCTGCAAAAACAATGAAAACAATTGAATCGCGCGCCTGGGAAATTAAAAAAGAACTGGCCGATAAAATGAAACACCAGCTCCGTAGAATACCGGTGATTCATTTTTATAATGACGATACCCTGGATTATGTTTTTAAAATGGAAGAAGTCTTTAAAAACCTTCAATCTGGTACAAATAAAGAAGAAGAATAATCAATAATTACGTTTTTCGGCAAATCGGCCTTTCAAAATTTCATTTTCCTGCATGAACCTACTTTTTGCCTGGCGATATTTTCGGTCTAAGAAATCTACCAATGCCATTAACATCATTGCCTGGATTGCTGTAACAGCCATTGTTGTTGGTACAGCAGCGCTAATTATTATTTTAAGTGTTTTTAACGGATTCGAAGACCTGGTTAAAAGCTTATATGTAGATTGTTATGCCTCCGTAAAAGTCATGCCCACCCAAACCAAAACTTTTTTTCTCTCTCCTCAGCAACTCCATCAATTTAAAGCAATCAAAGAAATCAAAGAATTTAGTTTTGTTGCCGAAGAAAAAGCGTTGTTAATGAGTAATTTTCAAACCATTGTAACGGTTAAGGGGGTAGAAGCTCATTACAATAAAGTAAACAATATCGCTCCTTATATAACGCATGGTGTTTTTGAATTAGGTACAACCGAGGCTCCTTCTATAGTTATCGGCGTTGGGATTGAAAATGCAGCTGGTATTAATCTGGACAGAAATCTAACCCCTACCGTTCTGTATATGCCCAATAGAAATGCAGCTTCTTTTAACGCCACCGATGGGTTGAATTCTTATACAGTGCATCCTGCAGGCGCATTCCTGATTCAACAGGATTTCGACAACAAGTATGTATTTACCAACCTGAACTTTCTTAAGTACATGCTTAACATGGCACCTAATGAGTACAGCGCTATAGAAATAAAAACCAGTCTGTCAAACGAAAAAGTAGTTAAGGAAAAACTGAAAAGTATATTGGGTAAGGAATGTGAGGTACTTACTCGTTATGAACAAAATCGTTCTTTGTATGCTGTTATGCAAATTGAAAAATGGGTGATATACGGCATCCTATCCCTGATTTTAATTGTAGCTGCTTTTAATATTATTGGGGCATTAACCATGTTGGTGCTCGAAAAACAAAAAGACATTGCTGTCTTAAAAGCCATGGGTGCCAGTGATAACCGTATTCGTAATATCTTTTTATTGGAAGGGCTGCTATTGGCAGGTGTTGGCGCTGCTATTGGCGTTATACTGGGAGGAACTATTTGTTGGATTCAGTTTAAATTTCACCTGCTGAAACTAGGTGGGTCAACTTTTATTATAGACTACTATCCGGTGCAATCTTCTGTAACTGATTATCTGTTGGTGGTTTTAACCGTTGCAGTAATTGCTTTTTCAGCGGCTTATATAACCTCCCGCAAAGCGGGAGGTCGTGTGATTTCTTTAAAAAGTTAGCAGATTAATAATCTCCTAATGTTTCCGGTAATTGAGCCAATGCTTTTGCTAATTGATCGTCATTGGGAGCAATACCATGCCACTCGTGACTGCCTTCCATAAAGTCTACTCCTTTACCCATCTCCGTTTTCATTAATATACAGATTGGCTTTCCTTGTCCGGTCATTGACTTCGCTTTGTCTAACACCGCAACTACATCGTCCATGTCGTTGCCATTCATGTCAATTACTGTCCAGTTAAACGCCTCAAATTTAGCCCTTAAGCTATCTAAGCTTAATACTTTACTGGTTGGCCCGTCAATCTGTTGACCATTAAAATCTACAGTAGCAATTAAATTGTCAACTTTATTATGTGCTGCAAACATTACAGCCTCCCAAATTTGTCCTTCTTGTAATTCACCATCTCCATGTAAAGAGAAAACCAGATGTGCATCTTTGTTTAATTTTTTACTTAGGGCAGCACCAATCGCTACGCTTAATCCCTGTCCTAATGAACCACTGGCAATTCTAACACCAGGAAGGTGTTCATGCGTGGTAGGATGCCCTTGTAAACGGGTATTTAATTTTCTAAAACTGGCCAGTTCCTTTACATCAAAATAACCGGAACGTGCTAATACAGAATAAAATACGGGTGAAATATGACCATTTGAAAGAAAAAATACATCTTCCTGATCTGCATCCATCGAAAAGTTGCGATCATGCTTCATAATATGAAAATACAAAGCAGTTAAAAAATCGGTGCAACCCAATGATCCACCGGGGTGACCACTTTGCACTGCATGTACCATTCTCACAATATCTCTGCGAACTTGATTGGAAATATCTTTTAATTCAGAAATGCTTGCCATAATTTATGTTGTTTCTATTGATTGGCGAAGATAAATGCAATTGTTCCAATATCTTAAATAATCACCCAAAAAACAGTACATATAAAATAAAATTGCATAAGATCAGACAGTTTCACAATAAAAAAGATAACTTTGCGTTTATAAATCTGAATAAAGTGCATGACCCCCCCAAGGGTACTTTAAAACTGCTTCCATGGAAAACATAGTATTCGGAGTTATATTAGCTTTCATCATTACCTTTTACTCCATTCCTGTTATTATTCAAGTTTCTAATATGAAGAAACTTTTTGATCATCCCGATGATAGAAAATTGCACCAAAGTCCAATCCCTTCATTAGGTGGGTTAGGGATTTTTGGCGGCTTTATCATGGCTATTTTATTATTTGCAAATTTTTCTGACCCGGAAGTGTTTAACTCTGTACAGTACTATCTGGCTGCAATTATGGTAGTTTTCTTTTTGGGTTTAAAAGATGATATTTTAATTCTTACTCCGCTTAAAAAGTTATTTGGTCAAATTGCTGTAGCTGCAATTCTTATTTTAAAAGCTAAGCTGGTTATTACAGATATGGATCACTTTTTGGGAATTGAACATCTTTCCAGAACTGCTGGTATAATCCTTTCTTTTGCTACCATCATTGTTATAATGAATGCATACAATTTAATTGACGGAGTAGATGGATTAGCAGGAAGTGCCGGCATAATAACTGCCACTTTTTTTGGATTTTTTGCCCTCTTAAGCGGCAATAACTTTTATGCACTAATCGGTTTTAGTTTTGCCGGTGCACTGGCAGGCTTTATGTTATATAATTTTTCACCTGCCCGAATTTTCATGGGTGATACGGGCGCAATGCTCATTGGATTAGTGAATGCCATTCTGGTGATTCAATTTATTAATACCAATCAATCAAGCACTAAATTTAACATGGAGGCTGCCCCAGCAATGGGTTTTGGCGTGCTGTTGATCCCTTTAGTGGATACATTAAGGGTGTTTGGAATTAGAATCATGAATGGTTTCTCTCCCTTCCTGGCAGACAGAAACCATATTCATCACCTGCTCTTAGATAGGGGTATGTCGCATAAAGCTGTTGTCTTTTCAATATCCATTGCATCCGTCCTTTTTATTGTATTAACTTATTTTGCGCTTCCTTTAGGAACAACATTGGTTGTTATCATGCAAATTGCATTGTTTTATATAGGTGTTTATATTTTAAATATGACCAACCCAAAAGCCAAAAAACTCAAAGTGATTAAAGGTAATGTTGGTTATGATGATGATCAACATCCCCAATTATTCACGAAAAGAAATTCCAATAAATTAAGTACATATAGAACTTGGCGCAAAAAATCTTCAATGTAACCACCGCTCTATTTTATCTGATAAGGCAATATTGCAGATGCTCTTTCCCCATTTTTTAAAATGATTTATTATTTTCGCAGTAATTTAAATAGGTTTTATGACGGAAGCATTAAGTTTAATATTAGATGAACTAACTGAAAATATGCAAAAAGGCATTCAGCATTTAGAAGCTGAATTAGTTAAAATAAGAGCCGGAAAAGCTAATCCCAGTATGTTAGATGGGATTTCTGTTGAATATTATGGCGCACCAACTGCAATCAGTCAGGTTGCCAACATAACCGTTTTAGATGCTAGAACGATCAGCATTCAACCTTGGGAAAAGAATATGTTGCAGGCTATAGAACGTTCTATTATGGCAGCTAATATTGGAATTACACCTCAAAGTGATGGTGTTCAAATAAGATTATTCATGCCCCCTTTAACTGAAGAAAGAAGAAAGGAATTGGTTAAAAAAGCTGGTGGTGAAGGGGAACATTCTAAAGTTGCCATAAGAAATATCAGAAGAGACGCCATTGAGCAAGTTAAAAAGCTTCAAAAAGATGGTTTAAGTGAAGATGCAGCAAAAGACGCCGAAAAAAACATTCAGGAAAACACTGATAAATTCATTGCTTTAGTGGATAAGCATCTTGCTTTAAAGGAAAAAGAAATGATGCAGGTGTAACAGCGTCGTCTTGTCAATAAAAATATTGCATGAATGCCCCTACCATTTAGTAACCCATTATTGCTTGTACTATAATGGGTTATTTTTTGTTTACCATATATACACCCCCTAAAATAATACATAAGCAACCTACTTGCATTGCATTTACTTGTTCTCCTCCCCAAATACCCCAGGCTATTGCCACAAACGGTATTCCATACGTTACCATAGACGAAAACAAGGCCCCGGCTCTTTTTACCAGCATATAAAATAAAACCGATGCAATGGCTGTTCCACCAATACCTAATACCGCCGATGCAAGTGTAGAAGTGAGGTATGCTGTATTGCTTAAAGGCAATGCAAAGTATCCGGTAAAGTACAAAATCTGTAAGCATGGCACAATTAAAAAAACAAATGCCATGGCTGCTATTTCTAATGAGCCGATACCCTGCATAAACTTACTCACCAGATTTACATTGATGCCATAAAATAAGGTTGCTATTAAAACAAGCATTGCATAGCCAAAGTACTGCAAACTAACAGTATTCCCCGCTAAAATCAACAAACACAGTCCAACAAAACCAATAAGAATGCCCATCAATTGCCTCATTTTTATTCGCATCTGAAAAAATGAAATGCCTGTTATAATTACAAATAAAGGCGTTAAAGCATTCATTATTCCTGCTAGCGCACTGTCTATCTTGGTTTCGGCAATACAAAAAAGGTAGGCCGGAAAAAAACTACCCAATAAACCCGATAAAATAACCAATAATCGTTTATTAGCCGGTATATGTTTAAATGCCTTGATTGCAAATGGCAGTAATACCAAGCCGGCGCTTATCATCCGGATAGACGCTACCTGATATGGGCTCAATATATTCAATCCGGTTTTCATTAAAATGAAAGAACTCCCCCAAATAATACAAAGTGATATAAAAAGTAGCCAGTTAATGAATCTATCTCCCACAAAAAATAATTTTGGCAAAGGTGCAATTTTTAATCGGGCAATTGAATACTTTTATCAAAATCATTTCACATGTCTTCCATTCGGCTAAATAAAATCAGTACAAGAGCTGCTAAAGGGATTAATAAAGAAAAAATTAAAGCTAAAACAACCAAGCTATTAGAAGAATTGAGTGAGCTCCAGAACTTATTATTTGCAGAGTCTAAACACGCTGTATTGGTAGTAATTCAGGGGATGGATGCCAGCGGTAAAGACGGGCTAATTAGAAATGTATTGGGCAAACTTAACCCACAAGGAGTTCAAGTGCAGTCGTTTAAAGCGCCCACACCCGAAGAGCTTTCGCACGACTTTTTGTGGCGTATTCATCAACACGCTCCTGCTAAGGGAATGATTCAACTCTTTAACCGATCTCATTATGAAGATATTCTGGTAACCAGAGTACATAAATGGTGCGATGAAAAACTGGCTATCGAAAGAATGAAAGCGATTAACGACTTTGAAAACTTGTTGGTGAACCACAATAACACCCATATCCTAAAGTTTTATCTCCACATATCTCCCGAAGAGCAAAACAAAAGGTTGTTAGAGCGGATTAAAGAACCGGGAAAACAATGGAAATACAATGAAAAAGATTTTGAAGAAGCCAAATTATGGAACGATTATATGCATGCGTATGAAGATTGCTTTAATCACTGCGATAAAGTACCATGGACCATTGTACCCTCCGACCAAAACTGGTATAAAGAGTATATAGTAGCCTCCAAATTATTTAATTTATTAAAAGGATTGGATATGCGTTATCCGGGATTGAAAAAATAAATTTAACTTTCCGGTCTAAACTAAAAACTTATTTTATGGGAATGATAAAGGAATTTAAGGATTTTGCCGTTAGAGGAAACCTTGTTGATACCGCAGTAGCTTTTATTCTTGGGGTTTCTTTTGGTAAAATAGTGTCTGCATTTGTAGAAGGAATGGTTATGCCCTTAGTTGGTTTGCTAACTGGTGGGGTAGATTTTAAAGACATTAAATGGGTAATAAAACAAGGAACCGAAGCTGTAAAAGACGCAGATGGCAATATCCTTACCCCTGGAGTAGCTGAAGTAGCTGTAAAATATGGCGTTTTTGTAAATAATGTGATCGACTTCATTATTGTAGCTTTTGTGGTGTTTTTAGTGATAAAAGCGATTAATAAAATGAAGAAAGAACAACCCGCTGCTGCACCGGCAGGTCCTTCTTCCACCGATGCATTGTTAATGGAAATAAGAGATGCGCTGAAAAAATAAGCGCTTGCTAATAAATATTTCAAGAAAGAGGCGAATTTAACGCCTCTTTCTGTTTCTTTGTATTAATCAACTATCCAACACGTGAGTACTGTAAATTATCAGATTAAAATAGACCAGTTTGAAGGCCCTTTCGACCTCCTTTTATTCTTTATTGAGCGGGATGAGTTGGATATTTACAATATTCCCATAACTAAAATCATTAAGGATTTTCTGGACTTCATTCATAGCTCCGAAAAATTAAATATCGAATTGAGTAGTGAATTCATCTTATTCGTTTCTACTTTAATGCGTATTAAAGCCCGATTATTACTGCCTCGCAAAGAAATTGATGCGTCCGGTAATGAAATTGACCCCCGACAAGAATTGATCGACAAAATTCTTGAATACAAAAGATTTAAAGAAGCCGCTACGCAAATGGCTGAAATGGAAGCGATTCGTATGTTAATGGTGAAGCGGGGTAATCTTCAAAAAGAAATTGCCGGAATTGGCGAAGAAGCTTCCGAAGGAACCGAAATCCAAAATATTACGCTTTTCAAATTAATGAAGTCGTTTGAAAAAGTGATGCAACGGGTTCACGACAGACAAAATAAGCCGGTTCATACTGTTGTGCGCTACAACTATACCATGGAGGGGTGTAGAGATTATATGCTCGACTTTATCGCCAAAGAAAAAACAGTTGCCTTCGAAAAAATATTTGAAGTATGTGAAGAAAGAGTGCATGCCATTTTCTTATTTCTTTCTATTTTGGAATTATCTCAGCAGAAATACATGAAACTTTTGGTAGGAGAGGGCATGAATAATTTTATAGTAGAATGGAATGAAAACAGAGCAGATGATGTTGCAGATGATGGAGGCGGAGTTTTAGACTTTGATAAATCACAGTTTACCAATACCGCCAATTCAGTAAAGGAAGAAATCGCACCAGATGCTGATATTGCTGAACCAGAACCCGAATCAGTATAAATTTATCCAATTCGGGTTCCTGATCGGCTATTCAACCAATATGTTGGAACTTACGGTAACTGTATCCTTCATCATTAATCTAACCGTATCTGCAATACCTTGTGCATCGTATGCACATTCGCGATGAAGCTCTTTAGGAGTACCATGCTCTACCAATCTATCCGGAATTCCTAGAATTGAAATATCTGCTTTATAGCCATTTGCATTCATGAATTCTAAAATAGCGGAACCAAAACCACCAACAACGGTTCCATCCTCTACCGTAACAATTTTACTATAGTTACTAAAAGCTTCATGCAGCAGATCTTCGTCAATTGGTTTTACAAAACGCAGATCATAGTGTGCCGGATCAATACCCTGTGTTCTTAATTCTCTGATAGCGGCTTGTGCAAAATTTCCGGGGTGACCAATACTTAGTATGGCAATATCTTTTCCGTCTTTTAATTTTCTTCCTTTCCCGATGGGCAGCTCTTCAAATGGCGTTCTCCACTCTGTCATTACGCCTTCTCCTCTTGGATAGCGAATAACAAACGGATAGGCATTCGTATCAAGTTGAGCCGTATACATCAGATTGCGCAATTCCTTTTCATTCATAGGCGCACTTACTACTATATTCGGAATGCAACGCATGTAAGCAATATCATAACATCCGTGATGCGTAGGCCCATCTTCACCAACCAATCCTGCACGGTCTAAGCATAATACAACCGGAAGCTTTTGAATGGCTACATCATGCACCACCTGATCATAAGCGCGTTGCATAAATGAAGAATAGATATTACAAAAAACCCGCAAACCCTGTGAAGCCATTCCGGCACTAACTGTAACAGCATGTTGCTCGCAAATGCCCACATCAAATGCTCTGTCGGGCATTTTTTCCATCATGAACTTTAATGAGGAACCGCTTGGCATTGCAGGGGTAACACCCATGATTTTATTATTAGTCTCTGCTAGCTCAACTAAAGTATGCCCAAATACATCCTGATATCTTGGTGGATGCGGAACATCCACTTTCTTCTTTAAAATCTCTCCCGTAACCTTATCAAACAATCCTGGTGCATGCCATTTGGTTTGATCTTTTTCTGCTAAAGCGTAACCTTTCCCCTTTACGGTAACAATGTGTAATATTTTTGGTCCCGGCATCTCTTTAAGATCCTTCAAAGTGTCTACCAGTTTAGAAATATTGTGGCCATCAATTGGTCCAAAATAACGGAGTTTTAACGCTTCAAATAAATTGCTGCTTTTGCTGATCACCCCCTTCATGCTGGCTTCTAACTTACTGGCCATATCACGGGTAAAATTCTTACCTACCGGCAATTTTCCCATCAAATTCCAAATCTCATCCCGTACTTTATTATAAGTTGGCGAAGTACTTATATCTGTAAGATATTCCTTGAGCGCACCCACATTAGGATCGATGCTCATACAATTGTCATTCAAAATAATCAATACATCACTATCTGCTACACCGGCATGGTTCATCGCTTCAAAAGCCATACCTGCCGTCATAGAACCATCCCCAATAATAGCAACCGACTTCCTGTTTTCTCCACGGTATTTAGCCGCCATCGCCATACCTAATGCAGCTGAAATAGAGGTAGATGAATGACCTACTCCAAATGTATCATACTCACTTTCCGAGCGTTTAGGAAAACCACTCAACCCATTATATTTTCTGTTGGTAGAAAATACATCTCTTCTGCCGGTTAATATTTTATGACCATATGCCTGATGACCCACATCCCAAACCAATTGATCGTATGGCGTATTGTAAACATAATGTAAAGCCACACTTAATTCCACTACGCCTAAACTTGCAGCAAAATGACCGCCATGCACACTAACTACATCAATAATATATTGGCGTAATTCGTCACAAACTTGATGTAACTGGTCTTTGCTAATTTTTTTTAGGTCGTCTGGGCAGTTGATTTTTTTTAATATTGGTCCCGGATTAAACTCCATGTGAAGTATTTTAGATTGCAAATTTACGATATTGATGGCTCATTACAGTACTATCCTTCATATTACAGTTAATTAAATCAATTTGTTTGCACTTTAATGATTATTTATAACCAAATAACCCCTTAATTTACCTTTAATCCTAAAAAATATTAATAATATGGACTATTTTTTATCTTTAATGCACCTGCAATTGGCCATCATGTTAGGTTGAATATCAACAGAGTATGGCAATAGGGCTAATACATATCATAAATTTATTGCCGCCAATAACGGTAGAACATTAATAATAGCATGAGAAACCGATCTAAAAAAGAATTATACTGGTGGTGCCAATTAGGTGGCTGGATGATGTATGGACTAACCATGGTCTTTTTCACTTTTGTGTTTGACAGCAAAAACAATAACATTTTTTATAATAAGTTATTGCTGATTATTTTAACAGGGTTGTTTTTTACGCATTCACTTAGATTAGCGATTAAAAAATTAAACTTACTCCCTCCGGCACTCTATAAAAAATGGTGGATTTTAACCTTTTTATTATTAACCTTTTTAGTGCTATTTAATTTAACCAACAGTGCTTTAGCAGAGTGGTTACATTTGTATAATCCTAGAGTAAAAGTGTCTGTTGAAAAAAGATTCTTAATCAATCTGGTATCCGATTCGCCATTACTATTGGTTTGGGTTTCCATATATTATTTGTGGCATTATATTGAGTTGGGCACTAAAACTGAAATTCAAAAGGTAAAGTTAGAAAGTTTAGTCAAAGAAATGGAGCTGAAAACCATTAAAGCGCATATCAATCCTCATTTTATTTTTAATGCACTTAATAGTATCCGGGCATTGGTTGATGAAAATCCGGAACGCGCCAGATCAGCTATTACGGAGTTGAGTAATCTACTCAGGAGCAGTATGCAGGCCGAAAAAATGGAAACCGTTTCATTTGAACGGGAATTGAGCATTGTAAAAGATTATTTGGCATTAGAGTTTATACGATTTGAAGATAGATTAAAAGTTGAATACGAAATAGATGAGGATACCTTAGATCAGCCAATTCCTCCAATGATGTTGCAAACGCTGGTCGAAAATGCAATTAAGCATGGATTAGGCAAACAAAAAAAAGGTGGAATAATCAAAATTATCTCCAACTTTACAGAAAACCATTATGAGTTGATTGTTCAAAATACTGGTCAGCTAACAACTGCCGGCGATAACGAAGGCTTTGGGTTAAGTAGTACCCGCAACAGATTAAAGCTATTGTTTGGTCAGGAAGCTAACTTTCAAATTCAAGATTTGGGTAATAACATGGTGGAAGCAAAAATCATTATGCCGGTTAGAGATATTATCGCAGTAGTTCAATAAAAGTATAAGTTATGGCAATAAAAGCAATTATTATTGATGATGAAAGGTTAGCTCGTAATGAACTAAAAAAACTTTTGCAAAATCATAATGATATTGAAATAATTGAAGAAGCTGCTAATGTAGACGAAGGAATTGAAAAAATTGAAACCTTAAATCCCGACCTTGTTTTTCTGGATATTCAAATGCCCGGTAAAACAGGATTTGATTTACTCGCAGAAGTGGAGAAAGCGCCAAGAGTTATTTTTACAACTGCATATGACGAGTATGCTATCAAAGCATTTGAAGTAAATGCACTTGATTATCTGTTAAAGCCCATTGAACCTAAACGGTTATCTGATGCTATACAAAAGCTACAGGCGGAAATATTAAAAGAGAGTTTAGGGCTTACCAATGGCAACAGAGGTCCTCTCTCAGAACATGATCAGGTTTTTGTAAAAGACGGCGAAAGATGCTGGTTTGTTAAATTGAATGAAATCAGGCTTTTTGAAAGCGTTGGAAACTATGCAAAAGTATTTTTTGGTACCAATAAACCCCTTATTCTTAAATCATTAAACGCCTTAGAAGAAAAGCTTGATGATCGAATATTTTTTAGAGCAAACAGAAAACACATCATCAATCTCCGCTGGATCGAAAAAATTGAACCTTATTTTAATGGCGGCCTTATATTAGACTTAAAAGGAGGCGAAAAAATTGAAGTCAGTCGCAGACAGACAGTTAAATTTAAAGAAATGATGAGTTTATAATCAATCCTTCTACCAAAGTTGATGGTAAACTTTTACATTTGCCACGCTTTTAAAATTTCATTAATCGAGGCTTGCATTTTTAGGTTAGACTTTTGATTTTTGATTTTTTCACTTTTGAATTTTTAACTCGTACTTTCTAATGGAGGATAAGGTTAGTTTACTCTTAATGCCACAAAAATTGCTGCTTAATAAAGAAATTATTCAGTCGCAGCATATCATTAAAACAAAAACAGCATTCGAATCGGTTATTCATGAGTTAACCATTCAAGAGTTAAGCAAGGCGTTTCCTAAACTACCTAAGCCGGTAAAAGACATTTTGCTTGCATTTAATAACGTGAGCTGTAATAAGCGACAAACAGACATCGCCAACAGATACAAGTCGGGTAAAGGCGGTATTGCTTTTGATATATTTTATCAAAATGCCTTATTAAGAGAATTACAAAGTATTTTTGAGCAGCTCAAACCTTTTGCCACTCTGGTAAAATGGCAGCATAGAATCATCATCAGTAAGAGTAATTCAAAAACCAGCCCTTGTGCATTTAGTACCTTCAAACCAATGTTGCAGTTTGAAGTAATAAAAAATAAATCGAAACTGGAAATTCAAACAATGGTTGTTTTAAATGACCATCAATTTCCATTAAACAACTTTACTCGACATCATTTTTTATTGCAGTCTAATAATGAATATTTTTTATTATCTCACAAAGATTTTAAAACTTTAGATTGGCTTGAACAAGCTAATTTGGAGCAATATGAACATGATGCCAATGCTTTTGCTGCAAATATTTTAAGTAAGCTGGAAGAAGACTATAAAGTACATCGAAATAATTTGTTTGAGCAGAAGTCCATCGAAATCCTCCCTAGTAATAAAATATTTTTAAGTGAAATCAGCGGCTCTTTTTTAGTGCTCACGCCACAATGGGATTATGATGGAATTGTGGTGGAAGGCGAATTTCAGCCAAACTATACGCTTACAAAAAACGGCGTAGATTATTGTGTAGTCAGAAATAAAGAAGCCGAAGAACAGTTCTACCTTCAGCTTCAGGGAATGCACCCGAATTTTTCTAAACAAAAAAATGGATACTTCTATTTATCTTTTGCGGATGCACAAAAAAAACAATGGTTCCTAAAAGCATACCATCAGTTTTTAGATCAAGACATTCCTTTGATTGGAATGGATATGTTGCAGCACTTTAGGTATAGTGCGCATAAACCGGTTACAACTTTCAATATAACTGAGAAGACGGATAACTATATTATTATTGAGTTCTCCTTGAAATTTGGAGAGGAGTTCATTGGACTAAATGATCTGCAAAAAACATTGCTGGCTTCTCAAAAAGCCATCATGTTAAAAGATGGAAGTTTAGGCGTTTTAGGAGTTGAGTGGACTACACAATATGGCACAATTGTTAAGCATGGATTAATCCAAAATAAAACTTCCATTCGAGTTCCTCAATGGATGATTATCACAGAAGGGGGAGGGGAGTCAGATACACCTGAATTAAAAACGCAGTTAAAGGAAGAATGGTGGAATAAGTGGAATCAGTGGCAACAAACTGATACCCCATTGTATGCCATTCCTGCAAGTATTCAGGCTACATTAAGACCGTATCAGCAAAAGGGTTTTGAGTGGATGGTATTATTGGCCGAAGCGGGAGCCGGAACTTGTTTGGCCGATGATATGGGTTTGGGTAAAACCTTGCAAACTATTTGTTTTGTAACCTACTATCTTCAAAAGTATAAAGGTCAGAAAAACATCATCGTTTGTCCATCTAGTCTCTTATACAATTGGCAACAAGAGTTTACCAAATTTGCCCCTCATTTAAATACATTTGTACATCATGGTCCAAATAGAGATGTAAAAAGTATGACCGAAAATGATGCAGATATTATTCTTACTACGTATAGCACCCTAAGAATTGACATTGATGCACTAGCCAATCAACCATTTGGTATTGCAGTTATTGACGAAAGCCATAATATAAAAAATCCTGCGGCATTGATTACTAAAGCGGTAAATCAACTCAATGCAATGTGTAGAGTAGCTTTAAGTGGTACGCCGGTAATGAACAACACGTTTGATTTGTATGCTCAATTGAGTTTTTTACTGCCAGGCATGTTTGGTAATCGTGAATTCTTTAAAAGAGAATATGCCGACCCGATAGATCGTGATCAGGATCCTGAAAAGATAGCTTTGTTAAGAAAACTAACTGCTCCATTTATTTTAAGAAGAACCAAAGAGCAAGTAGCTACAGACCTTCCGGAAAAGGTAGAAAGTATTTTGTGGTGCGAAATGGGCCCGGATCAAAAGTTGGCGTATGACAGCATTAAAGAAAATATCAAAAGCAGTGTATTTATTGAAATCAAAGAAAAAGGATTATCGGGTGGAAAGTTGTCTGTAATTAATGGATTACTTAAGCTTCGTCAGTTATGTAACAGTGCACTGTTGGTAAAAGAGGAAGATATTTTTACAGAAGACTCCATTAAAACAGAAATACTTATTCAGGAGTTACAAAATATTATTCCGAATCATAAAGCACTGGTCTTCTCACAATTTACCGGGATGTTAGATTTGCTGGAGCAAGACTTTACAAAAAACAATATTCCTTATTGTCGCTTAGATGGCTCAACCCCATTAGATCAAAGACAACAATTGGTTAATAATTTTCAGCAAGCCAACAGTATCGAAAAAGTTTTTTTAATTAGTTTGAAAGCAGGTAATGCCGGATTAAATTTAACAGCGGCCGATTATGTGTTTTTATTTGATCCATGGTGGAACACCGCTGTGCAGCAACAAGCTATTGATCGAACACATAGAATAGGACAAACACAAACAGTGTTTGCTTATAGTATGGTATGTAAAGGAACCATTGAAGAAAAAATTATGCAGCTACAGCAACGCAAAAAAAAGTTAGCGGATGAACTAATTAGCGAAGAGGAAAGTTTTGTAAAAGGATTGACAGAAAATGATATTGAATTTTTATTCAGCTAATTAAATATAATTTTGATAAGAATTTCGAAAATAAAGTACACCTTCAATAATTAATTAACTTAAATGCTTATCCTTAAAATAGATACAATGAAAAAGTCCTTACTTTTTACTATCGGTTTGTTATTGAGCACAATATACATGCAAGCCCAAAATATAGATGCCATAATAAACGTACAGGAAGTAGAAAGAATTGAAAAAACGCTTTCTGCCGATAGTATGGAAGGTCGTCGTACTTTTTCAAATGGCATCGATAAAGCGGCTGCTTTTATAGCCGGAGAATTTGCTAATACAGGATTAAAAACGCTAGAACCTAATACAGGGTATTGGCAATCCTTTAAGATGATTAAAGCTAAATTTGTAAATGCTTCTGCAATACTTGATGGAACTGAGATGAATAGCAGAAATATTATTGCAATTACTTGCAAACCCGAATTGTTGGTTAATGAAAAATCAGGCTATGAAATCAATACTATTGCAAAAGGAGCTAATTTTTTTGGTGAGGCACGTAAATATATGGGACTCTCTAAAAATGCAATTGTTTTGGTAGACTCTTCATTCAGTGGAAGCTTTGGCAGATTGATACAGTTTAAATCAGCTATGGTTGAATCGAATCATTCCGTGATATTTTTATTGGGTGCACAAGTTCCTGCTAGCTTTACTATTACTGCATCTCATACTATCCAAGAACAAAAACTCGCTAATATCGTGGGCGTATTACCCGGAAAAAGTTTACCCAAAGAATATGTTATTTTTTCAGGCCACTATGATCATTTAGGTATTAATAGTAAAAACATAATCAATAACGATTCTATTTACAATGGTGCAAACGATGATGCAGCTGGAACTACCGCTATGATGATGTTAGCTAAATACTATAAAGCACTAGGCAATAATGAGCGGACACTCATATTCGCAGCATTTACTGCGGAGGAAGTTGGTGGATTTGGCGCAACATATTTTTCCAAGCAATTTAATCCGGATGAAGTAGTGGCAATGTTTAATATAGAAATGATTGGAACTGAAAGTAAGTGGGGCGCTAATAGTGCCTATATAACCGGATTTGATAAATCGAATATGGGAACCATGTTGCAGGAAAACCTAAAAGGCAGCGAATTTAATTTTTATGCAGACCCTTATCCTGATCAACAATTATTTTATCGTTCAGATAATGCAACACTTGCCAGACTGGGTGTACCTGCACATACCATTTCAACATCTAAAATGGATGATGAACCCAATTATCATAAAGCAAGCGACGAAATTGGTACATTAGATATGAAGAATATGGCCAAAATTATTAAAGCTATTGCAATCAGCGCAAGCGGTATTGTTAGCGGTAAACAAACTCCATCAAGAGTGGATACTAAAAGTTTACGTTGATTTATTCTTCAAACGCTTAATGTATTTAACAACTTCATACCAAATAACTGATAAAAACCCAGCGCCTATACTGATTAAAAGCAGAGAACTGCTCAATGCTTCAAACTTAAAAAAGGAAGAAAGCATGGGCACGTAAAGTAGCAATCCGGTTATTACAATAGTGATCGCGATAATCAGTCCTACTAAATTGTTTTTGTACTTCAGTGTGGTTAATACCGAATAGTAAAACGAGCGGTTAACCAACGTAAGCGTTATATTGGCTGCAATAAGTACAATGAATAACATGGTACGTATCTGTATTTCTGTTAAACTTTGCAGAACACCATATTGGTAAACGGTTAATGTGCCTGCTGTGATAGCAATACCTTGTATGATACTGGTAGTTAATTCCTTCCAATTAAAAAAAGTAGTGCTTATTAATCTCGGCTTCTGAATCATGGTGTTTTTTTCCATGGGCTCGTTTTCGTATATAATGGAACAGGTTGGCCCCATGATTAATTCCATGAAAATAATATGTACTGGTGTAAAAATATTGGGATAGCGCCAACCTAATGCTAATGGCAAAAATACAGTAAGTACGATGGGGATGTGAATAGAAATAATATATTGAATAGCTTTCTTAAGGTTTGCATATATTTTCCTTCCAACTGCAACGGCTTCCAGCATTTTAGATAAATCATCTTCCATTAAAATTAAGGAAGCCGCTTGTTTGGCAATTTCAGTACCCTTTTTACCCATCGCTATACCAATGTGAGCTGCTTTTAAGGCGGGGCCATCATTTACGCCGTCACCCGTCATGGCAACAATTTCATTTTTAGCTTTTAGTGCAGTAATGATTTTTAATTTTGCTTCAGGAAACATGCGAGTAAACAGCGACGTTTGCTGTACCTTTTCTTCCAGTTCTTGATCACTTAAATGCATTAATTCGTCACCGGTTAAGCAATCCTGATGGCCATTCAAACCGATTTGCTTAGCAATGGAGGTGGTGGTTGCTGAATTATCACCGGTAACTATTTTTACGGAAATACCAGCTGCGTAAAATCCTTCTAAAACATGCTTGATATTGTGTTTAGGCGGATCATAAAAACCGATGATGCCTTTAAAGGTGAAACTCAGCGATTGCTGTGTTTCAGGAAAACCATTGCCTTCAAAATAGCATTCCCCCACACCTAAAATCCTGTATCCTTCTTTAGCCATTAAATCAATTGCTTCGTTGATCAATTTTTTTTCCTGATCATTTAATCCGCATAGGTTAACAATAGCTTCAGGCGCTCCTTTAGCTGCTATGATTCTATCTCCTGCAACATTTTCAAATACATGCGTCATCATAGGTGGCTTCCCACTTAATGGATATTCGTGGATCATTTTAAAGTGTGGTCGTTCATCTGCTTTAATTAAAGACCCATAAGTGTTATGCAGTGCAATTTCCATGGGGTCAAATGGTATGGGCTCGCTGGCCCACATCGCTATTCTGACCAGTGACGTTTCTACTTCATTTAATTCATGTGAAGCATCGGTTATTTTATTTTCAGATAAGGTATATAGTTTGGCTAAACTCATTTTATTCTCCGTAATGGTGCCAGTTTTATCTGTACAAATTACTGTTGCACTTCCAAGTGTTTCAACTGTTTTCATTTGCTTTACCACTATGCCCAACTTCATTAAACGCCATGCACCTAATGCCATAAAGGTGGTGAATGCAACCGGTATTTCTTCGGGAAGTATACTCATAGCCAATGTAAGCGCTTTTAGCAAACTATCCGCTATGCTGTAAGTTTTAAAATAATTGATTGCCCATACAATTAAAAAAACAATTGCACCAACCACAACCATTAGTTTTACAAAATGTTTAATTTGTAGTTCTAAAGGTGTCGGTTCTTCCTCAATACTTTCAATGCTCTTGCCAATTTTTCCTAGTTTAGTTGAATGGCCAATTGCTGTAATTTTCGCGATAGCTAAACCACTCCCAACACTAGTACCACTATAAATACAATTGTCTGATTTGTCTTTGTCTTTATAAACTGTAAGGGATTCTCCGGTAAGTATCGATTCATTTACAGAAAAGTCATTGGAATGTATAATAGTACCATCTGCTGAAATCAATTCGCCTTCCTCTACTATTAAACAATCTCCAATTACCAGTTCTTCAGTTTTTATTTTTTCCGTTACGCTATTTCTAATTACTTTACAATAGGGCTGGGTAAAACTTTTCAATTTTTCCATTGCATTTCTGCTTCTAGAGTCTTGGTAAAGCGAAATGGTAGCAACTAAAATAATGGCAACCGTCATGAAAATTCCGTCGCCGATTTCTCCACTGATAAAATAGATGGTCGCAGCAATTAATAATAATAGAACCATTGGTTCTTTTGCCAAGCTTTTAATTGCTTCAATAAGTCCATTTTCTTTTTTATATGTTAATTGATTCTCGCCATATAATGCTCTTGCAGCTTTTACTTCCTGATTACTTAATCCTGAAATATTATAGTGATGGATAGACATAATGTTATTTTTTTGCAATAGATCAGTAATAATGAATCATATTAAAATTAAGGCAATGGCCGCAAAGCTCATGAGTATGAGCGCCACTCCCCCTAAAATATTTGATTTTAAGGAATTAGTATAGTTTCCCATTACTTTTTTATTATTGCAAATGTGTAAAATAATAGCAATAAGTACGGGAGAAGTAATCCCATATAAAATTGCCGAATAAATAAGTGCTTTAATAGGGCTGATGCCTAAATAACTCAAGGAAAGACCAACAAGGAGCGATAGTGCGATAATGGTGTAAAATGGTCTCGCTTCATGAAATTTATGATCAAGTCCTTCTTCCCATCCAAATGTTTCACAAGCTATGTGCGACAATGAGCCACTCAGCACCGGAATAGCTAATAAACCGGTTCCAATTATTCCGATTGCAAATAATATATAGGCTAAGTTACCCGCTAGTGGTTGGAGTGCTTTTGCAGCTTCTTCTACCGTATTGATTTGATGTATTCCGCTGTTGTATAATACCGTACCGGTTGTTAGAATGATAAAAAACATCACAATGTTGGAGAAAAGCATCCCAATATCTACATCTTTTTTCATTGCAAGAATGATCTGTTTGTTTACCATCAGCAATTTTTGTCTTTTCATTTCCTCAACTTCCATCGTTGCCTGCCAGAAAAACAAATAGGGTGAAATAGTTGTGCCCAATATTCCTACTAGTATGCTGATAAATGCTTTATTGAATTGAATAGTTGGAATAAAGGCAGATTGAATAATGAATGCAACATCTTGCTTATAAAAAAATGGGATAAATAAGTACACCAACAAAACTATGCACAGATATTTAAGGATTGAAGCTATTTTTTGATAGGAAAAATATATCATGGAAACTAGCAACATAATGGTAAATAATACGCTAAAATAACTTGCATGAATGGCGGGGAACAATAAATTCCCTACTGCGCCCATCCCCGCAATATCAGCACCTATATTCATCACAATAGCAGGAAAACTAAAGACCAACATTAAATATAATACAGGTTTAGGATAATGATTTTTTAAAGTGCCGGTTAATCCCTTGTTAGTCACGAGGCCAATCCTTCCACACATTTCTTGTAACGCTGCCATGAGTGGGAAGGTTATGAATGCTGTCCATAATGTAGCCAAACCGAATGCAGCACCTGCTTGCGAATAGGTTGCTATTCCGGAAGGATCATCATCACTGGAGCCGGTAATTAATCCCGGCCCAAGTTTTTTCCAGAATTGAATAATTCCATTCTTCTTCTTATTTTTTTTCAATTTTATTTTTTCTTTTTAACTGAAATGAATTATTGATTTTTGCATTCAATTACTATGATTTATTTTGAAGGGTATAGGTTTTTCCGTTTTGCTAATTCAACAGCAAGATAAACCAGGAAAGCTGCTACCAAAATGATACTCATCTCTATCAGGTTAAGCGAAGAAGTTGAAAATATTTTATTTAATTGGGGATGATATATGATCAACATTTGAATAAAAAAAGTACCCGATGCAGCAGCAATCATTTTTCTGTTCGATAAAAATTCATGAATAGTTAAAATTTTAGCGTTTGTACGTATAGATAGGGCATGAAATAATTGAGCAAAACATAAATAGTTAAATACCATTGTTTGACTGTTTAGTTGGTATTTTATTGCGATAAATTGTATTAGTAAAGCTAGCGAACTCATTAATAAACCTGCCCAGATTATATGTATAATCATTTCTTTAGAAAAAATATTTCCGCTGAATTTTGCAGGATCTTTTTTCATTAAATTTATTTCCGCTTTTTCATAAGAAAAACATATTGCAGGTAATCCATCAGAAACTAAATTAATCCATAAAATATGTATGGGTAATATTGCTATCGGTAAACCAAGTAGTGGACCAATGAGTATAGTGAGCAATTCTCCAAGATTGGTTGTCATCATAAATTTAATGAATTTTACAATGTTGTCATACACACATCTTCCTTCCCGAATAGCTTTTACAATGCTGGAAAAATTATCATCCAATAATATAATATCAGCAGCTTGTTTGGCAACATCTGTTCCAGTGATGCCCATTGCTATACCAATATCAGCTCTTTTAAGAGATGGTGCATCATTGATACCATCTCCGGTCATTGCTACAAAATAATTTTTAAATTGCAATGCTTGGATGATGCGTAATTTTTGTTCTGGACTAACCCTAGCATATACTTTAATGTGTTCTATATTATTATTTAATTCATTCTCACTAAGCAGCGATAAGTTTTCTCCACTTATCACCAAATCTTGATCGGAGGAAATAATGCCTGTTTGTTTCGCAATAGATTTTGCAGTAAGCAGGTGGTCGCCGGTAATCATTACAGTTATGATTCCTGCTTTTTTACACTCATCTAGTGCCTTAATTACTTCTGGTCGGGGCGGATCAATTATTCCGACCAATCCTAAAAAAACTAAATCAGTTTCATGTATTGCATGACTTAATTTTTCTGGTATTTCATCCCATATTTTATAGGCAAATCCTAAAGTTTTTAATCCTTTAGTAGCCATTTCATTAATTATATTGTCTAATTTATTTTTGTCACTACCGTTGCAATGTTTAATTAATATATCCGGAGCTCCTTTTGTAAAGGAAATAAATTGACCTCCTATTTTGTGAAAAGTTGTCATTAGTTTTCTTTTCGAATCAAAAGGGATTTCACTTATGCGGGGTAATGAAATATACGTTGTATCAACAGATTTTGCATAATTT
>CANHJH010000013.1 GCA_947460365.1 Sphingobacteriia bacterium | reverse complement strand
TAATAATTGTGTTATCAAACATTACCCCGCTAAAATATATCATCCGATTTTTTGAGCAAGATTTTGGTTATTATAAATATGTGCGAATTAGTGGAGATTCTATATATAAAATTCAAGAATTCGGATTTGATCCAGACGAATTGAGTTATTTCGGCATGATCAAAGACACTGAATTAATAAAACAAAATCCTGAAATATTAACCGACACGCTCTACCGTAATTACTGGAAAAATCCTTTAATGTTCTGGCATTGGAGAGATTATTTTTTTGATGATCGTTATACTTTACCTTATTTAGATAGAGATAAAGCGTACACTAAAACCAAGTCGTATAGAATGAAGCACGCTAACAAATAGACAGGAACAAAACACTTTTGCATGAACATATAAAAAAAGGGTAGCGATATTACTCGCTACCCCATATTCAACATTCGTTAAAGGTAAATTAACCGTTGTTGGAAGAAGAATCATCGCCAAATAATGTAGGCGCAACAACCGGTGCTGTTTCCACAACAACAGGCGCAACTACCACTTTTTTAGCTGGACTTTTCTTTTTTGCAGCAACTTTTTTCTTAGCTACTGGCTTTGCAACAACCGCAGCCTTTTTAGGTGCCGCTTTCTTGGCAACTACTTTCTTAGCCACCTTTTTAGGAGCTGCTTTCTTAGCAACTACTTTTTTCGCAACTGCTTTTTTAGGAGCTGCTTTTTTCGCTACTTTCTTAGGGGCTACTTTCTTTGCAGCCTTTTTTGGTGCTGCTTTTTTAGGAGCCGCCTTCTTAGCAACTACCTTTTTTGCAACTTTTTTAGGAGCTGCTTTTTTCGCAACAACTTTCTTAGCTACCGCCTTTTTAGGAGCCGCTTTTTTTGCTGCTTTCTTAGGTGCTGCCTTTTTTACTGCTGCTTTCTTAGGAGCTGCTTTTTTCGCAACTTTCTTTTTGATTGCTTTTGCCATGATAGTATTTAATTTATGGGTTAGTATTTAATTGGGGAAAGTTAAAAATATTTTTTAATAAAAAAGATGATGCTACCATTAAATTTAAAACATTTTATCAACTTATTTGCGCTTATCTTTTCTTGGATTTTGTGTATCCATTTTTTGTTAACCAAACTAATACTTTGTCTCTTTGATCACCTTGTATGATTGCCTCTCCGTCTTTTGCACTTCCTCCGGTACCGCAGAAATTCTTCAAACTTTTTGCAAGCGTTTCTAAATCTTCTGCTGATCCAATAAACCCCGATACAAGCGTTACCGTTTTACCTCCACGCTGCTTTTTATCTAAACTGATCATTAATGGTTGATTGGAGGGAGATAGAGTTGTAGCCGGTGTTTCATCGCTATTGTTAAACTGAAAACTTGGGTCAGTACTGTATACAAATCCCAATTGATCGGCTTTGTTTTTTTTGCTCATATTGCTTTTTTAAAATCTGTTTAAACTCCTACAATCCTTTAAACAGTAATACTTTGCGCATGATTATACTACAAAAATAATTCTAATTCTTTAATACTAAAACATTATTTAATCAACAATCTATTCCAATTGTATGACATAAAAAAACACCCTTCTCCCGTTAAAAGAGAAAGGTGTTTTGCTTGTTTTTGCAATTATTGCAATAAGTTTAACTGATGCGAATCGTTATAATTTGAAGTCCTGCAGGTTTTTGCTTCATTTGAATGGTAATGTTATACGTTTTATTTCCTGTGGTAAGTTTTCCTATCAAGTAAGATAAACTACCTTTTCCCCCATCCGTTACTTTATCAAAACCCTTTACTCCATACTCTCCGTAAAACGATTTTAAGGCTATTGCCGCCTGGTTCTTACTCATGTTCTTCACTTCGTCTTTCTCTAATAGCTTCACGTCTACATAGTCATCAAAATGGCGGGAAATCGTCTCCATATCGGCCGTCTTCAGCGATTGTACAATCGCATCTGTTTCGGATTGTGCAATAACTGATAAACTAAGTCCTATAAACAACAACGATAAAATAATTCTTTGCATAAAACAGATTTTGTTTGAATACGTGCGAAAAACATGCCAAATTTGAATAAATTACATTAATTACCATAAAAGTACGGTCTAAACCTTAATTTTAATAGTATAGAATCACAGTATGAGCAAAAAAGTCATGTTAATTATTATGGATGGATGGGGTCTTGGGAAGGTTAAATCTGCCGATGCCATTCAACAAGCAAATGTTCCTTTCGTAAGTTCTTTATATGGTAAATACCCGCATTCCACTTTGGTTACTTGCGGTGAAGAAGTGGGTTTACCTGATGGACAAATGGGTAATAGTGAAGTGGGGCACCTTAATTTGGGCGCCGGAAGAATTGTTTACCAGGAGCTTCAACGCATCAATGTTGCGATTAAGTCGGGTGAATTTGCAAAAAATGAACAGCTCTTAAATGCCATTCGTTTTGCCAAGACAAATAATAAAAAACTGCACTTATTAGGTTTGGTGAGTGATGGTGGCGTGCATGCTCATACCACTCACTTAAAAGCGATATGCAGCATTTGTAAAGAACACGGATTAACGGATGTTTTTCTTCACGCATTTACCGACGGTCGTGATACCGATCCCAAAAGTGGCTTAGGTTATATTGAATCTGTTGAAAAACACATGCAGGCAACTACCGGTGTAATTGCTACAGTAAATGGCCGCTATTACGCAATGGATAGAGATAAACGCTGGGAAAGAGTTAAGCTGGCGTATGATTGTATGGTACATGCTAAAGGCAATACAGCCCATTCGGCAATAGAGGCCATTCAACAATCGTATGATGCTGGCAAAACCGATGAGTTCATTTTACCTACTGTTATTGTAAAAGAAAATGGTGAACCTGTTGCCACCATCGAAGACGGTGATGTGGCTATTTGCTTTAATTTCAGAACCGATCGTTGTAGAGAAATCACAGAAGTGCTTACACAGCAAGATTTTCCGGAGTATGATATGCATGAGCTGGATTTACATTACACTACCATGACGCTGTATGACCAAAAATTCAAACTAGTGTCGGTGATATTTCAAAATGACAACTTAAATAATACCCTGGGTGAAGTGTTGGCTGCCAATGGAAAAAAACAAATTCGAATTGCAGAAACCGAAAAGTATCCGCATGTGTCCTTCTTCTTTAGTGGTGGCCGTGAGGAGCCTTTTGAGGGAGAGAGCAGAATTATGGTGCCATCTCCTAAAGTGGCAACTTATGATTTGCAACCAGAAATGAGTGCCAATGAAATCACTGAAAAGCTATTGCCCGAAATAATCAAAGAGTCGGCCGACTTCATCTGCCTCAACTTTGCCAATGCAGATATGGTAGGGCATACAGGCGATTTCTCCGCTGCTATCAAAGCCGCTGAAACAGTCGATCATTGTGTAAGTAAGTTGGTTACGGAGGCAATTGAACATGACTATACTATTTTTCTTACAGCCGATCATGGCAATGCCGATTTCATGATCAATGAAGATGGCAGTCCTAATACCGCTCATACCTTAAACCCTGTTCCATTATTTATTATCGATAAAAATTGGAAAGGTACAGTAAATAGTGGTAAATTGGGAGACATAGCGCCCACTATATTAAGTGTAATGGGTTTGTCTATACCTAAAGAAATGACCGGAAATATATTGGTAAACCATTAATTACTTAATCCAATGAAGACACTTAAAAATGTTGGTTTGGCTGTATTGATTCTCTTAATTCTAGCTCAATCTATTCGACCTACTAAAAACACGTCTAATAATAAAGAGAAAGACATTTCCACCATGTATACTGTTCCGGAAAATGTACAACAAATATTAACTAAAGCTTGTTACGATTGTCACAGCAACCATACCGTTTATCCCTGGTACGCTTCAGTTCAGCCCTTAGCATGGTGGATTAACGATCATGTTAAAGACGGAAAAAAACACCTCAACTTTAATGAGTTTGCTAATTACAGCATTGCACGTCAATACAACAAACTGGAAGAATGTATTGATGAAATTAGAGAAGGGGAGATGCCTTTAAAGCCATATACAGTAATACATAAAAATGCTAAATTAACAGATGCCGATAAAGAAATATTATTTAATTGGTGTAGCGCAGTTAGAGACACCATTAAAGCAACATATCCTGCCGATAGTTTAGTATTAAAGAGAAAGTAATAACAACAGATTGATTCGGTACAAGAAAATGATAGCCACAGTATTATTAGGAGTTTATGCGATTCCCTTAATACTATTTACCTCTTTGCAACTTGCAAAATCCCTCCATCGTTTTATGGTAAAAGCGTCGATGGAGCAATCTATCGTTCAAAAAATGGTATTGGCTAAAGACCAAATTAAATGGGTAGATGAAGGCCATGAATTTTTGTTGAATGGAGAAATGTTTGATGTCCTTACCATTCGCTCTCTGCCTGATGGACTGGTTGAAATAGCTTGTTTATCTGACAAAAAAGAAGACCAACTCAATCAACAAATAGATAATCTCCTTATCTCTAAAAAGCACCAGCAAGCAATGCTGGCTAAAATAGTTAAAATACAATCCTTAACTGCAGCTGTTGATATACAGCCCCTATTGATGCTAACTAAACAGTTGAATTGTTATACTTACAATTATGCAACTCTTTTTTCCACTGCTTGTCTAGAAGTCATTAAACCTCCACCGCAGTCTTCTTTTTTTCTTTAAGCAACAATGATTTTTTGTCCTGAAGGCTATAAGCGGTTGTATGGTCACAAACTTATAGTCTGTTAAATATTATTCGATGAAGAAAAAATGTATGACAGCATTTTTCTTCCTGGGATGCATCATTCATTTGCACGCACAGGAAGAAAATGATACCCTTTTATCAAAGCATCACGCATTAAACGAAGTGGTAGTATTTGCGAATAAATTTGCTGAAAAATTTAAGCGAATTGCACAAACTGTTGATGTTTTAAAAACCAGTCAACAGTTAACTTATCAAAACAATACCGCCGATGTATTGATTAATTCAGGTAAAGTTTTTGTGCAGAAAAGCCAGCAAGGCGGCGGAAGTCCTGTAATACGAGGGTTTGAGGCCAGCAGGATTTTATTAATGGTAGATGGTGTGCGAATGAACAATGCCATTTACAGGTCCGGTCATTTGCAAAATATTATTTCTGTAGACAATATGGTATTAGATAGGTTAGAAGTGATCTATGGCCCATCCTCTACTTTATATGGTAGTGATGCATTAGGTGGCGTAGTAAATATGTTCACTAAAAAACCGAAGCTTGCTGATAGCAATAGAACGTTGATTTCGGGCAATACCACGCTTAGATATGCCAACGCAATTCACGAAAACCGTGGCAATTTTCAGTTAAATATTGGCGGTAAAAAATGGGCTTCCTTAACTTCATTTACTTACGGTTCTTTTGGTGATGTAGTTCAGGGTAAAAACAGGTTAAGCGCTTATCCGGATTTTGGTAAAAAAGATTTTTTAGTAGTTCGATCCGGCAATACGGATTTGGTAGTACCCAATGCCAACCCCGATAATCAAACGCCTATTGGTTATCATCAGATCGATTTGATGCAGAAAGTGTTATTTAAGCCCAATGAAAAAATAAGTCACTTATTTAACTTTCAATTATCAAATACCAATGATATTCCCAGATATGACCGATCGACTGAAAAAGACGCAAGTGGAAAACCTGTGTATGCAGAATGGTATTACGGCCCCCAATTCAGAAGTATGGCTTCTTATCATTTTAATGCTACCAATCAAGTTGGATTTTTTCAAGACATTCAGGTTGTTGCAAATGTTCAACAGGTAGAAGAAAGTAGGATAAGCAGAAAATTTCAAAACAATAACAAAGATTATAGATGGGAAAAAGTACATGTATTGGGCGTAACGGCAGATGCCAAACACAGCTATGAAAAAAATGAGTTACACTTAGGTGCAGAAAGCTACATCAACTTTGTACAATCTACTGCAGAGCGGAAAAACATCGCCACTGGAGCAGCTTCTCGCATTACTACCCGTTATGCAGATGGCCCAACCAATATGTCGTATCACGCTTTATATGCACAGCATACGTATAAAATAAACGATAACTGGACAATTAACGATGGGCTTAGATTGAACTTGGTTCGGATGGATGCTCATTTTGTTGACACTTCCCTTACCAAATTCCCTTTTACCCGGGCTACGCAAAACCATACAGCTGTTACAGGTAATTTGGGGATAGTATATGCCAGTTCTTCTGACCTAAAGCTTTCATTGGAATTCAACAGTGGGTTCCGCTCACCCAATGTAGATGATTTATCTAAAGTATTCGATTCCAGAACCGGTATGGTAGTAATACCAAACATTGAATTAAAGCCTGAATACACATATAACACTTCTTTTAATCTGCAACAATATGGCGATGGGTTGAATTATGGATTGTCTGTTTTCTACACATTGTTTAAAAATGCACTGGTTTTAGATAAATCTACGTTTAATGGCCAGGATAGCATTTTATATAGTGGAGTAAAAAGTGCGGTATATGCCATGCAAAATAAGGCTAAAGCACAATTGTTTGGGTTTAGTATGAATGCCTCTTATTTTTTCACTAAAAACATGCAGTTAGAGGGGGTAGTTACTTATACCAAGGGTAAATTTACAGATCCGTTAAATGGCAATATACCATTAGACCATGTGCCTCCTGTTTACGGTAAAGTTTCTTTTAAACAAAGTGCCGGTAAATGGAATACAGAATTATATGCTTTGTTTAATGGCTGGAAAAAGTTGGCAGATTATAATCCCAATGGAGAAGATAATTTACAATACGCAACTGTAGACGGAATGCCATCATGGATTACCTGCAATGCCAGACTTGGGTTTCAGTTCAATAAAAAATTAAGTACACAAGTTTTGTTAGAAAATATTTTCGACAAAAACTATCGATATTTTGCCAGTGGTATGTCGGCTCCGGGCAGAAATTGTTCCATTACTTTAAGAGCATCTTTTTAAATTTTAAGAAATGTATGCAAGCGCCCACAGGAAATGTTACCTATGGGCGCTTTTGTTTACCTTGCAGTATGGAAATCAAAAAAGCAGTCTATCTGATTTCAAATGCCGATCAAAGTCAGTGTCCTAAAGCTGATCGACCGGAGTTTGCATTTATAGGAAGAAGCAATGTTGGAAAGTCGTCGTTAATTAATATGATATGCCGCAATAACAAACTGGCTAAAACGTCTTCTGCGCCAGGTAAAACGCAGTTAATCAATCATTTCGATATTGAGAGCACCAACCCGCAAAATAGAGGATTAGGAAAATGGTATTTAGTAGATTTGCCCGGTTATGGATTTGCTAAGGTTTCGCAATCCAGCAGAAGAAGATGGGAGCAAATGATTGAGAATTATCTCCGCAAGCGGGAGAATCTGATTAATGTATTTGTACTAATTGATAGCAGGCATAAACCACAAAAAATTGATTTAGAGTTCATTGGTCAGTTAGACCAATGGGAAGTGCCCTTTTCCTTGGTGTTTACCAAAACGGATAAAGAAAAACCAGCTGTTGTAGAAGCTAATATCAAAGCTTTTTTTGAAAAGCTGAGAGAAACCTGGCAGTTTTTGCCACAACATTTTGTAACCAGTGCCGAAAAACAACAAGGCAGGGAAGACATATTGAATTTCATACAAATGAAAAACGAATCGGTTGCAAATCGCAGCTAGTACAGCTCAAATAATATTTAATTGAAAAATAAAAAGCAGATGCACAGGATCAACCTGAAATGCATCTGCTTTATTTTTTTGATAAGTTAAACAGGATGTTTGTGGCGTGAGATAGTCAATTAAAAATCATCTTCCTCATCGTCATCAAAACCACCGTCTTTGTCGTTGAATAAATCGAACTCTTTAAAATCTTCATCAATTTTAAAATCTTCTTCCTCACTTTTCTTCTTACCGCCTGTAGTAGCTGCTTTACCCTTACTTTTTGGAATATCAAATTCATCAAAGTCCGGATCCCAGCTATCTTCATCGTCAGAAGATTCCCAGTCATCATCCACTTCAACATCATCGTCATCGTCGTCATCCGACTGATTAGACGTTACTTTACTACCACTCTTTTTAGATGGAGTTTTTTCAAACTCATCATCATCAAAATCGTCTTCCTCATCATCAAGCGGCTTTTTGCTTTTAGATGAAGACTTTACATCGGCATTTTTTGCCGGTACTTTTGGTGAGGATTTTTTATCCTTATCAGACTTCGCTGCCATATTTCTAAAAGGATTTGAGATGTAAAATTTGCACTCAAATTTGTATTAACCAAAAAAATTTTTATAAAATAAAAAATACCTGAAAATTACAATGGAACTATTTGATCTCGGCCGGGGCCGTTCGATACAAATTTTACCGGTGCGCCAATATACTTATTGATAAAATCAATATAAGTATTCATATCCGCAGGTAATTCCGCCGCTTTTTTCATTTGAGTGGTATCAGTATTCCAGCCTTTAAAACCTTGTAAAACAGGGTCTATTTTAACTCTCGACATTTGGAAAGGAACCTCTTTAGTTTCATTTCCATCAATATTATAGGCGGTACACACTTGTAAATCTTTGAACGCATCTAATACATCAGCCTTCGTCATAATTACTTGTGTTACACCATTAATCATGCAAGAGTATTTCAAAGCAACTAAATCAATCCATCCGCAACGACGAGGTCTACCAGTAGTTGCACCAAATTCGCTACCAATTTTTCTCAACTCTTCTCCGGTTGCATCTTCTAACTCAGTTGGGAACGGACCACTTCCTACACGTGTACAGTAAGCTTTGGTTACACCCATTACTTCATTTATTTGCTTAGGAGAAACACCTAATCCGGTGCAAACGCCGGCCGAAATGGTGTTAGAAGAAGTTACGAATGGAAATGTACCAAAATCAATATCTAACATACTTCCCTGTGCGCCTTCTGCTAATACTTTTTTGCCCTTGCTGATCGAATCATTAATATAATACTCACAGTTGATTACGTTCAAGGTTTTCAAAAACTCCAATGCTTCAAAAAACTCGTCTTCCCAAGCGGAAATATCTTCAATAAAATGAAAATTATCTAATAATTTCTGATGTTTTAATCGAAGTTTAATATACTGACTGGTAAAGTTCTTGTCTAACAGATCTCCAACTCTTAATGCATTTCTGCCGGTCTTGTCCATATAAGCAGGTCCAATACCTTTAAGTGTTGATCCGATTTTACTTTCTCCTTTAGAAAGTTCCGATGCTTTGTCTAAGGCGCGGTGCGTAGGTACAATTATATTGGTTCTTTGAGAGATAAATAGGTTCTTTCGAACATCAATTCCATGAGCTGCTACCGCATCACATTCTCTTTTTAAAGTAACCGGATCCAGTACCACACCATTTCCTATAATATTGACTTTATCCTGATGAAAGATGCCTGATGGTATTTGGTGCAATACCATTTTCTTGCCATCTACATACAGTGTGTGGCCAGCATTTGGACCGCCCTGAAAACGGGCTACCACATCGTAATTTGGCGCAAAATAGTCAACAATTTTGCCTTTACCCTCATCTCCCCATTGTAAACCAAGTATTACATCTACCATAATAGTTTTTCTAGGTGGCAAAAATAAGGCAAGGGAATGGAATGCTAAAACCTAATTCTCGGTTTCAAATCGATCAACCGTTTGAATTCCGGATAAAGATTTTAATCGGTACACCAATTCTTCCAATTCTTCTTTATCGTGAACAAAAACCTTGATGGTTCCTTCAAATAGACCCTCTTTAGAGTCGATACTTAATCCTGCAATGTTAATACGTAAATCTCCGCTGATGATATTGGTTATTTTATTGATTACGCCTACATCGTCAATACCAACAATACTTAAGCCGGTTAAGAAAGAAATTTCTTTGTTCTTAGCCCACTTGGTTTTAACTACTCTGTGTCCATAATTGGCCAGTAATTGTGTAGCATTGGGGCAACTGGTGCGGTGAATAATTAATCCTTTCCCTGTACTTACAAAACCAAATACATCATCACCCGGTATGGGGTGGCAGCATTTGGCAAGATTGTACATTATTTTATCGCTGCTTTCACCAAAGATGATCAGCTCTGAGTCTTTTTTATCAAATTTTTGTTGCGGAGTTTGATCGGTTGTATGTTCGGTTAGTACCGGCTTTAGCCTGGGTATTTCTATTTTATCGCCTAAAACCTGAAAATCTTTAAGTTCTTTAAGGTCAATGAACTTTGTAGCAATTCTGTAATGAAGATCCAGCGAAGAAGTTAATTTATAAAAATGAACGAGTTCTTCAATATTATGGTTGCTGTAAGCAGCTCCCATGCCTTCTAAACGGCGTTGAAGCACATATTTTCCGTCTTCGGCAATTTTTCTTTTTTCTTCTCTGAGAGAATCTTTGATTTTGTTTTTTGCCTTGGCTGTTACTACCATGTTCAGCCAGTCTTCGGAAGGCTTTTGTTTGTTGCTGGTAATAATTTCAATTTGATCACCACTCCTTAGTTTATGCCCAATGGGAACCAACTTATGGTGCACTTTGGCGCCAATACATTTGGTGCCGATGGCAGAGTGAATAGCAAATGCAAAATCAAGTGCGGTACTTCCTGTAGGCAGCATTTTAACCTCCCCCTTGGGGGTATACACATATATTTCTTCTGCTAGAAACGAAGTTTTAAAATCTTGCAGAAAATCTATTCCATCTGAATCGGGTGAGCCTAAAACTTCTCTAATTTGACCAAACCATTTATCGAAACGATCTTCGCTGTTGGTTTCTTCTTTGTACTTATAATGAGCAGCCAAACCTTTTTCGGCAATTTCGTTCATTCTTTTGCTGCGAATTTGTACTTCTACCCATTTTCCTTGCGGACCCATTACGGTAGTGTGTAAAGCTTCGTAACCATTACTTTTAGGATTACTGAGCCAGTCGCGCAGGCGCTCTGGTGAAGGATTGTATTCGTCCGTAACCATCGAATACACTTTCCAACAATCTTCTTTTTCTTTTTCTGGCGAGGAGTTTAAAATTACCCGAATGGCAAACAAATCATATACTTCTTCAAAAGCAACTGCTTTCTTTTTAATCTTATTCCAGATAGAATGGATGCTTTTGGGGCGACCATAAATTTCGAAATCAAAATCACTTCCCTGAAGCTTTTCTTTCAGTGGTCGAACGAATTCATTAATATAACGGGTTCTTTCTCGTTTGGTTTCTGCTAATTTTTTTGCAATGTCCTTATAAGCTTCTGGTTCCATGTATTTCATGGAAAGGTCTTCCAGTTCTGTTTTAATATTATATAAACCCATTCTGTGAGCAAGTGGCGCATAAACCCAAACTGTTTCGGAAGCTATTTTTAGCTGCTTTTCTCGCTTCATGTGCTCCAGCGTGCGCATATTATGTAAGCGATCTGCCAGTTTAATTAATATAACGCGAGGGTCATCGGTAAGGGTCAGCAGAATTTTTTTGAAGTTCTCAGCTTGCTGACTGGTATTGGTATCTATTACTCCCGAAATCTTGGTGAGTCCATCCACAATTTTGGCTATTTCAATGCCAAACTCCATTTCAACATCTTCCAGCGAAATATCGGTATCTTCAACAGTATCATGTAACAAGGCACAAATAGTGCTTCTAACCCCAAGACCAATTTCTTCCACACAAATCATTGCAACGGCCAACGGATGAATAATATAGGGTTCGCCGCTTTTTCGACGCATCGTCTTATGCGCATTCGCCGACATCTCAAAAGCCGTTCTGAGTAGTTCTTTATCGCCCTTTTTGAGTTTCGGTCTGAGTCCTTTTAACAGCGCACGGTAATGCCGAATGATGTCTTTTTTCTCCTGCTCCTCATTCAGCGTATATTTAGCTGCTGCCGGTTCCATATTCGATGATTGCACTTCGTCCATACCATACGAAGTTAAAATAAAAAGTGGAGCGGTTGGGCGGAATTCAAATTTTTAATTCCTCCTTTCTAAGCTACCTTTGCTTCATCATTATGACAACATCATCCAAAAAGAAAATATTCGATTTTAATTTATTGCGACGAATATTTTTTTTCGTAAATCCATATAAAAAATATTTTATTATAAGCCTGTTGATGGCCATTTTCATGGCATTTGCATCACCTGTAAGGCCATATTTAATACAGTTAACCGTAAATGCTGCTATTGGCAAAACCCTGCATTTGCCGGATTGGGTGCAATGGGTGTTAATGGGCACCGATCTTACTGATGTAAGTAGATTTATCATAGCAGTAACTATATTTCAAATTGTATTTATTATTATTGAAACAACGGTCAGGTTCTTATTTTCTTTCTTAACAGCCTGGATGGGGCAAAATGTAGTGAAAGATTTACGCGTAGCCGTCTATAAAAAAGTGCTGGGACTAAATCTTCGCCAGTTCGATCAAACCCCTATCGGAACACTAACCACCCGCACAATCAACGATATAGAAAGTATCAACGATATTTTTTCGGACGGATTGATTCCAATTGTATCTGATCTGTTAACCATCATCATCACATTGTTTACCATGTTTTGGATCGATTGGCGCTTAACGCTCATTAGTTTGATACCATTTCCTATCATGTTAATTGCTACGTATTATTTTAAAGAAAGCGTAAACAAAAGCTTTATTCAGGTTCGGAATGCAGTGGCTGCATTGAATGCATTTGTACAGGAGCACATTACAGGAATGCAAGTGGTACAAGCATTTGCAGCGGAGGATAAAGAATATGCTGCATTTAAAGAAATCAATGAAAAACACCGGGATGCCAATATTAAAGCCATTTTTGCATACTCTGTATTCTTTCCAATAGTAGAAATAGTATTAGCAGTAAGTACCGGTTTATTGGTTTGGTGGATTGCCGATCGATCTTTAAATGCAGGTATTTTGGTTGCATTTATTTTGTTCCTCAACCAAATATTCAGACCATTGAGAGTAATTGCAGACAAATTCAACGTGTTACAAATGGGTATGATTGCTGCTGAACGCGTGTTTAAAGTTTTAGATAATCCAGATGAACTACCGCCCAATGCCCCGGACGCCTTCAATCCGGAACACATAAGAGGTGATGTGGAATTTAAAGAAGTGACTTTTGCTTATCAGGACGAAAATTATGTTTTAAAGCACATTAATTTTAAAGTAAACGCTGGAGAAACTGTTGCATTGGTTGGACATACGGGCAGTGGCAAAACCTCTATCATCAGTCTGTTAAATAGATTGTATCAAATCAAGAAAGGCGAAATTAGTATTGATGGCGTTTCAATTGATCAATACCATACCGACCGGCTTCGCAGAGGTATTGGCGTTGTGTTGCAAGATGTGTTTTTATTTTCCGGATCCGTTTTAGACAATATTACGTTGCATGACACTTCCATCACTAAAGCACAAGTAGAAGAAGCCGCAAAAATGATTGGCGTGCATGATTTTATCATGCGCTTACCGGGAGGATATGATTATAATGTAATGGAACGAGGCAGTACGCTCAGCTTAGGTCAGCGTCAGTTAATCTCGTTTATACGGGCTCTATTGTATAATCCTGCTATTTTAATTTTAGATGAAGCAACTTCCTCTATTGACTCTGAAAGCGAACGGTTGATAGAAAAAGCCATCGATACCTTAATAACCGGCAGAACTTCCATTATCATAGCGCACAGATTAAGCACCATTCGCAAGGCCGATAAAATCATCGTGTTAGATAAGGGCGAAATTAAAGAAATGGGCAATCATGAAACCCTCCTTGCCATGGGTGGATTATACGCAAAATTGCATGAAATGCAGTTTATGAACAAAGAGGGAAATTAGCAGTACGCATCTTAATTTCATTAGGGAAAAGCATACACGCAATAAATATAATCACATGAATCCTGCAGTAGATGCATTTATGGATACCGCCAAAAAGTGGCCCCAAGAATTAAAGGCATTGAGAGCGATTTTGCTACAATGTAATTTAACGGAAGAATTGAAATGGGGGGCACCATGTTATACATACGCGAAAAGTAATATCCTTATACTGCATGCTTTCAAAGCATATTGTGCAATTGGTTTTTTTAAAGGAGCATTGTTAGAAGATCCCTTGGGATTGCTGGTTAAAGCAGGAGAAAATTCACAGTTGGGCAAACAATTTCGGTTTAGCGGAGTAGCAGAAATTAATGAGCAGGCAAAGCATATTAAATCCTTTATCAAAGCCGCCATTGAAATTGAACAGTCGGGGGTAAAAGCGCCTCAACAACCAAGTGCTGAAATAGCCATTCCGGATGAACTTTCAGCTGCATTTAAAGATAATGCAGCATTCAAATCAGCTTTTCAAAAGCTTACTCCAGGTAGACAAAGAGCGTACCTGATTTTTTTTACAGCTCCCAAGCAGTCTGCCACCAGGGCCACCAGAATCGCCAAATACGTAAATCAAATTATGGATGGCAAGGGCATTAATGATTGCACTTGTGGTTTATCGAAAAAAATGCCGGGTTGCGATGGTTCACATAAACAACTCCACTCCATCAATCGCGTAAATTAGCATTCAATTTTATTTTAATGTTTTGTTAATTCAACTAAGGTGGCAATAAACAATTGGCATGTTGTAATACTTTCATTGTAGAAAAAATCAATTGTATGAACTATAAAATTTGCGCCATAGTTGCTGTAGTATTTTTAAGTATCAATTTTTTAAATGCGCAAACATTAAATCAGGTTCCATATAAGATTGCCAAGCATTATTATGTAAAAAATACCATAAAAACAGACCAATTGAAGCAATATAAAATTGCTTCGAAAAAGGAGTTTGATAAAGTATTTGGTGCAGCGGCTGTAATGGGCAAAGACGGGATACCCACTAAAATTGATTTTAAGAAAGAATTTGTCATAGGGGTTGTAGGCGCTGAAACATCAACTGCTACAGAATTAATTCCCGAAAGCTTATTGGCAATAAGTAAATTGAAAGCAGTAGGCAAATCAACCCTGGTATTTCAATACAAAACGCAATTGGGTAAAACCAATAGTTTCACCGTGGTACCCAATGTTATTGTTGTGGTAGACAAAAAATATAGTGGTTATGCAGTAAAATTAAAAGTAGATTAATTGAAGATATCGAATTGGGCTTTTTTGAATATATTAGAATAGAAATTTATTTTTAATGTAAATTGTAGCATGAAATGAGCCTGATACAATGTTGCACACCACCGAGTTGCGTTTTAGGTAAATTTCATAAGATACAACAAAATAGCTAGAAATGGAAAATGAAGCGTTAATATTATCAGAGGAAGAACAGCATCAATTATATGAAGAAAGTGAGATGGTACTTCTGCGAAAAGCATTGCTGCGAACTCCTGAAGAACGATTTACGGTTATGGCGCAGTTGATGAAGCGAAGCCTTATGTTGAAATCAGCCAAGGTTAAACATTTTACGATTAATCCTAAATATTAAATTTATTCTTTGTGGATATATTTGAAGAAGAATTATTGGCTTTTTGGCATGCAATGAATGCACAGGAGGTTCGTTATATTATGGTTGGAGGAATTGCCATTAACTTACATGGGTACCAGCGGTCTACAGAGGACATTGATGTTTGGTTAGAGGATACAATAGAAAATAGGCGTAAATTTAGAAGGGCATTTTGTAAATATTCAGGAATTGATTTTCCCATGCTTGAAACAATGCAAATTATTCCCGGGTGGACCAATCTGAATTTGAATAATGGGTTAAGACTAGATTTGATGTTAGGTTTGAAGGGATTGGAGTCATATAGTTTTGAAGAATCTTTACAGTTGGCATCTAAAGCTGAAATAAGTACTGTTGTCGTTCCTTTCTTGCACTTAAACCAATTAATTGAGGCAAAAAAAGCTGCAAACCGCCCCAAAGACCAATTGGATGTTATTTATTTAGAAAAAATCAAAGAAATCCGCGATAAAGGGCAATAAATTATCCAATAACTTTTCCTGTTTTTCATCAAATTCTATTCCTTTTTCCTGCCTTACCCTTATCTTTGCCGCAAATTTCGAGATGGGTATGGCCTCAAAAAGCGTTAAATCATTACTGATAGTTGTTTTTAGCATATTTTCTTTACTGTTTTCAACAGGGAGTCTTGCCAATGAAACACCTCAAAAAGAGGGTGAAGCGGCCGGAAATCATGAAGCAGCAGCATTCGATCCTGCTAAATTAATTATGGAGCATATTATGGATGCTCATGAGTTTCATTTCTTTTCATTAGGTGAAACACATGTTAGTATTCCTTTGCCGGTAATTTTATATGCACCCGATAGAGGCGGTTTTTCTGTTTTCTCTTATGGAAAATTTCATCATGGACATGAAGTGTACAATGGCTTCAAGTCTGAAGAAGGTAAAATTGTAGCGGTAAATGAAGCGGGTGAAGTTGACGAAGCTGTTAAGGTATATGATTTTAGCTTAACCAGAAATGTAGTTCAAATGTTTTTAGCCCTAACCTTATTGTTGGTGTTAATGATAGGCGTGGCTAATAAGTATAAGAAAAATGGCGCTAAAGTGGCACCCAGTGGCTTTCAAAATGCCATTGAACCGGTATTTACTTTTGTAAGAGACGAAGTGGGCAAACCTAATTTGGGTCATGCTTATGAAAAGTTCATGCCTTATTTGTTAACGGTATTCTTCTTTATATTAATTAACAACTTAGTAGGATTAATTCCGGGTTCTGCAAATGTTACAGGTAACATTGCTTTTACACTGGTTTTAGGTGTGATTAGCTTCTTAGTAATATTATTCAGTACCAACCGTCACTTCTGGGCACACATATTTAACCCACCGGTACCTGGTTTTGTAAAACCAATCTTAGTACCTGTAGAGTTTCTAGGTATTTTCACTAAGCCCTTTGCATTGATTGTCCGTTTGTTTGCCAATATGGTTGCCGGGCACATTGTAATTACCTGCTTTGTAATGTTGATATTTATTTTTGGCGCAATGAGTAAGGTTGCAGGATGGGGTTTTGCACCAGTTTCATTGGTATTTACCATTTTCATTTATTTTATAGAGATATTAGTTGCGTTCATTCAAGCGTTCATCTTCACTAATTTAACTGCGGTATTTATTGGGCAGTCAATGGAAGGTGCACACCATGAAGAAGCGCATCATTAATTTTTTCATTTATTAAAACAAACAGTATGTCAATTATCAACACTTTGTTGGATGCAAGTTTAAGCCACTTAGGTGGAGCAATTGGTGCAGGTTTAGCTGCAATTGGTGCCGGTATCGGTATCGGTCAAATTGGTAAAGGTGCCGTTGAAAGCATCGCTCGCCAGCCAGAAGCTTCAAACGACATCCGTGCGAACATGATCTTAACTGCAGCTTTCGTAGAGGGTGTTGCCCTTTTTGCGGTTATTGCAGGTATCTTGGCTGTATTAAAAGCCTAGTAGCACAACATTTTTACTGCACCATGCGCACAGGGCAATTGGTGCAGTAATCTTTATCAAATTACTACGATTTAAAAATAAAATATGGAACTGTTATTACCCGGCTTAGGATTGTTGTTTTGGACTTTCGTTGCATTTTTGATTGTATTCTTTATATTGAAGGCATTTGCCTGGAAACCAATTCTTTCCTCTTTAAAAGAAAGAGAAACTGGTATTGCTGATGCAATTGCTTCTGCCGATAAAGTAAAAGCAGAAATGGCCTCTTTGAAAAATGAGAATGAAGCTATGATGGCTAAAGCTCGTGAAGAAAGAGCTGTTATGATTAAAGAAGCGAAAGAAACTGCCGATAAAATGGTAGCAGATGCAAAAGAAAAAGCAAAAGCTGAATACGATAAAATTGTTTCTGATGCACAGGTAGCTATTCTACAACAAAAAAATGCAGCACTTACTGATGTTAAAAATCAAGTAGGCTCATTGGTAATTCAAGTAGCAGAAAAAGTGTTGAGCAGAGAATTATCTAACAAAGGAGAACAAGAGAACTATATCAAACAATTAACCGAAGGTGTTAAATTGAATTAATCTATGCCAAATCCAAGATTAGCAGACAGATACGCCAAAAGCTTGATTGACCTTGCAACTGAAAAGAATATTTTAGATGCAGTTTGTGAAGACATGCGTTATATAAAAGCCTTGTGTAAGGCAAGCCGCGACTTTTTAATTGTACTTCGTAGCCCCATCATTAAGCCTGATCAAAAAGGTAAAATCATCAATGAGGTTACTAGTGGAAAAGTAAACGAATTAACCCTTGCTTTTAATAATTTATTGGTTAAAAAAGGAAGAGAGCGTGATTTGCCCGAAATCGCAGCAGCTTTTATTAATCAGTACAATACATTAAAAGGCATTCATCAGGTTAAGTTAACCACTGCTGTTGCCGTTTCTGACGAATTGAAAAAAGCTATTGAGTCTAAAGTACAAAGTGCAAATAATTTCGGTACCGTTGAATTAGAAACAGTTACCAATGAAAGTTTAATTGGTGGTTTTATGTTAGAATTCAACAATAAGCTGGTAGATGCCAGTGTGGCGCATGACTTACGTGAAATTAAAAAACAATTCTCTCAGAATCTTTATATACAGGATTTATAATCATTATTAAAAAATTTACTTAAACAATACAAAATGGTAGACATTAAACCAGATGAAATATCAGCGATACTGAGACAACAGCTCAGTAATTTCAACGCTTCCGCAGAACTGGAAGAAGTAGGTACCGTATTGCAAGTGGGTGATGGTATTGCCCGTGTATATGGATTAAACGGTGTTAGAAGTGGGGAGTTGGTTGTTTTTGAAAATGGCGTTAAAGCTATTGCATTAAACCTTGAAGAAGACAATGTGGGTGTGGTATTGATGGGAGATAGCGGTTCTATAAAAGAAGGTGCTAAAGTTAAAAGAACCGGCCAAATCGCCTCTATTAAAGTTGGAGAAGGCGTGGTTGGTCGTGTTATTAATACATTAGGTGAACCAATTGATGGAAAGGGACCTATTACCGGTGAATTATATGAAATGCCTTTAGAGCGTAAAGCTCCGGGTGTAATTTATCGTGAACCGGTTAAAGAACCATTACAAACTGGTATCAAAGCAATTGATGCGATGATCCCTGTAGGTCGTGGTCAGCGTGAGTTGGTGATTGGTGACCGCCAAACCGGCAAAACAGCTATTTGTATCGATACCATCATCAATCAGAAAGAATTCTATGATGAGGGTAAACCAGTATATTGTATTTATGTAGCAGTTGGTCAAAAAGCATCTACCGTTGCAGGGGTAATGAAAACTTTATCCGACAATGGTGCGATGGCTTATACAACCATCGTTGCTGCATCTGCTTCTGATCCTGCTCCATTACAGTTCTACGCTCCATTTGCCGGTGCTGCAATTGGTGAGTTCTTCCGTGATACCGGTCGCCCTGCTTTAATCATTTATGATGATTTATCTAAGCAAGCGGTGGCTTATCGTGAAGTTTCTTTGTTGTTAAGAAGACCACCGGGCCGTGAAGCATATCCTGGTGACGTATTCTACCTACACAGCCGTTTATTAGAAAGAGCTGCTAAAGTAATTGCCAATGATGAGGTTGCTAAAAACATGAACGACTTACCAGCTTCTATTAAGCATTTGGTAAAAGGTGGTGGTTCTTTAACTGCATTGCCAATTATTGAAACACAAGCTGGCGACGTATCTGCATACATTCCTACCAACGTAATTTCTATTACCGACGGACAAATTTTCTTAGAAGGTAACTTGTTTAATGCGGGTATACGTCCGGCAATTAACGTAGGTATCTCTGTAAGCCGTGTGGGTGGTAATGCACAGATTAAATCCATGAAGAAAGTGGCAGGTACTTTAAAATTAGACCAGGCTTTATACCGTGAGTTAGAAGCGTTTTCTAAATTTGGTGGTGACCTAGATGCTGCAACTAAGTCTGTAATCGACAAAGGTGCCAGAAACGTAGAAATTCTTAAGCAAGCTCAATACACTCCATTCTCTGTTGAGAAACAAGTAGCGATCATATACTTAGGAACGCAAGGTTTATTGCGTGAAGTAGCTGTAAGAAAAGTTAAAGAATTTGAAGCGCATTTCTTAATGGAAATGGAAAACAAATTACCTGATGTATTAGCTGAATTTAAGAAAGGTAATTTAACAGACGATGGTCTTAAAAGAATGACAGATTTAGCTGCTGGATTAGTGCCTCAGTATAAATAAGTTCTTTTTTTTAAATATTAAATCCCGTAACAGATATATTTGTTACGGGATTTTTTTTTAATTTTAATTTAAATATCAAAAGTTGTAGTTTAAAATAAAATCCCTTATTACAACGTTTAATATCCTACTAATAAATCCAATATTAATAAATAAATGAAAAGCATATTTTTATCTTTAACTATGTTATTCTTGGGAGCTGTAAATGGTCAAACAGCGTTTGAAGAAGGAATGATTAAAGGATTGGCGCAATATAAAGAGGCTACAACGGTTGAGGAGATGCAAGCTGCTGCTACATTTTTTGAAGAAGTAGGCGATACATTAAAAGACAAATGGTTGCCTTATTATTATGCAGCTCATGCTACCATATTGGCTACCAAAATGGTTACCAAACCAAATAAGGATAAAGCAGCAGAAGTGATAAATGCTTTAATAGCTAAAGCAGAAGCATTAGAAGCGGATAATTCGGAGTTATACTGTTTAAAGCAGATCGTTACCACCATGCAAATAACGGTAAACCCTATGATACGATGGCAAAGCTATGGCGAAATTGCAGCAGAAGCCATAGCCAATGCAAAAACCACAGATCCTTCCAACCCTCGCCCTTATTTGCTGGAAGGCGTTTATCTAATGAGTTTGCCTGAAAGTATTGGCGGCGGAAAAGAGCTTGCCAAAAAGTCTTTACAAAAGGCTGTATGGCTTTTTGATTCCTTTGAACCCTTATCGCCATTTCATCCTAACTGGGGCAAAGAACAGGCTGTAAAAGCTTTAGCGGCTTGTCAATAATATCAAACATTAATCATAAAATTTCCAGCTACGCTGATAGCAGGTTTCTTTTGCAATTATTTGAACTTCTTGCTGCAATTCTTGTTATTAAGTACAATGCAGGATATTGTAAAAGTCTCCCATCTTTCTAAACACTTTGGTTCACTCACTGCAGTGAATGACTTGTCGTTTTCTGTTCAGCCGGGAAACGTATATGGATTTTTAGGTCAAAATGGAGCAGGAAAAAGCACGACCATTCGAATGTTGCTAACCCTTATTACCCCTTCTGATGGAGATATTGAATTATTTGGCTACTCCATAAAAACACATCGTAAAGAGATGCTTAGGCAAATTGGAGCAGTGATAGAAAAGCCGGATGTATACAAATATCTTTCTGCCTACGAAAATCTTAAACTTTTTGCTAAGTTGAGTGGCATAAAACCCAACCATACACTTTTAATGAATCAATTAGAAATGGTAGGGCTGGCAAACCGAGCAAATGATGTCGTTAAAACCTTTTCACAAGGCATGAAACAACGATTGGGCATTGCCATTGCACTGGTTCATAATCCGCCATTAATTATGTTAGATGAACCTACCAATGGCCTCGATCCTCAGGGTATAGCAGATATCAGAAATCTTATTTTGCATTTGAGTAGAGAACAAAAGAAAACCATCATTGTTTCTTCTCATTTATTAAATGAAATTGAACAAATTGCTACACGTATATTAATCATCGACAAGGGAAAGAAGCTGGTAGAGGACAGTGCCGCTGCATTATTCGATAGCACTCAAACCATTCTACAGGTTCATACTACTAATAATGCAGAAGCCCTGGAAAAACTGAGCCAATCGACCTGGGCTAACCACCTTAAACCAATGCGCGATGGGTTACTGATTTTTCAATTATCACAAGAACAAATCCCTCAACTAAATATAGATCTGGTACAGCTGGGAATTGAATTGTTATCGCTTCAGCCAAGAAATAGTTTAGAAGATTATTTCTTACAAATAACAGCAGGAAAACAATATGTGGACACATTTACAAATTGAGTTGTATAAAATATTTAAGCGTCCCAGAACCTATCTGGCTTTTGCTGCAATTACTGCACTAATTGGTGTTATTCAATTAGGGTTGAAAGTGGATGGCAAAGAATACACTGAATTTGTTATGGCTGATTTTGCTACCTCTTTTTCAGTGGATGGTAATATCTTAAATGGATATTTTATTTGTTATGTTATTCTTCAGCTATTGTTGGTTCATGTGCCATTGCTAATTGCTTTAATTGCTGCCGATATGATTTCGGGTGAAGCCAATATGGGCACGCTGAGATTGTTATTAACTAAACCTCAGTCGAGAACTGCAATTCTGCTTGCTAAATTTTTAGCTGCGGTAGTATACACTTTGTTGCTGCTTATATGGATTGCTATTATGGGTTTATTATTTAGCATGCTTATTTTCGGTACAGATGATTTGTTTTTAATGAAGAGCAGCTATGTAGTGATTGTAAAAGAGTCGGATGTTTTTTGGAGATACGCAGGTGCATTTTGTTTTGCAGCCCTAGCTATGGTTACCGTTGCAGCCCTTGGCTTTTTCTTGTCGTTCTTTGCGGAGAACTCCATCGGGCCTATTGTTGCAACCATGAGTGTAATTGTAGTTTGCACTATATTAAGTACCATGAATATTCCATTGTTTAATACCATCAAACCCTTTTTATTTACTTCTCACATGAATAATTGGAAAGAATTTTTTGATTTTAAAGTAAACGATGCCAATGAAGCAATTATTGGAACCATTCAAAATCCACAAAAAATCATTCAATCTTCCTGTATACTATTTGCACATATTGTTGGGTTTGTTGGTGCAGCAATTATTTTATTTAGAAAGAAAGATATACTTAGTTAAATATTGGTAGGCGGTGATTCGGAAAATAAAAAAAACATGAGCGGAATTAAATTGAAAGTATTAGTTGGATTAGTATGGATATTTGTTGCACAACATTCCAATGCGCAAGATGTAAATGAACTGGTAAGAAAGGTAAAAGCTAAATTAGATTTGGTGAACGACTATACTGCCGTGGGTAAAATGAAAACAGATGTGGCATTTATTAAAGCACCGGTAGGCGCTGTAAAAATGTTCTTTAAGAAACCCGACCGGTTTAAGTTGCAACGTAATGGGGGTATTTCTGTACTTCCAAAGGGTGGGGTTAGTTTTAATATGGGAAATTTATTGGCTGCTACCGGATTTACTGCCATTGATGCAGGTACTGGAGAAGTAGCTAAAATAAAAACCAGAATGGTGAAATTATTACCTAATGGAGATAACAACGATGTAATATTATCTACTTTGTATATCGATGAAAGCAATTTGTTGATTATAAAGTCGGTAACTACCACTCGTGAAAATGGTACGTTTGAAATGGAAATGAGCTATGGCAAATATGCTACTTACGGATTGCCAGACAAGGTATATTTTAGTTTCAATGCGAAAGATTATAAGCTCCCTAAAGGGATAACCTTGGAGTTTGATGACGCTGATAAAGCCATTAAAGAAAAGATGAAAGGAAAGAAGGGAAGAGTGGAGATCATTTATAGCGGGTATGAAATAAATAAAGGAATTGCCGACCAACTATTTAAATAAGTTAAAACAATTCTACACTCCAGGTTCGGCTCATTAACTCGCCCGGCACCAATAAGTTGATGCCTTCTTTTTGCTTCAGGTCTCCGGTAGCATTTTCATTGTCGGCTATACCACACCAGGGTTCTATACAAACAAAGTCAGCGTGCTTTGCACTCCAAATACCCATAAATGGAAAATCGTGGTAATTGAATTTTAAACCATGTTTACTTTTATCCGTAACTAATGAAATACAATTCGATTGAAGATCTTTAAAAACAATTGCATCTCCATAGAAAAGTGATTTACTTAAATTAATGCGGTTAGTTGTATGAAAGAAGGGTATGGGTGCCGATTTAATCAATCCATCAGGGGTTAATGGCCATTGTCCCGCTGTTTCATTTTTTTCGAAAAGCAAATAATAGTCATCAAATGAGGTTCCTTCTACCAAGGGTAGTTTAAAAGCCGGATGAGCACCCACTGAAAAAAACATTGGTTTAATATCTACATTGGAAATCTGATAATTACAATGCAAGTGATTTTTTTCGAGGGAATAAGTAATCGTGAAACTAAATAAAAACGGATATTGCTTTAGCGAGGCTTCATTTGCTTTCAGCTGAAGGCTGATACGTTCATTGCTTTGCGCTACAACTTTAAATTCCATGTCGCGTGCAAAACCATGTCGGCTCATGTGATAGCTCGTGCCGTTATATTGGTAAGTATTGTCTTTTAAGCCACCAACAATTGGAAACAGTACTGGGCTTTTTTTGCTCCAAAAATTTGGATCCGCACTCCATAAATATTCCAGCTCCAATTCTTTGTGATAAATGCTTTGTAGCTCAGCCCCTTGGGTACTAATTGATACGCGTAAGTATTTGTTTTCAAGTGGTAACATGATGCGATTATCCTTCGTTTTCTTCAATTCTTTCATCTACCGCATTGGCCAACATTCTGGCGCTCATTTTTTTCAGTGGATTTATGCGCATGTTAGCATAACCTAATCTTTGCTGAATGATTTCCAAACAGCCAAAAGTTGCGGCTAAAAAGGAGGAATGGTCTGCTTTTCCCTTGCCGGCAATATCAAATGCTGTTCCATGATCGGGGCTGGTTCTCACCACTGGTAGACCAGCGGTGTAGTTAACACCTTCACCAATCGCCATTGATTTAAAAGGAATTAAACCCTGATCGTGATACATGGCCAGAACGCCATCAAATTTTTCGTATTGGCCTCTCGCAAAAAACGCATCGGCGCTATATGGCCCAAAAGCCAACATGGTATTTTTAGCTTCTTTAATAGCAGGCTTAATGATTTCTTCTTCCTGCTTTCCAATAAGTCCTTCATCCCCTGCATGTGGATTTAAGCCCAGCACTGCAATTTTAGGTTTATCAATGCCAAAATCTTTCTGCAAACTGTTGTGCATGATTTTAAGTTTACTCAGGATATTGGCTTGTGTAATATGTTGCGCAATATCAGTTACCGACACGTGTTCAGTAACCAAGCCAACCCGCATATTATCGGCCACTAAAAACATCAAAACATCTGAAACGTTGAAGTAATCTTTAAAATAAGGGGTATGTCCGCTATAATTGAATTCGGCTGATTGTATATTCTTTTTGTGAATGGGGGCAGTTACAAGACCCTGAATATGACCTTCTTTTAAAGCTTTGGTAGCTTCTTGTAAAGAAAGTAGGGCATATTTACCGCCGATTTCATTTAATTGTCCGGGCGTAATCACCACTTCTTCTTCCCAAACGTTAAAAATATTCACTTGTTTAGGGTTAACGCGGGTAAAATCTTTGATGCTGGAATAGTTAAAATTAGCATCCGGCAAACTTTTTCTATAAAAGTTCATGGTCTTGTTGCTCGCAAATACAATAGGGGTAATGAAATCCAGTAATCGTTGATCAGAAAGTGTTTTAATGATCAGTTCTAATCCAATACCATTTAGGTCACCACAACTGAATCCAATTACCGGTTTTTGCATTTCATTGCTCATGGGGTATAATTTAGAATGCTAAAATACTACTTTTGCAGTGATGCAATATACGCTCAAAAAATCGCTAGGTCAGCATTTCCTTACAGATGAATCAATTTGTAAGAAAATACTGGCGTCTATACAAGAAAATCCCTTCGAACAATTACTCGAGGTTGGTCCGGGTGGTGGTGCCCTTACTAAGTATTTATTGCCCCTAAAAGGCGTGAAATTTAAAGCCGTTGAATTAGACGATGAAAAAGTTGCCTACTTAAAACACACTTATGCAGACATGAACGATAAGATTATCGAAGGCAGTATTTTAGATATTCCTGTACCATTTGAAGAAGACTTTGTGTTAGTAGGTAATTTCCCTTATAACATTTCTACACAGATTGTTTTTAGGGTTTTAGAGTGGAAAAAACAGGTTCCGGTTATGATTGGAATGTTTCAAAAGGAAGTAGCAGAAAGAATAGTTTCGAAGCCTAACTCAAAAGTTTATGGAATACTAAGTGTATTGGTTCAAGCTTTTTATGAAGTTGAATATTTGTTTGATGTACCTCCCGGAAGTTTTAATCCTCCTCCAAAAGTTACCAGTGGAGTAATTAGATTAAAGCGGAAGGCCAATCCGGTTGAAATGAAAAGTGAGAAAGCTTTTTTTACTTTAGTAAAAGCAGCATTTAATCAACGAAGAAAAATGTTACGCAATCCGTTAAAGCCATTTTTTGAAGCCACTGTATTGCAGGAAGCTATTTTTACGAAAAGGCCAGAACAGTTATCGGTAGAGGAATTTGCAGCGTTAACTTACAGAATGGGATAGCTTTTAAATTCATTAAACAGATGACCATTATTCTTTTAATTATAGATAAATAAGATATGCCCGAAAAAGTAATTATTACCGCCAAAACGCATCCCTGGCTAAATGAATATTTAACTAATAAAGGCTATTCCGTTTTATATGTACCGGAGATAAGTTATGCGCAACTTAAAAAGGAAATTGTTGATGCTATAGGATTGGTCGTTACTACCAGGCTACCAATTAATGCTGAAATAATTGATGCTGCGAAGCAGCTGAAATGGATAGGGCGTTTGGGCAGTGGGATGGAACTGATTGATGTAGCCTATGCAGCTGAAAAGGAAATCAGATGTGAAAGCAGTCCGGAAGGAAATAGAAATGCAGTGGCAGAACATGCGCTGGGTTTGTTGTTGAATTTAATGAATCGGATAACAGTAAGTTATGATCAGGTTAGACATGCGGAATGGTTAAGAGAGGAAAACAGGGCAGATGAATTAACGGGAAAAACGGTGGGAATTATTGGGTATGGCAACACTGGAGGCGCATTTGCTAAAATACTCAGCTCATTTGACGTAAAAGTTTTAGCATACGATAAAAATAAAACAGGCTTTTCTAAAGGGCATGTTGTGGAATCAAATTTGTCAGAAATTTTTTCGGATGCAGAAGTGGTAAGCCTTCATTTGCCGCTTACAGCAGAAACCTTTCATTTTGCTGACGATGTATTTTTTAACTCATTTGCTAAGCAGCCTTACTTTATTAATACTTGCCGAGGAAAGGTTGTGCATACGGGAGCCTTAATTAATGCGCTTCAACAAAAAAAAATAAAAGCCGCTGGAATTGATGTTTTAGAGAATGAAAAATTTGCTACTTATTCCGATGATGAGTGGCGCCAATTGCATCGATTAACTGCGCATCCTCAGGTAATAGTAACACCACATATAGCTGGGTATAGTCAAGAGGCTTTTTTACAAATGGCCAAAGTAATGGTTAAAAAATTGGATATTTAGCATCATTATTTAAACAAATGTCTTAAATTTGTATACGTGCAACGCCGCAGTAAAATGTGGCGTTGTATTTTTTTTTACTATTACAAAGCCATTATATGAGTGAGAATACCATGTATGTTACCAAGGAAACATTTGAAAAAATGCGTGAAGATTTGCATCGTATGAAATCGGTTGATCGTCCTGCTGCTTCCAGAGCAATTGCAGAAGCTAGAGAAAAAGGCGACTTAAAAGAAAATGCTGAGTATGATGCTGCAAAAGAGGCACAGGGCATGTTAGAGGCTAAAATAAAACAATTAGAAGGGGCTATTGCCAATGCCAAAATTGTGGATACGGCATCTATTGATACAAGCAAAGTAACGATTTTAACCAAAGTTACTATTACCAATATGGCCACTAAGAAAACCGTAACTTATCAACTTGTAGGAGAAAAGGAAGCTGATTTAAAAGCAGGAAAAATTTCTGCCGGATCGCCAATTGGTAAGGGCTTGATGGGTAAGGTAATAGGGGACATTGCTGAAGTTCAGGCGCCTACGGGGGTACTGAAGTTTAAAATTGAGGACATCACCGTTTAATCTGGTTGCATGACTATTTTTTCAAAAATTATTGCCGGGGAAATACCTTCTTATAAAATTGCGGAAAACGACTATTTTTTTGCGTTCCTAGATATTTTTCCTTTGGTGAAAGGGCATGTATTGATAGTGCCTAAAACAGAGACCGATTGTTTTTTTGATTTAGATAAAAACTATTTATCGCAGATATTGGTTTTTGCACAGCCTATTGCCAAAGCAATTGAAAAAGCATTTCCCTGCAACCGTTGTGGGATGAGTGTAATTGGGTTGGAAGTGCCACATGCACACCTGCATTTGGCACCCATTAATAGTGCCGATGATTTAAACTTTAATCGCCCTAAACTAACAGTAACTCCAGCAGAATTTAAAGAGGTACAAGAGGCGATTTTAGCACAAATTTTTTGATACTGGTCCGACCAGTGCGGTCTATTTCTTTAACCTTTCTGGGTTTTTGGCCAAAAAATCGCCCCACCCACTTTTAGCTTTTTTCTTTGGTGCTGTAGAGGTGTTTTTAGAAGTGGGTATTTTTTGCTGAAAATAGTGACAAAGCGCTACAGATAAAGCGTCTGTAGCATCAAAATACTGAGGTTTTTCGGTAATATTTAAAATAACCTGCAACATTTTCCATACCTGATCTTTATCGGCATTGCCATTGCCGGTAATAGATTGTTTTACTTTTTTAGGCGCGTATTCGGTGACGGGTAATTTCGATTGCATAGCAGCAGCAATAGCTACACCCTGTGCTCTGCCTAGTTTTAACATACTTTGTACGTTCTTCCCAAAAAATGGCGCTTCAATGGCAAATGTGTTTGGTTGATACTGAGCTATTAATGCAGTAATTTTAGTATGAATCATCTCTAGTCTGGCATAGATGTCTTTTTCTTTGGTAAGTTTTAAAACGTCCATAACCAGCAATTGCGGTATATTTTTATGAATAGCAATAACAGCGTAACCCATTAATTGGCTACCCGGATCAACTCCCATAATTATTGCATCGTATCTCATAGATTATTCGAAATTAAGGCTTTAAATAGAGAAAGGTTAACAGTATTCGAATATAGTTAGCTGTATCTTTGTAAAAAGAAAATTCTTGACTAAGCAACAAAAAAATATTCTCAATTATATTATTGGACCGATTCTTTTTA
>CANHJH010000012.1 GCA_947460365.1 Sphingobacteriia bacterium | reverse complement strand
CTTAATGTATTTTAAAAGATTACAGTCCTTCTAAAGCTTGCTTAAAATCGTATTGAAGGTCTTCATGCAGAGCAAGTAATGATTGATTGATTTTTTTAATTTGTTGATTATATAAATTATTCAACGTGGCACTCAGCTTGTAAGGGATTCCATGATTTTTTAGGGAGTAACAAAAATGGATTAATATCGCCACTTCAGCCTGTTTTGAACCAATGTATCGAAGGTGTTTGTTAGCAATTCTTAAAATTTTCCGAATGGTTTTTTTGGCTAAATACAAGTTTGTACCGGCCGAAAGCGCATCCATCTCGTCAGAAATAAGCTGCTTTACTTCTTCAACGTAAGCTTCTTCATTATGTGATTCGAACAGTAAATAGGTCAGTAATTCTTTATTCTCTTTTTTAAACTTAGATAATCGTAAACACAATTCTACCAATACTTTATCGGAACTGGCTAATAACTCTTGTTTAATTTCATGAACGGTTGCTGCTTTCACTGGTATCTTCTTTTAATTATCAATTATCCATTACCCATTGTCAATTGTCAATTATCAATTATCCATTGTCAATTATCTATTCTCAATTAAAAATACCGTATTTTGTATGTATTCAAAAATTAAACGATTATGCCAACATCTCGCCGAAAATTTATTCAGCAAACAGCTATGGGTGTATTAGCTACTGCTTCCATCCCTCAGTGGTTACAAGCAGCCGCACCCAATAAAACACTTACCGGAGTTCAACTGTATTCTGTTAGAGCAGACATGAAAAAAAATCCACTTGCTACACTTAAAGCAGTTGCAGAAATGGGTTATAAATATGTAGAGCATGCTTATTACATTAATCGTAAATTCTATGGTTATACGCCCAATGAGTTTAAAACCATATTGAATGATATGGGGTTGACTATGCCAAGCGGACATACAGTAATGAGTGCCAGTCATTGGGATATGGCAAAAAAAGATTTTACCGATGAATGGAAATACACGGTGGAAGATGCTGCAATAGCAGGACAAGAACTGGTAATCAGCCCATCGTTAGACGAAAAGTTCCGTAAATCGGCCGACGACTTAAAACGCTTTATGGATGTCTTTAATAAATCCGGTGAGCTTTGTCGCAAATCAGGCATGCGTTTTGGCTACCATAACCATAATTTTGAATTCAGTAAAATAGATGGTGCACTAACCACTTATGATATTATTTTGAAGTACACCGATCCTGCTGCGGTTATATTGCAATTAGATTTTGGCAATTTATTTGAAACGGGTGCTGATGCATTAGCAATTATTCAAAACAATCCCGGCCGTTTTGTTTCGATGCATGTGAAAGATGAAATTAAAAACGAAAAAGGGGAATTTGAAAGTACCGTATTGGGCAAGGGCGGTCAAAAAGTTAAAGAAATTATAGCATTGGGTAAAAAAATTGGCGGTACGCAACACTTAATTGTAGAACAAGAATCTTATCAGGGGTTAACGCCGCTAGCGTCTATTCAGGAAGATTTAGCGGTTATGAAAAAATGGGGTTACTAAAAATTCAAAAATAAAAATTCAAAAGTACATTTATGAAGCATATTGTTATTTGTTTATTGATAGCAAGTTCATTAAAAGCGCAAACTACGCAGTATGCCAACATAAAAAAATGGGAAGCACAGGCAAAGCAAGTAACCATCATTAGAGATATTTATGGTGTGCCGCATATTTACGGTAAAACAGATGCCGATGCAGTTTTTGGATTAATGTATACCCAGTGCGAAGAAAATTTTGAAAGAATAGAACGCAACTATTTAGAAATGTTGGGTCGTCGTTCAGAAATGGAAGGTGAAAAAACGATTTATGATGATTTGTTAATGCGCTTAATTGCCGATACAGCAGATGCAAAAAAAGATTTCGAGAAAAGTCCACTTTGGTTGAAGAAACTATTGATTGCACATGCCGATGCCATTAATTATTATTTGTACAAACATCCCGAAGTTAAACCGGTAGTGCTCACAAAATTTGAGCCTTGGTTTCATTTAATGTATACTGATGGTAGTGTACATGCAACCAGTACCGGAGGGGCAAGTGTAGATGAAATAAAACGCTTTTATGATGCCCCCAATAACAATAGTACCGCCCAAGTTTTCTTCAACAAAGACATAGATGATAGGGGCTCTAATGGTTTTGCCATAGCACCTGCAAAGAGCGCCTCTAAAAATGCTTTACTGTATATAAATCCGCATGTACCCTTTTACTTTAGAAACGAGGCCCAAATGGTAAGTGAAGAGGGATTAAATGCGTATGGCGCATCTACCTGGGGACAGTTATTTGTATATCAGGGCTTTAATGAACATTGCGGTTGGATGCACACTTCCGGTTATACCGATGTAGCGGATTTATATGAAGAAAAAGTTACCAGGCAAGGAGACGATTATTGGTATGAATATGAAAACAAACAACTGCCGGTAAAATCAAAATCCATTACCATTTACTTCAAAAAAGATGGCGTAATGTTATCTAAAACCTTTGCCGGATGGTACACCCACCACGGACCCGTATTGGCCAATAGAAATGGCAAATGGTTGAGCTTAAAAGAATACAATCGGTCTTTAAAAGCATTAATTCAATCGTGGCTCACTACAAAAGCAAACGGACTGGCTGCCTATACCAAAGCTATGGAAGGGTTGTCTAACACCACCAATAATACCGTATATGCAGACGATAAAGGAAACATTGCTTATTGGCATGGTAATTTTGTACCGATACGCGACACCTCTTTTAATTGGAAACTACCGGTTGATGGAACTACCAGTGCTACCGAATGGAAAGGCGTACATCCACTATCTGCTATTGTACAAGTAATTAACCCAGCTAGCGGATATATTCAAAATTGCAACGCAACTCCTTTTACATCGGCAGGAGAAAGCAGTCCGGTTAAAAGCAACTATCCGGTTTACATGGCTCCCGACGGGCAAAATGCAAGAGGAATTAATGCTATGCGTTTACTTAACAATAAAACCAATATCACACTAAACGAATTAATTCATGTGGGGTATAACAGATATTTAACCGCATTCGATATTTTATTACCTGCGCTGTTTAAAGCGTATGAGGGGTTGCAAGAAAATTCCGCTCAAAAGAATGAACTGCAAAAACCCATAGCGTTATTGAAAGCATGGGATAAAATTTCGGACACCAATTCCATCGCAACTACCCTTGCAATAGATTGGGCAACCAAAGTAAATGGGCTGTATCCAAAAGCCGCCAAACAGGAAGAAAATACAGAAATAATTGGCCGGTTCAATAGTATTGCAAAAAATATGGAGGCAGCGCAACTGATTAAAACATTGGCCGAAGTGGTAGACAACCTAAAAAAACAATACGGAACCTGGGAGGTTACCTGGGGTTCAATCAACAGGTATCAACGATTAACAGGTAAATTTGATGAACAGTATGATGATGCTAAACCTAGTATGGCGGTAGCAATGAGCTCGTCTAGATTGGGTTCATTACCGGCTTTTGAAAGCAGGGTGATGCCCGGCACTAAAAACCGATATGGTTTTTCGGGCAATAGTTTTATAGCAGCAGTGGAGTTTGGGAAGAAGATAAAAGCTAAAACTATAGTAACAGGCGGACAAAATAATAACCCTGCATCCGCTCATTTTACTGATCAGTCTGCAGGGTTTATGAATGGAAATTTTAAAGAAGTATTTTTTTATAAAGCGGATGTATTAAAAAACAAAGAACGCCAGTATCATCCGGGTGAATAAGTGTTTAAATAGTATAACTCATACCACCGTCTTTTTCGTCTTTTAATTGTACGCCAAGCGCAGCCAATTCGTTCCTGATTTTATCACTGGTTACAAAGTCCTTTCTGCTTTTGGCGTCTTTACGAATATTAATTAATAATTGCAGCACACCATCTAGTTTGTCGTTGTTATCTGCTTTGTTGTTTTGTAATCCAAAAATATCTATCAGAAAAGTATGCAGTTGTTTTTTGAGTAAAGCAACTGTATTGCTATGTAAAGCAGTAGCAGCAATGTGTTTATCTTTTATAGAATTAATAACCGGTACCAATTCAAACATATTGGCAATTACTTTAGCCGTATTCAGGTCATCATTCATAAAAGTATCGAAGTCAGCTATCAACCTATTTACTTTTTCATCTAGGGCGGCATCAATATTAGTTCCGGTGCTGCCTAAATCGTTTTGTTGCTGTAACCAGTCAAATGCTTCCATCAATCGCTTATGCGCTTTTTCACTGCCTTGAAGGGCATCATTTCCAAAGTCTAATGTACTTCTGTATTGCGATTGAAGAATAAAGAAACGAACGGTAGCAGGGCTGTATGCTTGCTCCAGAATAGGATGTGTACCGCTAAACAACTCACTTAATTTAATAACGTTGTTGTAGCTTTTACCCATTTTACGGCCGTTAATGGTAATCATATTATTATGCAGCCAATAGCGGGCAGGTAATTGATGATTACAAACGGTACTTTGAGCAATTTCACATTCATGGTGTGGAAATTGAAGATCCATACCACCACCGTGTATGTCAAACTCTTTTCCTAAATATTTTGTACTCATGGCAGAGCACTCAATATGCCAGCCCGGAAAACCTTCTCCCCATGGACTTTGCCAGCGCATGATGTGTTCCGCAGGGGCTTTCTTCCAAAGAGCAAAATCGCTTTTGTTTCTTTTTTCTTCCTGATTATCTAATTCGCGGGTACTATCTATTTGATCATCCAGTACCCTGCCACTCAATATGCCGTATGGTTGCCCTTTAGCAGAAAAGTCTGTATTGTATTTGTCAACATCAAAATAAACGGAGCCATTGGCTTCGTAGGCGTAGCCATCCGCAATAATTTTTTTAATCATTTCTATCTGTTCAACAATATGACCGGTAGCAGTGGGTTCAATGCTGGGAGGTAAATTGTTAAACTGACTCATAGCCCAGTGGTACAGGTTCGTATATTTTTGTACCAATTCCATCGGCTCAAGTTTTTCTAAAACTGCTTTACTGCTTATTTTATCTTCTGCTTCACGGCCTTCTTCCTCAAAATGCCCCGCATCCGTAATATTTCTTACATATCTAACTTTGTACCCCAAATATTGCAAATACCTAAAAACCACATCAAAAGTAATAAAAGGGCGGGCGTGGCCTAAATGGCTCTCCCCACTTACAGTAGGACCACAAACATACATTCCTACATAGGGTGGGTTAATGGGTGTAAACTCTTCTTTCTGGCGCGTTAACGAATTGTATAATTTAAGTGACATGAGTGCGAAAGTATTTTATTTTTTGAAATGAAGATCAGCCATTAACATATTATGATCGCTGAGCGACTCATCTAACATTTCAAATTGAGTGATATCAAAAGACGGATGCGCTAAAATATAATCTATTCGTAATGTGGGAGACAAGGAAACAAAGCTTCTGCCGATACCAAAACCCTTTTCAAGAAAAGCATCTTTTAGGTTTTGTTTGATGGTAAAATAGGTATAAGAATTAGGCACATCATTAAAGTCACCCGTAATTATGTATGGATGTGGACTTTTTGCCAACTGTTCCTGAACAATATCCGCCTGAATCCCTCTTTTTTTATAGGCTTTTTTCATTTTCCGCATGATACTCATAGAAGCAGAAATTGATTCCGCATTGGACTCTTTAATATGCTTGATATCTTCATAATCACCCTTTAGAAATTTAAAAGACTGAAGATGGGTGGTAAATACGCGAAAAGTATCTGATGCAATCCGCACATCAATAAAAATAACACTCTCATCATTTGGAAATGCAACCCGGCCCGAATCTATTATTTTATATTTCGAGAAAATAATGACTCCTAGTTCATAGTGCCCATTACCTGCTGAATAATCTCTGGAAAAATAATAAAAAGGATGTGTTTTGGTAAACAGTTCAATATTGTTTTCATTGTTAGCTGTATTGAACTCCTGTAAACAAATGATATCGGGTTTGTTTTTAAGAATACTATTGGCTAATTCAGTCCGTACCCTTTTTTTAACATCCGCATCATAAACCACCCCATTAAATCCGTGAATGTTCCAATCAATCACCCGAATGTTATTATCGGCTTTAACTTTCACAAATTCAGCAGTCTTATTCCAGGCAAATAAAACTTTTATTTGCTTAAAACCAATTAATAAAAACAGGGTGGGAATAATTGCAAATAATGGCCGGATAATTAACCAGGTTAAAACAAACAAAATCAGTATTAAAATAATAAATGGCGTTATTAAGGCTAAAAATCCGTGTAGCCACCATTTAGACGGACTAATAAATGGAGACAGTGCTGCAATTAAAAAAAGCACCCCAACAAAAAGATTAAATAAAATGAATGTTTTTTTGCCGGTTTTTCTAAGCCAACTTTTTGCCATAATTAAAATTAAGCAAAAACGAATTCTTGCTAACTAATGACAAGAAATAATTTTAAAGATCTTCGTCATTACCGGCACGATTTAAATAATTCTTTTCATCATCGGTTAATGATTGGAAACCTTGTTGATTAATTTTGTCGAGAATGTCATTCAGTTTTTGTTGAGACTGATTGGCTATTTTTTCATAAGGTTTGCGGGTAGCTCTGTAAAAATGTTTATCAGAATTTTTGTTAGTATGTTTTTTTTCAGGGCTAAATAAATCATCTACCCAATAAAACAATTGAACCATCCAGTTACCCCAATCTTTGCCCGATTGGAGTTGTTTAACATACACAAAACCAATTGCCGCAGCGCCTAAATGTGCAGCCGCCGCACCTAAATTACCCCCCGAAAAAGAGGTAAAATTTAATGCAACAAATATGACTGTAAGTACCCACAATGGAATACCGCCATTAATTTGCGGAAAAATTCTATAACCGGGTGCAAGTGTTGTGGTAGCAATGGCTACAGACATAACCGCAGTGCCGCTACCAAGCATTGGGGAGATTGTTAAAAGGTCTTTTTCCAGACCCGGAAAAAGATTGTTGCTGAGTAAAAAAATAGTCCCGCCAATAAGTCCACCATATAGGTAAACCGGAATCAATTTATTGTTACCTGCAAGGTCTTGTAAAATAAAACCAAAAGCCCACAGCCACATCATACTCGAAAGTAAATGCCAAAAGCTGTAGTGTGTAAACATAAAACTGAGGATAGTCCAGGGCCTGCTAAAAAATAATTTTGGTATGGCAGATAATGTAAACCAGTTAAGTATTTGTTTGTAAAACAACTCTAAAGGTATATCTGTTAAATAATAAACTATTTTAACAAAGTTTATCAATACAAATACGAGCGCATTAATCGCAAATAAAAACACCAAAGCGTTATTGTCTTGTCCTAATAAAATTTTTTTGGGCGATCTATACATACTAATAAAATGTTTTTTTATTTTTTTTGTTCCAGGTCATAACAATTAACAGACCAACAATAGCACCACCAACATGCGCCCATCTGGCAACATTATCACCGGCAGAATTATCAAGAGCAAAAAACAACTCATAAGAAAAATAAAGTATCCCTATCCATTTAGCTTTAACGGGAACTAAAAAGTAAACGTATATGTAAGTATTGGGAAATAAATAAACGAAAGCGGCCAAAACACCGAAAATTGCACCACTTGCTCCTACTGTTGCTGTGTTTAATTTATCTTGATAGTAATTAGATATATAGGACAATAGTTTATTGCTTAATCCTACATCATCCGGTTGAAAACGAAGTTGTGCAATAATTTGTTGATGTTGCTCGAATTGGATTTGATGTTGTTCTATGAATTGTATCATAGCATTATTTAAAGCCGTGCCACCAACTGTTTCATACTTTAATACCGCTTCATAGGCATTGGTAAGGGGGATGAACTCATAACTCAAAAAAACCAAATGAATAAATGCCGCACCTAATCCACAAATAATATAAAAGGTTAGAAAACGCTTCGACCCCCAAATGTTTTCTAGTATCGAACCAAACATCCAAAGTGCAAACATGTTTCCTAATATATGCCCAAAGTCGCCATGTAAAAAGAGATGGGTAACCAACTGCCAGGGTTTAAATAAAGGACTTTGCCAACCATGCAGGGCAAAAATCTCCTCTAAATCAACCAATCCGGCCGGTCCGGACAAAGTATTTTGTGCCAAGAAAAACAAGCCATTGATTATCAGCAAGTTCTTAACAACTGTAGGCAAAATTTCAAATCTACTGGGTCTAAATTCGGTCATATGATGAAGTCAATTTCAATTGTACAATATTTTCAATATGTAGTGTATGTGGAAACATATCTACCGGCTGAATGCGTGTAACGGTGTATTTCTCACCCAGTAATCCAAGATCTCGCGCTTGCGTAGCAGGGTTACAGCTAACATACACTACCGTAGGAGCTGCTATTTCCAACAGTTTTTTTATTAACTTTTCATGCATACCTGCTCTGGGTGGGTCGGTAATAATCACATCTGGCTTGCCATGTTCTGCAAAAAAGGCATCATCACAAATATCAATTACATCACCCGCAAAAAAGGAAGCATGCTGAACGTTATTGAAAGCTGCATTTTCCTTTGCATCTGCAATAGCATCGGCCACTACCTCTACTCCTATCAGCTTTTTAGCATATTTACTTACAAATAAACCAATACTGCCAGTACCACAATACAAATCATATACAAGTTGGCTGCCATTTAGTTCGGCAAATTCTCGCGTAATTGAATATAATTTTTCGGCTTGCAGGGTATTGGTTTGAAAAAATGACTTAGGGCTAATTTTAAACCTCAAATCTTCCAGCTTTTCCATGATGTACCCTTTGCCAAAATAGGTTATAGGATTTTGGTCGTATAAACTATCATTCTTTTTACTGTTAATGGTGTAGAGGAGGGTAGTAATTTCCGGAAATTGCTTAAGTAAAAGATCCAATAGTTGAATTCTGTTTGCCTCATCTTCATACGCAATCACCACATTCACCATTAATTCTCCCAATGTACTGTTTCTAACCAGCAAGTTGCGAATCCACCCGGTATGTTTTTTAATATCATAAAAGGGCAAATTATTTGCTACAACAAAAGCTGCAATGGTTTTCCTGATATAATTGGTGGGTTCATGTTGTAAGTGACAGGTGTCTATCTCCACTACTTTGTCGAAAAACCCCCTTACATGAAATCCTGCAGCACCGGGCTGGTTATTAAAGTCTGCCCCTGCTGCTTTCATTTTCCTGAACTCTTCAGTTGGAATATACTTACGGGTAGCAAAAGTATATTCCATTTTGTTGCGGTAATGTTCAGTAGCATTGGCTCCAATGATGGGAGCAATTGGGGGCAAGTCTACTTTGGCAATACGGGTAAGATTATCGGTAACCTGTTTATTTTTATAAAACAGTTGTTTTTCGTAGGGCAGCATTTGCCACTGGCATCCACCACATACACCAAAGTGTTCGCAAAAAGGTTGAACCCGGTCGGAAGACCATTCGTGTGTTTTAACTGTATAACCTTCTGCCCAGTCCGATTTGTTTTTTATCAGCTGCACATCCACTACATCTCCGGGAACGGCACCTTCAATAAAAACAACTTTGCCATCTACGCGGGCTAACGACTTACCTTCGGCGGCGTAATCTTGTACTAATACTTTTTCTAGTATAATTATTTTTTTCTGCTTTCTCACTTTAACAAAGGTAAGCTCGTTTTTTTCTTATTTTTATCGAACAATTTAAGTTTATGCGTTTTTTATTGATCAATGTACTTGTTTTAGCGTCATTCATGCAGTTGAAGGCACAAAAATCTGCAATAGCAAAACCAGCTGCACCTGCTGGAAATGGGTATAATATACCCATTACATTACAGCCGTTAAAAAACTGTACCATATATATTGGTAGTTATTTTGGAAAATCAATGACATTGGTAGATTCTACCCGCTTAGATGCAAATAGTAAAGGGGTGTTTAAAGGCAATAAAAAACTAACGGGGGGTATATATTTTGTGGTGTCGCCCAACTATACTTTACAGTTTGAGGTATTGATGGATGATAAACAACAGTTCAGCATTACCGGTGATACCGCAAATAAAGAAAAAGCTTTTACCACCGGATCAATTGATAATGAGTTATTTAAGGAGTACACTGTTGTATCTACCGAGAAAGGTAAAAACAGACAGCAACTAGAAAGTGAGTATAAATCGGCTAAATCCAAAGAAGATTCAACCCGTTATAGAGAACAGCTCATAAAATTAGAAAAAGAAATGGAGGCCTACAGAGCAGAAATCATTAAAAAGCACCCAACTTCTTTACTAACTACGCTATTTAATACCATGAAAAGGCCAACCGCGCCCGCAATTCCGGTCGTAAATGGCAAAGCAGATTCATTATATCCATACCGTTTTGTAAAAGATCATTATTGGGATGAGGTAGAATTTAATGATAACAGGCTGCTTAGAACACCTTTTTTTGAACCTAAACTCGATGAGTATTTTAAGTACTATGTTTCTCCCGACCCCGATTCAATTATAGCAGAAGTAAATTATATGTTGTTATCGGCCAGATCAGGAACAGAAATCTATCCGTATTTACTTACCAAGTTCACCAATAAGTACATCAATCCGGAATACATGGGTCAGGATAGGGTTTTTGTGTATTTATTTGAAAACTATTACGCAAAAGGCGATACAATTTTATTAAATCCATCCTCCCGCAAAACAATTACAGACAGAGCCTATAGCCTAATGGCCAATCAATTAGGCTTACCTGCACCTGCATTAAATTTAGTGGATACAGCAGGCAAATCCATATCGTTATATAGCATAAAATCATCATTTACATTGGTGGCTTTTTGGGATCCAACATGCGGACATTGTAAGGAGGAAGTTCCACAGATCGACTCAATCTATCAAGCAAAGTGGAAGGCATTAGGGGTGTCGATATTTTCAGTGAATGTGAATGAAAAAGAAGTGCCGGCTTGGAAAAAATTCATCAGAGACAAAAATCTTCCAAAGACCTGGATACATGCACATCAGCTTAAAGAAGACCGGCAGGCTGAAGAAAGGGCTGGTAAGCCAAATTTTAGGCAATTATATGATATATTCAAAACCCCAACCCTTTATTTACTCGATGCAGACAAACGAATTATAGCGAAACAGCTGTCTTTGCAACAATTCGATAACATAATAACAGTAAAACTAAAAAAGTAATAACTATTATTAGAAAATATTAATTAATTTCGATTTTCCAATATTCGGTATATAAAATGCAGAAAAAGCATATTTATTTAATAATACATGAAAACATTGGCCAAATATTTTAATTAAAAAAATTGATAAGATAGTATTACATGAATTCATTAAGTCAAGCTGAGTTAACATTTTTATTGGATTCAATTGAAGATCCTATTTTATATGAAACCACGTCACACGTAATAATATACGTAAATCAGCCATTCTGTGATCTATTTAAATCTGCACATACTCCCTCTGAACTAATAGGAAAAGAATCTTATGTATTTGCCAAGGAGGCATTAAATATCATTAGCAATCCACCGTATTTTTTTTCAAGAATAGAGTCGTGCATTGTAAATGCAGAAAAGGTATACGATGATGAAGTTATTCTAAAGGATGCCAGTATTCTACACCGCGATTTTAACCCCCAATTTAAAGACGGACAGTTGGTTTCTTATTTATGGAGGTACAAAAAAGGGGGACAACCAAGTGCCAAAACACTGGATTTAAGTCAGCAGCAAAAGTTCTATGAAAACATTATGAATAATATTCCGGAAGACATCGCCATTCTGGATAATTCACAGAAATATTTATTTATTAATAAAGCGGGCTTAACACATTTTGATGACCATAAATGGATCATAGGAAAAGATGATATTGAATATGCCGAAAAGTTCAATAAGGATCTGGCCGATGCTACCAGACGAAAAGAAAAATTTAACGAAGCGATAAAACTGAAGAAAACAGTTGATTTTGAAGAGGTTTTAGTGAATGCAGATAATAAAAAAAACAACTATTTAAGACGATATACCCCAATTATATCTAAGTCAGATAAGGTAGAATACTTAATTACGTACGGCTTTGATATTACCCAACTAAGAAAAGGCGAGGAAGCAATCTATCAAAACTTTAAGCACTTGATGGACTTAATCGACTCCATCGAAAAACTTATTATAATTGTTGACGGACATGGTAATGTAGTGTACTTGAATCCGGTGTGGAGAAGATTAACAGGCATTTCTAGAAGATATGTTGTTGGCAATAATATTTCGGAACACATAAAAAATGGTGGCGAAAAATTCTTAGAATATTTAGAGCTCTTTACTAAAGGCTTACATACCAACGTTCATTACAATACCAGCGTTAGTTTAGTGCATGCTAATCAGGAAGAGCGAATGTATAGGTATTACATCAATCGCTTTACCCAACCAACATCATCGGCACATTTTTATGCAGTTTTATTTTTAGATATTACAGATCAATTAACTGCCGAACAAGAATTGTTGAATGCAGCAAATAAAGAGCGAAAACTCAGTGAATTGAAAACCAACTTTATGACCATGGTTTCGCACGAGTTACGCATTCCGCTTTCTATTATTTTATCGAGTGTAGAAATAATGGAAATGAAATATGATCGGATTTTAGACAAGGACTTTACATTTGAAAAAACATATTTAACACGTATAACAGATCAGGTAGATAAAATGACTCATCTGATGAATGAGTTCTTATTGGTTAGCAAAATAGAATCCGGCAAAATAATGGCCAATCTTATTGAGCTAGACGTTAAAATATTGGTACAAAATCTGGCTGAAGAAATCTTCTTACCATGGAAAGACGGCAGAAATGTAACTGTTGAATACAAAGGGGAAAACAGAAAAATATTGTTTGATGAGTCTATGTTAAGACATATCATCATTAATTTATTAAACAATGCGTTTAAGTATTCCCCTACATCTTCTGTAGCTCCTAAACTACGAATTAGGTTTGGCGAAAACTATTGGTATATTACTGTAGTAGACAGAGGAATTGGCATTAGTGAGGAAGACCAAAAAGCAATTCATAGCCCATTTGTAAGAGGTAGTAATGTAGGTGATATTGAAGGAACCGGTTTGGGCTTTATGACTATTGTATTTTTTACCGAGCAGCATAACGGGATTAAATTATTGAGAAGTAGATTGAATGAAGGCACAATAGTTACCATTAAGTTTCCATATCAAATTAAAACCAAAGGTAAATGAGTCATAAAATTCTGGTCATAGAAGATGAAAGAGATATCCGAGAATCGCTAAAAACCATTCTTGAAATGTGTGATTACAAGGCTGAAGTTGCAGTAAATGGGGCTGATGGAATTCAAAAAACCACAGAATATAATCCCGACCTGATACTTTGTGATGTTATGATGCCTGTAATGGATGGATTTAAATTTTTGGAAACGATACGAAGCGAGGGCATTAATATTCCGCTGATTTTTTTAACTGCCAAAGCGCAGCATACCGATTTAAAAAATGGAATGAGTTTAGGCGCAGCCAACTATTTATTTAAGCCCTTTAAGAGCGTTGAATTATTAAAGGCAATTGAAAATACATTGAGTAACAGATAAACATTTTTTTAATATCAATAAAAATATAAATAAATTATAATATATTACCGTTACTTAAGTGTAAATTAGCTTACTTTATAAACTAGATGGGTAGCCTCATGAAAGGTTAAATTTTGAAGCAAAATTTAGTTTATATTACGCTTTTTATAATAAATCACCAAAAAAATTAAAATAGTTTTTAACAAGTAAAATTATACATGAAATGAGCTATACATAAAGTTTACATACTAACTAAAACGTATTAAAAGCGAATTTCGTGTGCCCCCCCCTAAAATCAACAAAAAAACACATGAAAAAAAAATACCGAATTCTTATTATTGAGGATTCTAAAATATTCAGACTATCGTTAGAAGAAATACTTGTAGGAGAATACGAGGTAGACACTGCCGGTGATGGTAAGGAGGCAATGGCCAAAATCAACGAAAATACTCCGGATATAGTATTGTTGGATTTGATGCTGCCCCAGCCTTTAGATGGCTTTACATTACTCAAGATGTTTAAAAACAACTTGGAGACTGCGGTAATGCCTGTGATTATTATGTCGGCGTTAAGCAGTGAAGAAAAGATTATGGAAGGCCTGGAATTAGGGGCGAATGATTATTTGGTAAAACCATTTAAATCAAAAGAACTGGTATTAAAAATCCGCAATCTTACCGATTTAGTTTATAAAAGAAGCTTAAAAAGTGAAATCGATAAAAAATTCGGTAACATCAACAACTTTGCAGAAGAGTCTAAAATATCTGACAACACTTTTGAAGCGGTTGTAGATCAATTTGCTGAAAGCAGCAATATGAGTATTCCGGATATTGCTCAAAAATTATCTGTGAGTGTATCACGATTAGAACGACTCGTTAAAAACAAATACAAAGTAACCCCGAAGCAGTATATCATAAGCATAAAATTGCAGAAGGCAGAAGTGTTGTTACGCCAACGAAATAATACGGTAAAGGAAGTATCACACAAACTTGGCTTTAATTCGGTTGCTTATTTTTGTCAGTGTTTCAAGAAAAAATACGGTAAGCCACCAAAAATGTATTCTTCAGACTTTATTTAGTAAAAATTAAATCTTAGCTCCGTACAACCATTAAAATACCGATTTGGCAACATTCCATATTACTTTGGGTTTGCCAAGCGTATAGTAATGTAGTACCGGAACACCAAATGCTTTCAACTCTTTACTTTGTTGAATAAGCCATTCGGCGCCCACTTGTTCGCACTCCTGATCTGTTTTGCATTTCATGATTGCATTCGATAAATCTGTAGGTATATCTACATGAAATATTCTTGGAAGAACAGATAATTGTTTTTTATTGGTAATGGGCTTTAATCCCGGAATAATAGGAACAGTAATCCCCAGATCTCTACAAGCTTTTACGTACTCAAAAAACTTTTGATTATCAAAAAACATTTGGGTCATTATATAGTCGGCACCTGCATCAACTTTTTCCTTTAATCTACCTAAGTCAATTTCTAAATTAGGGGCTTCAAAATGTTTTTCGGGATATCCCGCTGTGCCTATGCAAAAGTTGGTTTTACCTCCATTTTGAATATCATCATCTAAATAAATACCATGATTTAATTGTACCACTTGTTTTTGTAAATCAATGGCATATCGGTGTCCATTAGGTTCTGCTTCAAAACTGGCTTCGTTTTTAGCTGCATCGCCACGTAAAACGAGTACATTATCGATCCCTAAAAAATTTAAATCAATCAATGCATCTTCACTTTCTCTTTTATTAAATCCGCCACAAATAAAATGCGGCACAGTATCTACTTTGTAGTGATTCATTAAAGCAGCACAAATACCCACCGTACCCGGACGCTTTCGAACTTCCACTTTATCGAATGTTCCGTCCACTTTTTTCTTAAATGCGGTTTCACTTCTATGGTAGGTAACATTTATCCAAGAGGGCTTAAACTCCATCAAAGGGTCTAAATGGTCAAATACATTTTGAATAGTTTTTCCTTTTAGCGGAGGTAAAACTTCAAACGAAATCAATGTATCTTTTGCTTGGCTTATATGTTCGGTTACTTTCATTAGAATCTAAATTTATATAAAAAGGTTAAATGGGTTTTGGTAATTGCCTTTTTAAAAGGCCAGCCAATATTTGATTAAATTATTATATTGAAAAGAACCGCAATATACAAACAGACAAGTAATTTTTCATAAAAAACACGATGCTATACAACCTAATAATAGCAGAAAGGAGCTTTTTAATGAATCCTTTCAATATTCCATGTTACTTTTGCCGAAAGCATTTGCCGTGAATTTAACCATACAAACAAAAGAACTTGTAAAAAGCTATAAAGGCAGAACGGTTGTAAACAACGTATCTGTGGAGGTAAAGCAAGGTGAAATTGTTGGATTATTAGGCCCAAACGGTGCCGGAAAAACAACCACTTTTTACATGGTAGTTGGTCTGATAAAGCCGGATACCGGCTCGGTGTTTTTAAACGACATGGACATCACCAAACTGCCCATGTATAAGCGTGCTCAAATGGGAATTGGCTATTTGCCTCAAGAAGCAAGTGTTTTCCGTAAATTAAGTGTAGAAGACAATATAATGGCAGTGCTGGAAATGACCAAATTAACCAAGGCAGAAAGATTAACTAAGTTAGAATCATTATTAGATGAATTTAACCTGCACCATGTAAGAAGCAACAATGGAGACAGTTTAAGTGGAGGCGAAAGAAGACGAACAGAAATAGCCAGGGCATTAGCAGTAGATCCAAAGTTTATTTTACTGGATGAACCCTTTGCCGGTGTAGATCCTATAGCAGTGGAGGACATTCAATCGGTTGTTGCACAGTTGAAATACAAAAACATCGGCATTTTAATTACCGACCATAACGTAAACGAAACCTTGTCTATTTGCGATAGAGCTTATTTGCTTATAGAAGGTAAAATATTTAAGCATGGAACTGCAGAAGAATTAGCAGAAGACGCGCAGGTAAGACGACTGTATTTAGGAACCAACTTTGAGTTGAAGCGAAAAGATTGGATTATGGATATGGCCAACGAAAAAGACAAAAAATAATCCTTCAAATCGCTTATAATCATTGCTAGTATTTATTATATGACGGAGAATTAGTATTTTGCCAACTAATATGAAATTGTTCAGTCCCGCCATATCACGATTAGCCCGAATGAGGAATTGGCGCATTGAGCAATGGGTAAATGATCCTATTTCCGCACAGCGAGAAATCCTTCAAGATTTGGTAACGCATGGGCAATACACAGAAATCGGAAGGAAGTATGGCTTTAATGAACTTTTTACAGTCCGACAGTTTAAAAATGCTGTCCCTATTCATGAATATGAGCATTTAAAGCCATATATAGAGCGGATGATGAATGGCGAAGAGAATGTGTTGTGGAATACGCCCATCAATTGGTTTGCTAAAAGCAGTGGCACTACCAATGAAAAAAGCAAGTTTATTCCTATTTCTCAAGAGAGTTTAGAAGACTGTCATTTTCAAAGCGCAAAAGATGTATTAACGCTTTATTACAGTAGTAGAACACAAAGTGATTTATTAACCGGAAAAGGGTTGGTAATTGGAGGGAGTCATCAAATTAGTCAGGTGAATGATGAAGTTCAATACGGAGATTTAAGTGCAGTACTACTTCAAAATACACCTATTTGGGCCAATTGGATTAGAACTCCCGAATTGTCAATTGCCTTGATGGATGAGTGGGAAAGTAAAATAGAAATGTTGGCGCAAAGCACCATAGAGGAAGATGTTACCTCTATATCCGGCGTACCTACCTGGACTTTAATCCTAATTAAAAGAATCCTGGAAATAACCGGAAAATCAACCTTAAAGGAGGTTTGGCCCAATCTCGAATTATATATTCATGGGGGCGTATCTTTTGTTCCTTACAAAGAGCAGTTCAAAAAGCTTATTGGAGAAGGTTGTTCCTATTTAGAAATGTACAATGCCAGTGAAGGCTTTTTTGCTGCACAAGACACACCTGATGAAGAAGGCATGCTGCTGTTTGTAGATAACGGCATTTTTTATGAGTTTATGCCCATTGAAGAATATGGTAAGGAGCAACCAATTACTATAGGATTAGAAAAAGTAGAAACAGGTAAAAACTATGCACTGATAATTACTACCAATGGAGGTTTGTGGCGTTATCTAATAGGTGACACGATCCAGTTTACCTCTACCTATCCGTTTAAAATAAAAGTAAGTGGTCGAATAAAACAATACATCAATGCCTTTGGCGAAGAAATTATTTCCGATAATGCCGATAAAGCTATTGCACATGCGGTAGAACAAACAGGACTATCAGTTAATGATTATTCAGCTGCGCCTGTTTACTTTGGCGACAACAACAAAGGTGCACACGAATGGCTCATTGAATTTGAAACCACTCCGGTAAATACAGAAAAATTTGCGAATCATTTAGATGCAGCATTAAAGTCGCTCAATAGCGATTATGAAGCAAAACGATATAAAGATATTGCGCTGAGTGCGCCAATTGTAAGAGCCTTAGAAAAAGGCACTTTTAATCGATGGCTCAAACAGAAAGGCAAACTGGGTGGCCAACATAAAGTACCCCGTTTATGCAATGAGAGAAAGTATATTGAAGAAATATTGTTAATGATTTCGGCCGAATAAAATTCAAAATTAAAAAGTAAAAATCCAAAACATAAACACATGAAATTACTAGCAGGTAAAGTATCGATTGTTACAGGAGCAGCTCGCGGAATTGGAGCAGCAATAGCATTAAAATTAGCTGAACATGGAAGCAATATTGTATTTACTTATGTAAGCGACAGCAGTGCAGAAAAAGCAGCTGCATTAGCCAGTCAAATAGAGGCACTAGGCGTAAAAGCCAAAGCGGTAAAAAGCAATGCCGCAATATTTACAGATTGCGAATCACTAGTAAATGACACGCTGAAAGAGTTTGGTGCAATAGATGTATGTGTAAACAATGCGGGCATTTCAAAAGACAATTTATTACTTCGCATGACGGAAGAACAATGGGACGATGTGATGGATGTAAACTTGAAAAGTATTTTTAATATGACCAAGCAGGTTATACGCCCCATGATGAAAGCAAAGGCCGGGAGCATTATTAACATGAGTTCCATCATCGGAATCAGAGGCAATGCCGGACAAAGTAGTTATGCTGCAAGTAAAGCAGGTATTATTGGTTTTACTAAGTCTATTGCTGCCGAATTAGGTTCCCGTAACATAAGATGTAATGCCATTGCACCAGGATTTATTGAGACTGACATGACACATTATTTACAAGATGGAGAGGGCGCAGCTCAGTTCTTACAAAAAATACCACTGGGTCGTTTTGGGAAAGCAGAAGAAATAGCAGATGCTACTTTATTCTTAGCAAGTAACATGAGCGCTTATATTACCGGTCAGGTGTTAAGTGCCTGTGGAGGACTAAACATATAAAAAAACCTTAATTGTTGTCAACAAAATCTTCAAAGGCATGTTAATAAAGATTAACATGCCTTTTTTAGCCCGACGGTATATATTTGCTCAAATTATGCAAAAACGAGTTTTAACCCTTTTTTTAATAATGGTTATGGCCATTCAAATACTTCCGGTGATGGAAATGGGTAAAGCTTTGTTTAATTGTCAGTTCACAGAAGAAATCGCGCATAGTATAATTCTTGATACAGATGAAGTAGATAAAGCAGACTTTCAAAAAACAGAATACCTCCCTACTAAAACTTTTATGAATCCTGTAATAAGCTTATTGGCATCTATAGAACATATGCATTATGCGGTTACCATCCCGCACAATCCCGCCAACGACATTAATGTGCCCCCTCCAAATTGCTAATTATAGCAGTTATTTTATTAGTTGATTAGCATTCAGCAGCAAGAAGATGTGAACGGAAAGAACTTTGATGCTTAAACCGTTAAACCAAAGCTTCATCAATCAATCAACTAAATATTCGATAGATAAAAGGGACAAGAAAAAACAAATACTCCTTTAGTAAAATAAAGCGGCACATTTAAAAAATAAAAGCAATTGAATCGTAAAAAAAAAAACATGAAGAGCTACGAAAAATTATTAAAGAATAATAAAGAGTGGTCGGCAGAAGCCATTAAAAACGACCCCGATGTTTTTAAAAGACTAGCAGAAATACAAACACCTGAATTTTTATGGATAGGCTGTAGCGATAGCAGAGTGCCTGCGGATAGAATTACCGGTACCCAACCAGGCGAGATTTTTGTACACAGAAATATTGCTAATATGGTAGTACATACAGATATTAATTTATTAGCAGTATTAGAATATGCAGTTAACTTTTTAAAAGTAAAACACATTATCGTATGCGGTCATTATAACTGCGGTGGAGTTAAAGCGGCAATGAGCTCACACAATTATGGCATCATCAATAAATGGATTCGTAACATTAAAGATGTATATCGCACTCATAGAGATGAAATTGATTATCAAACCAAAGAAGAAGATCGATTAGATAAATTAATTGAATTAAATGTACAAGAACAAGTATTAAACTTAGCCAAAACCAGCATCATCCAAAAGTGTTGGAAAAATGAACAAAGACCCTATTTACACGGCTGGGTATATAATTTAGAAGATGGCTTAATAAAACCTCTTTGTGAAATGAGTCATGCAGATCATTTAGATCCCTTGTATGAGTTTGATGATCTTTGATAATTGATAATTGATAATTGACAATTGATAATTGACAATTGATAATGAATGATACATTGAAGCGTGTTAATAGATCAAGAATTGATTGGGTAATACGCTTCAATGCATATGCGTAAAAAATGCAACACTTAGCGGTAAATTGAAAACAAGTATTATGGCAAAAAACAAAGCTGTTTCACCGGTATCAGCTGCAAGAAAAATATTGCAACTACTTCGGTTAGATAAAAAAGATGTATACGCTATTTATGCATTTGCTGTATTGGCAGGTATTGTACAACTTGCATTACCCTTGGGCATTCAAAGTATCATTGGATTTGTAATGGCCGGAACCATATCTGCCAGTATTGTTGTGTTAATTATATTAGTACTGGCAGCAGTATTATTAAATGGATTATTACAAGTTCGTCAAATACAAGTAACCGAAAAAATTCAACAAAAAATATTTGTCAGATATGCATTTGAATATGCAGATAGAATTCCTAAATTAAACATTGAAAAACTAGATGGCTATTATTTGCCTGAATTAGTAAACAGGTTTTTTGACACCGCCTCCTTACAAAAAGGTATTGAAAAAATTTTACTGGGTGTACCTGCAGCAATTATGCAAATACTTTTTGGGGTGCTTTTGCTTTCTTTATATCATCCCATATTTGTGGGATTTGGATTCATACTTTTACTTTTATTGTATTTAATTTTAAAGTTTACCATGCCGGCCGGCTTTGATGCAAGCATTGAAGCGAGTAATCAAAAATATGCAACAGCAGGATGGTTAGAAGAAATCGCCAGATTAGTTAAAACATTTAAATACGCAAAAAACACCTCTTTGAATGTTGCAAAGACCGATAAAATAGTATCTAAATATCTCCAGGCAAGAACTGCTTATTTTAATGTGCTATTAACTCAATACTGGAGTTTAATTAGCTTTAAATTAGTCATTACTGCTGCTATGTTAATGGTTGGTGCATTTTTATTGGTGGATCAGCAAATTAACGTAGGGCAATTTATTGCAGCCGACATTGTGATTCTTTCGGTTATTTCCTCCGTAGAAAAATTAATCGGCACATTAGATAAAGTATATGATGTACTTACATCGGTGGAGAAGTTAAGCAAGATAACAGAAAGCGATACCGAAACGCAAGGAAGTGTATTGTTACCGGATATTGCAGAAGGGGTATCTATAGCATTTTCAAAAGTTAATTTTGGTTATCACAATACCAATAAGGTGCTTCAAAATATTAGCTTTACCATGCAACCCGGTCAAAAAATTTGCATCATGGGAGAATCTGGCTCAGGAAAATCGAGTATACTAAGGATATTAACCGGGGCATACAGAAATTTTGATGGGTCTGTTTTAATAGAAAACTTGCCAATAGGAAATTATTCGCTTGATTCTATTAGATCACAAACCGGCATCTTATTAAATCAACAAGAAATATTTGAAGGAACGATTTGGGAAAACCTTACCATGGGAAACCCGGCCATCAAGCATACAGATGTGTATGATTTAATTAAACTTTCTGGTTTGCAAAATTTTATCGCTGCACAGCCAAAGGGTTTTGATACTCATTTAGATCCAATGGGAAAAACAGTAGCAGCTGAAATTAAGCAAACAATATTATTATTACGTGCTTTAATAGGAAAGAAAAGATTACTCTTATTGGAAGACCCCACCAACAATATCAGTTTTACCAATCAAGCTCAAATTATTGATTATATTTTTATGGATAAAACTAATACAACAATACTTACTACCAGCGATAAAGCGATAGCTCAAAAAAGTGATTACATCATTTACTTAAAAAATGGAATCATTAAAGCAATAGGCACCTACAATGAAGTTGCACCAATAATATCTTAACACATGCGTAATGCTTATATAAATACACAGATTGAAGAAGAATTATACCAAACCAGTTATGATTCATTTAAAACAATTTACCAGATCAGTAAACATAACCGGATTAAAAAATGGTTGTGGGGCATATTAATTGGATTATTGATTATTTTATTTCTTCCTTGGACGCAAAACATCCGCGCAAAGGGTAATGTAACCACCTTGTATCAAGAAGGGCGTCCGCAAGAATTGAATACAATCATTGCAGGGCGGGTAATGAAATGGAATGTGAAAGAAGGAGATTTTGTAAAGAAGGGAGATACTATTTTACAATTAGGAGAAGTTAAGCCGGAATATTTTGATCCAAAATTATTAGAAAGAACGCAACAGCAGATTAATGCCAAGCAGATGGCTATTGATGCCTATGAACAAAAAGCCAATACTGCCAATACGCAAATTGGCGCATTAGAAAGTGCCCGGGAGCTTAAACTTAATCAATTAGAGATTAAAACGCGTCAACTATTGCTTAAACAGTTAAGTGATAGCAATGATGTAGTAGCTGTAAACAATGAGTGGCAAATTGCAAAGCGACAAATAGAATCTGCTAAAACCATGCTCGATAGTGGTGTAATTGCATTGATTGACTTTGAAAGAAGAAAAGCAGCCTATCAGAATGCTATTGCAAAAAAAGTGAGTGCCGAAAATAAATTCTTGCAAACCAAGCAAGAGCTCTATGCAATTAAAGTAGAAATAAACTTTACCATTCAGGAGTATGCCGATAAAATTGCAAAAGCACAGGGCGAACGCTATGGTTCTATGTCTAACATGTCAAGTGGCGCGGCAGATGTATCTAAATTAGAGAATCTATACAGTAATTATGACATAAGAAATCAATTGTACTACATCACCGCACCGCAAAACGGACAAGTTACCAAAGCCAAAAAAGCTGGGATAGGAGAAATGGTAAAGGAAGGTGAAATATTAGTAGAAATTGTGCCGGAAAAAGCCCAATTAGCAGTGGAGTTGTATATAGATCCCATGGACATGCCTTTGATTAATATAGGGCAACCAATCAGATTTATATTTGACGGGTATCCTGCAATTGTTTTTTCTGGTTGGCCGGCGGCATCGTATGGTACGTTTAGTGGAATAGTCTCTACAATAGAAAGATCAACCAGCGAAAACGGAAAATTTCGAATACTGGCAGTAGAAAACAAACAAGAAAAACCATGGCCGGCTCAATTAAGAATTGGTGGTGGAGCCAGTGGTATCGCATTGTTGAAAAATGTGCGTATTGGGTATGAATTATGGAGAAACATAAACGGCTTCCCACCTGAATATTATCAGACTAAATCAACCACTAATCAAGCAAAAAAGAAATAAGCAATAATGAAACATACGCTATTTGTTATTTTATTGTTTGGAGTGCATCAAATAAATGCGCAGGTACTAAATCCGGAATCATTTATACAGATGATACGATTAAATCATCCTATTGCTAAACAGGCCAACATTTTAGTTGAAAAAGCCAAAGAAGATAGAAGAGTTGCAATGGGGGCCTTTGATCCAACCTTTACGTTTGATGGCAGCCAGAAAACATTGGATGGAAAAAATTATTATTACTATAATAACCCAGAGTTAAAAATCCCCACACAGCTTGGAGGTATGGATATTAAGTCGGGCATAGAAAACAATGGCGGTCAATTTTTAAGCACGCAGGTTACCACAGGTCAATCTGCTTACTTGGGGGTAGAACTTCCGGTAGCCAAGGGGTTATTAATCGATAAAAGACGAGCAGCATTACAACAAGCCAAACTTTATATAAACTTAAGTGAACAGGAAAGGAATCAACAGTACAACGAGTTGATTTTTGATGCATATAACCATTATTGGATATGGACAGCTGCTTATCAATTGAGTAAAGTGTATCAACAGTTTTTAGATGTGGCAAATAATAGATTTCGGCTATTAAAGATTGGTTATTTAAATGGTGAAAGATCGGAGGCAGATACCATAGAGGCATATACTCAACTGCAACAGTTTAAAATACTACAAACAGATGCACAGGTAAAATTAAATACTGCAAAATTTGAACTGTCTAATTATTTATGGGATGCGCAATCAGCCCCATTAGATGTAACCGATAAGGCAGTTCCCGATACCATACAGTTTTATTTATGGAAAGAGCAAGAGTTGACACAGCTGTTAAACCAGGCAGATACAGAATCGCCGATACTAAAAAGTTATGCATATAAACTTAAAATGCTGGAAGTTGAAAAGAAATTAAAATTTCAGGGTCTATTGCCTACCATTAATTTAAAAGCAAATTTGTTGAATAAAGGATATAATGTGTTCAATAGTTTTAATGCTGCTTTTATGCAGAATAATTATAATTGGGGGATTGATTTAAAAATCCCACTATTAATGCGAGAAGGAAAGGGCGAATACAAAAAAACGCAATTAAAAATAGCCGAAACCAAACTTGAAATTAACTTTAAAAAACGGGTAATAGAGAATAAGGTTAGAAACTATTATGCGGAAATGCAGTTATTGAAACAACAAATTGAAATGATGCAGCAGTTATTAAACGGATATAATAGTTTGTTGCGTGCAGAAAACATTAAATTTCAGAACGGCGAATCTACCTTGTTTTTAGTGAACAGTAGAGAAATGAAAGTAATAGAAGCCAACGAAAAACTCATCAGTTTAAGGCAAAAATACCTGAAAGCCAATGTTTCCGCCGAGTGGTCTGCGGGTATACTTCGTTGATAATGAACCTGTTGTACAAAAAAACCCGCCAATGGTAATGGCGGGTTAGCAGTTGGTTATGATTAAAAACTTTACAGTCTACCTACTAAGACAACCTTTTGTCTATTTCGCTGCATAATCCGCTAAAGATTTCTTCAACGGTTCCTTCTCCTTTTAGGTGAACCACTTTATTAAATTGTTGGTAGTAGTTGGCTACTACGGTAGTTTTATCTTTGTATTCTGTAATACGGGCACGAATTACCGATTCATTGGTATCATCACTTCTTCCACTGGTTAAACCTCTGTTAAGTAGGCGTTTTACCAACTCTTCCTCACCTACTTCCATGGCCAAAACCACACCAATTTCTGTGTTTTTAAGCTTTAATAGCTTGTCTAATGCTTCACTTTGAGCAACCGTTCTGGGAAATCCATCGAATAAAAAGCCTTTTGCTTCCGGATTTGACTCAATAGCCGAGCTAATCATGCCTATTACTACTTCATCAGGTACCAATTGACCTTTATCCATAATACTTTTGGCCTCTAAACCCAATGGGGTTTGACGAGCAATTTCACTTCTCAATAAATCGCCGGTAGAAAGGTGTTTAAGCCCATAGGCTTCAATTAATTTTTCACTTTGAGTTCCTTTACCACTTCCGGGAGGGCCGAATAAAATAATATTAAACATTGTAAGGTTTACCTTGCTTGAACAACAAATATAAGACGAGTCGGTTAAAAATCATTTAACAAACAGGCTAAAAGATTGAAAATACTTAATAATTTACGATGAATGCACAAGAATAAGATTCACATTAAACATTTAAGTCAGGTTATTTGTAGTATAAACAAAACAATTGATCAATGAAGTGCATCCTCTTTGTTGTATTGGTATCTATACTAAATGTAGCTTGCCATGCGCAACCTACTCCATCAAAAACTGAAAAAATGGACAACACCGATAAAAAACATCCTTATTATTCCAAAACGGACAGCAATTTCGTGGTTTTGAAAAACGAGGAATGGAAGAAAATACTCTCTCCGGAGGTCTATTATATTGCTAGAGAAAAAGGTACAGAAAGACCCTGGACTAGCAAGTTCGAAAATTTTAAAGAAATAGGTACCTATTCTTGTGCAGTGTGTGGTAACGCATTGTTTAAAAGCAATACCAAGTTCGATAGTGGTTGTGGTTGGCCTAGCTTTTTTGATCCAATAACCAAAGGGTCTTTACTATATCTTCCAGATAATACGCATGGAATGCGCAGAACAGAGGTACAATGCGGTAGATGTAAATCGCATTTGGGACATGTGTTTGAAGATGGCCCACCACCTACCGGTTTACGTTATTGTATCAATGGAGTGGTGCTGGATTTCGATAAAACTACGGAATAAGCAATTTGTTTAAATCTGCTGTGGTACCATTAAAAACATTTAAATCAACCTTCGATTTTATTCCATCTACCCTGCCACGGTCGGAATGTTGCCAAAATTGCCAGGGTCTATTGATGATTGGACTATTCGGTTGAAAATAGTGCGCTACCCAAAGCGGGTACTCATTAAAGTCATTGCCTAAAAAATCCCGATAAAAACTAGTGAACGTATAAATAATGGGCTTGCAATGATATTGTTTTTCTAATAGTATTAAAAAGTGTTTTAATTTTTTTCTGAGGTCTGCGGGGTTATTACCAAAAAGCTTTTCTACATCAACAACCGGAGGCAAATCACCGGAAATCAGGGAAGTATTTTTACAAAAGAACTCGGCCTGCTTTTGAACATCGTCATTTGCTGTAAAATAATGATAAGCACCTCTCAAAAGTCCATTGTCTTTTGCAAGTTGCCAATTGTATTTAAAGGAATCGTCGATAATGCGGTTGCTTTCAGTAGCTTTAATAAACACAAATTGCGGTTGAATGCCATTGGAGCGCATATTACTTACTCTAGTCCAATTAATTTTTTGCTGATAGCGACTCACATCGATTCCGTGTACTTCATATTGTTCGGGCATGTTTACACCATAACTGGTAATATTATCGGATAAAACCGGTTGGCTATAATAGTACATCAATTCCAGTAAACACACAACTACCAGCACAAAAACCAAAATCAAACCCGGTAACACATACTTTTTATTCATTTAATAGGTGCAATTAGCGGCAGCAAAGGTGCTTAAATTGTTTTGAATTTTTTATAAAAATAACGGGAAGCATAAATCGTAATCAGCAGACCTGCTATGGAAAGTATCATCACACTATTTGAAAAAAAAGACACCCAGTTGAGTTTAACTTTAAAAATTTCTTTGCAAAGCAAAACGGCTACGCTGCCAACATATCCAAAAGAATCGGCTACGTAAATTAAAAATCCCACATTGCCTGTATATCGGAAGCTGGCAATTAATCGTTCAAAAAAAACTGCATTAAAAGGGATATACACCATATAGAGACCTAGCCCAACTAATATCATCCAGGGCATTGGCGCAAGCATTTTTGCATTAAAAAAATAAGTAGACAATCCGGCAATAATAAAACCCAGTGCAATAAAAACATGCGAAAGCATTAAGGCTTTGAAGTTATTTTTAATCAGTACCATACTTCCAATCATTACTAAAATAAGCAATGTAATGGGCGTTTCGGTAGCAGAAAAAATAGCAGGTTTATTGAGGTAGCCCATTTCCTTCCACATATCTGCGCTAAAATTATCGCGAATATCTCTGAAGATGGTAGCAAACGTATAAATAACAACGGTGGCAATAATACCCGGTAAAAATTGTTGAATAAACGTAGCTCTGTCGGCAGCACTCATAGGAGCACGTTGCATACGCAAATCAACATCTTCGTCAGTGGGTGGAGGAATTTGTTCCATTAAATAAACAAATAGCAGTAAGGGAATAGCAAATACCAGCCCGGTGTAAAAGGGAATCCAAAACTCAGATACTTGGTAATGTACCATAATCCAACTGCCTACCGACTTAACAAATCCCGAAGAAAAAATAAAGCTTACCGCAAGAGCAGCCCCAATAAAATCAGTACTTTTTCTTCCTTCCACATAAGAGAAAACAACGCCCCATAACATACCGAGTGGAAATCCATTGATGAATAAAAAAATCAAATTAAACGGGGCAGGAATGAGTGCAAAAAGTAACCAGGCCATCCAAGCGATGCCAACTAGCAGAAAAATAATTTTATATCGATGGAGTCTTTTAAGTTCTGCAATAAATTTTATCCCATAAAACTTAGCCATTAAATAGCCCATCATTTGACTTAAAACCAATAATGTTTTGTAGCCAATACCCCAAAAACTCATTCCATCGAAAGTGCAAACGGTAAATGATTTTCTGAATCCAAATATGAGGGTATAGGTTAAAAAAGCTACTACAGCAGCATACAACCCTATTTTAAAGCTGCTCGCTTGGTTGTTGTTATTAAAAATCATCCTTAAATATAAGCCACTCATCCTAAGTTTTTGGTAAATGGCTAATAATTTCTGAAATTTAAGACCGATAAAAAGTCAAAATTAAAAAGTCACCCATTAACTGATTCATCGATAAAGTTTGCTTACCAAACGTAAAATTTTATCAGTCGAATTTCATGAGAAAATTAAAAAACAAGCAAATGAAAAAAAACCTCCTGCTATTATTGAGTGTCGTGAGTTTATTTGTAGTGCACGCACAACAAGTAGATTTGGCCAAGCATTTTAAAAACTTAAAACCACGTAATATTGGCCCAGCCGGCATGAGTGGTCGTGTTACTGCCATAGATGCTGTATGGACAAATCCGAATATAATTTATTTAGGAACAGCAAGTGGTGGGGTGTGGAAAACGGAAAATGGTGGCGGCAGCTGGAAGTCAATTTTTGATGAGCAGCCAATACTCAATATAGGTGCTTTAGCTATTACCCAAAGCAATCCCAATATTATTTGGGCAGGTACGGGTGAAGGTAATCCGCGCAACTCCGTTAGTTTAGGAGAAGGGATGTATAAGAGTATAGATGGGGGTAAAACCTGGAAATGCGTTGGCTTGCTAAAAACGCGTAACATCCATCGTATTATTATTGACCCCAATAATTCGGATGTGGTTTATGCGGGCGTAATGGGCAATCCATTTGCCGAGCATGCAGAAAGAGGGGTTTACAAAACAACCGATGGTGGAGAAACATGGAAATTAATTTTACATACCAACGACACATCGGGTGTAGGAGATATGGTAATGGATCCTTCCAATCCCAATAAGCTATTTGTAAACATGTATCAACATAAAAGAACACCCTGGAGTTTAAAAGGTGGTGGATCCGG
>CANHJH010000011.1 GCA_947460365.1 Sphingobacteriia bacterium | reverse complement strand
AACCAAAACGCTTTTGGGTTAGCATCAGTAGCTTTCTTAACATTTACCAGTGCTTTGTCGTAATCTTTATCCCAGTCGAAGTAAAAGTTAGCAGCGGACGAATAAACTGCGCCGTTTACGGCATCAGCACTAAGCGCTTTTTCAACCTGAGCACGAATGCGATCCTTTACATTAGTGCTCATTGGAACGCTAATTGCAGTTTTACCCCACATCAATTGTAATTCGCAGCTTTCTGCTTGTACATTGCTAAATTGCATGGTTAATGATTCTACCCAGTCGTTTAATTTGGAAGCTTTTACTTTAACTCTTACTACATCTTCACTTTCTTTGTAGCCATCAGTTCCCCAGTTATTTAACCCTTTATTAAGTATTACATCCCAATATTCAACACCAGGGATCGTATACATCACATAGGATCCGGTATCTAATAGTTTGCCACCCATCATTACATTGTCTGTAAAATATAGTCTGGTAGCTGCATTTGCGCCAGTACGCCAAAGTTGACCTAATGGAGCTAATTCGCTATTGTTTTTTAACAATGCTCTACCCTTCACTGTTGGGCGAGAGTACGTTAGTTCTATTTTACCCAAGCCAAAATCCTGAGTGATTTTTTGAACCGGACTTGGAGCAGGCATTTTAATTTGAGCAAAACCGCTTAAACCGCATAAAAGCATGGCTGCCAACATTGATTTTTTCATCTTTCAGATTTTTATTTTGCATAAAGTTATAGGAACAATTTTAAGTATTAAAAACTTAAATTAACAAAAAACGATTATGGGTGTTTGTTATGCGTTTACCTATTTAAATCCCGGATGAAAACGCTGTAAAGTGTCCCTTAAAAAATCCCGATCGAGGTGGGTGTATATTTCAGTAGTGGTAATGCTTTCGTGTCCCAGCATTTCTTGCACCGCCCTTAAATCCGCGCCCCCTTCCACCAAATGTGTTGCAAAAGAATGTCGGAGTGTATGTGGAGAAATAGTTTTGGTAATGCCTGCTTTTTTTGCCAAATCTTTTATTATATAAAAAATCATTACCCGGGTTAAATTTTTACCCCTTCTATTTAAAAACACGATGTCTTCAAAACCGGAATGAATGGGTACATGAACCCGAATTTGTTCAAGATAAATACCAATGAATTTGATTGCATCACTGCCAATAGGAACCAATCGTTCTTTATCTCCTTTACCTGTTACCCGAATAAATCCAACATCTAAATAAAGTCCTGAAATTTTTAAGTTTACCACTTCACTCACCCTTAATCCACAGCTGTACATGGTTTCAACAATAGCTTTATTTCTTCCACCCTCCGAACTGCTTAGGTCTATTTGGGCAATCATACTCTCTATTTCATCAAAGCTGAGTGTATCCGGTAAACTTCTTTTAGTTTTTGGAGCTTCCAACAAAACAGATGGATCAATGGTACATATTTGTTCTATTAAACAATATTTATAAAATCCTCTGATACCCGAAATGATTCTTGCTTGTGAAGTTGCGGTCATGCCCAACTCACCAACCCATTTTACAAAGCCTTGCAAATCTTTGAGTTCAATTTCTCCGGGAGATTTCGGTTGTTGTATGAGCAGCAAATATTCCGTTAAATGAGTAATATCTCTTAAGTAAGCTTCCACCGAGTTTTCACTCAAGGAACGTTCTAATCTTAAATATGCTTTAAATCCTTTTTTATAGGCAGCCCACATGGAAAGTCAAAATTAAAAAGTCAATAATCAAAAGTCAAAAAACTAGCAAGAACCAGGGAAATGTTTTGATTTTTAAAGGTATATTCGCTCATTCTTATTTAATAGTTAAAATATGCAAGTAAATCTACGATCTTTCAAACAAAAAGTTAATCATCATGCTAAATCCATGAAGAAATTTTTAGGGAAGATAGAAAAGAATCCACCAAAGGGATTAGATAAAATAGCAGCGCAAATTGATGCAGAAGTTTGGCAAGAAATTGATTGTTTATCTTGTGCAAATTGTTGTAAAACAATGAGCCCTACTTTTACTGCAAAAGATATTAAGCGTATTGCTGACCATTTCGATATGACTCCTAAAGAGTTTAAAGAAAAATGGTTGTATTTTGAAGAAGAAGATGGCGATTGGATGAATACTAAGCAACCCTGCCAGTTTTTAAACAAAGCCAATAACATGTGCAGTATTTATTTAGTTCGTCCGGCTGATTGTGCAGGGTTCCCGCATTTAACAAAAAAGAAAATGGTGGACTATATACACGTGCATCAGCAGAATATTTCCTACTGCCCTGCAACTTATAAAATGGTTGAAAAAATGCAGGAACGATTGTAGCTGAATAGCTGTTTATTTTATTAGTTGCATGAACTCCAAACGGCCAATTCTTCCTTTACTACCTGCTAAAAATACGGTATTGCCCTTTTTAGCTTTTTGAACTACATGAAAACTAGTGGAGTCTATTAATTCCCAGTTTTTTCCTCCATCTAAAGATATATCAGTACCCGAAGTGCCGCAGGCGATTAGGCTATTTTTATTGATGTAGGTAACACATGATCTATATCCATGTGGCGGAACAATTGGTGCAGTGAAATGAACAGTCCCCTTTTTATCTATATTAAAATAAATACTATTGTGGTGTGCAATAGTATCCTGTGCAAAATCTCCCCCTACAATCATACCACTTTGATTTGATTCATTCATCACAATAGAATTTGCGCCGGTAGATTCTTTGCCTTGCACAATGGGCAGCTCAACATATTGCTGATTAACGTTGAATCGGGAGTATTTGCCCCCTGTTGCAAACACGTATTGTAATGAGCCTTTTTTGTCTTTAACTAATTGAATATTCGTGCCACTCGATGCAAAAAAAGCTTCTCCCGCTAATGCTTTATTGGAAAGTTGCTTGTTCGTTATTTCCCATGTATCTCCTGCGTTTTGGGTAGTTGCCATAAAATGATATCCGTCTATAGGGTCTCCAATAACTATCCCATTTTGTTGACTAGCAAAACTCATGGCATCTAAAAACATACCTTTTGTACTATCAGTAAAAACTGTTTTCCAGGATTTACCCCCATCCATAGTTTTTAAAATAATGGCAGGTTCAGCAATGCCCATTATGCATGCAGTGTTTTCATCAAATGCTTCAATATCTCTGAAATCTCTTTGTTCAAATCCCTTCACTTTCATCCATTCCCAATTTATTCCTCCGTCTATAGATTTGCCTACTGCTCCGGCACTACCACTTACCCATATCACCTGATCTGAAACTACACTTAGTCCTCTTAAACTGGTTTTTTGACCCGATTCTACAGTTTTAATACAATATATTTGCGCCAATAACCTATTGGGGCACATCAAAAGGAGTATTCCAATAATCCATATAAATAAGCGATGCATGATTATTTTTTTATAAACTAAATATATTCATTTGTAACTATTTTTAATTGTTTAGTTTATAAAATCTGACATTTACTTTTAACTTTTGACTTTTTAATTTTAACTTATTATGATTCCATATTGGATGAGCAGGACACAACTTTTATTGGGCGATGCGCCTGTTGAGCGATTAATGCAAAAACATGTTTTAGTAGTTGGACTTGGTGGCGTAGGTGGTATTTGTGCAGAAATGATTGCGAGGGCTGGGGTTGGGAAAATGACTATTGTAGATGCCGACACGGTGGATTTAAGCAATGCCAACAGACAAATTCCTGCATTGCATTCAACAGCAGGCATGTTAAAGTCGGAAGTAATGGCAGCGCGTTTAAAAGATATCAATCCCAATATCGAGTTAATTGTTAAAACGCTCTATATAAAAGAGGAGTTAACGCAGGCCTTACTGGAAGAAGCGCCATATGATTATGCAGTAGATTGTATTGATACATTATCCCCAAAAGTGTTTTTTATAAAAGGTTGTATGGATAGAAAAATACCTATTGTAACATCATTGGGTGCAGGTGGTAAAGTAGATCCTGCTCAAATTATCATTACCGATATTTCCAAAACGTATCAATGTAATTTAGCCGCTTATGTAAGAAAGAAGTTACATAGTTTAGGCATTTATAAGGGATTAACGGTAGTATTTAGTGCTGAAAGAGTAGATCAATCGAAAATAATTGAAACGGAAAAAGCCTATCCTAAAAAATCTATTATTGGCACCATGAGTTATATGCCTGCAATATTTGGTTGTATGGCTGCCAGTGTAGTAATTAGAGGGTTAATGGGAGAAGTTGAAAAATAGGTGGCTTCTCTGATAAATCAAATGGCCTGCCATTATTGAACGATTGTTTAATCAACGGCAGGCTAATTTTTATATAAGTTCTTTTAACTTTTCTACTACGTAATCAATTTCTTCTTTAGTGTTATGATGGCTAAATGAAAAGCGAACAGTAACCTGATTGGGATTATTATTTATGGCACGTATTACATGTGAGCCCTGATCAGCACCACTGGTACAAGCACTTCCCCCACTGGCACAAATGTTATTAATGTCTAAGTTAAACAATATCATTTCACTTTTTTCTGTCTTAGGAAAGCTGGCACTTAAAACAGCATAAAGACTTGCACCCAATGCATCACCATTGTAGGTAACTCCTGCGATGTTTTGCTTTAATCGCTCCATCATATAAACCTTTAATTGTTTAATATAAGTGCTGTCTTTTTCATAATGCGCTGTAGCCAATTCCAGTGCTTTTGCAAAACCGACTATCCCATATAAATTTTCAGTACCAGCCCGCATATTTCTTTCCTGGCTACCGCCGTTTAAAAAGGGTTTTATTTTAATATGCTCATTGATATATAACATGCCAACACCTTTGGGACCATGAAACTTGTGACCGGCACCAGTAATGAAATGAACGGGTGTATTGCGTAAATCAAAAGGAAAATGACCAACGGTTTGTACTGTATCACTGTGAAATATTGCATGGTATTTTTTACATAAATTGCCTACTACCTGTAAGTCAATCATATTGCCAATTTCATTATTGGCATGCATAAGGGTAACCAAACATTTTTCGGTACTCTCCGATAAAAGTTGTTCAAGATGGTCTACATCTATATGACCGTTGGGTAATAATTTTACATAGCTCAGTGCAGCTTCACCATTCTGATATAAGTGTTCAACCGTATGTGTGGTAGCATGGTGCTCAATAACAGAACTGATGATGTGCTTGCACCCCAAATCTCTAACAGCAGCTGTAATAGCAGTATTACTGCTTTCTGTTCCCCCACTGGTAAAGCAAATTTCTGCAGGGTGGGCATTCAAAATTTTCGCAACAGATTTTCTTGCATTTTCTATAGCCATTCTGCTTTCCCTTCCATAACTATATATAGACGAAGGGTTGCCAAAGTGTTGTGTGAGGTAAGGCATCATCGCCTCTAAAACTGCTGAATCTAAAGCGGTGGTTGCTGCATTATCAAAATAAATTCTTTCCATTTTCTACAAACTCATTTAAAGGGGCTTTTAAAAGCAAGTATACTGTGTAGCGTGCTACTGGGCTGTTACTTCATGAATATCACACATAATTCTTTTGGCAATATTATCAGCAACTGTTAAGCTATTGCTTTCTGCATAAATACGAATAATAGGCTCCGTATTGCTGCTTCTGAGATGAACCCACTCATTGTCGAATTCGATCTTTAATCCGTCTTCAGTATTGATTGGTTGTTCCTTGTATTTAGTTTTAATGTGTTCGAATACTTTGTTCAAATCAACCTCTTTACTTAATTCAATTTTATTTTTACTGATAAAATAGTTCGGGTAGGTATTTCTTAATTGTTTGACTGATTTACCTTCTTTAGCTAAATGCGTTAAAAATAAAGCAATACCAATTAAAGCATCACGACCATAATGTAAGTCTGGAACGATAATGCCACCATTGCCTTCTCCTCCAATTACCGCCTGCACTGCTTTCATTTTAGCAACAACATTCACTTCTCCAACAGCGCTTGCAGAATAAGTACCGCCATGCAGTGTAGTCACATCTTTTAATGCACGGGTACTGCTCATGTTACTTACTGTATTTCCTTTTTTGTGCTTTAATACATAATCTGCAACAGCCACTAACGTGTATTCTTCTCCAAACAGGCTACCGTCTTCGCATACAAAACAAAGTCTGTCTACATCCGGGTCTACCGCTATACCTAAATGAGCTCCGGTTATATTTACTTCATTGCATAACTCAGATAAATGTTCAGGCAGCGGCTCTGGATTATGCGCAAAATGCCCGTTTACTGTTTCATTTAATATAGTAAAATCGGAAACCCCTAATGCATTTAACAAAGCAGGAACTGCTATTGCCCCGGTACTGTTTATTGCATCAACAACAATTTTAAATTTAGCGGCTTTAATTGCAGCAACATCTACTAATGGGTAGTTAATCACCGCATTAATATGTTTATCGAGCGCTGTATCTATTTTTGTATAAGTACCCAAATGGTCTATGTGGGCAAAATCAAAAGCTGCTTGTTCTGCTATTTCAAGAAGTGTTGAACCATCTGAACCACTAATAAACTCTCCTTTATTGTTCAATAATTTTAATGCATTCCATTCTTTAGGGTTGTGGCTGGCAGTTAAAATGATTCCACCGGCAGCATTTTCAAAAATCACTGCCATTTCTACTGTAGGAGTCGTACTTAAATCAACATCAATTACATCTATTCCTAATGCAATTAGTGTATTCACTACTAAATTTTGTACCATGGCACCGCTGATTCTTCCGTCTCTGCCGATTACCACTTTTTTGTTGGGGTGTTCCTGCTGAAGGAGCCATGTGCCATAGGCTGCTGAAAATCGAACAATGTCAATAGGACTCAATGTTTCGCCGGGTTTACCACCAATCGTACCTCTGATGCCTGAAATGCTTTTTATTAATGCCATAACCTTATAATTACCCTGCAAACTTAAATCAAATTTTTTGTATGTATTAGGCTCGTATTTTTGCAGTTGAAACATTGATTATGGAACATTCACCCTGGTTTAAGGATTGGTTTAACTCGCATTACTATCATTTGTTGTATCAACACCGAGATATGGAAGAGGCCAATGCATTTATTGTTACCCTAATTAATTATTTGAAACCGGTAAAAGGAAGTACAGTGTTGGATATTGCTTGCGGAAAGGGCCGCCACAGCATTGCTTTGGCGGAAATGGGATTTGATGTAACCGGTATTGACCTTTCTGCTGAATCAATTACTGAGGCAAAAACACATGAATTTGAAAAGCTCCATTTTTTTGAGCATGACATGCGCCTTCCATTTCGGGAAAACTATTTTAATTATGCGTTTAATTTTTTTACCAGTTTCGGGTATTTTGTTACAAGGGAAGAACATGACCAGGCAATACAATCAATGGCAAAAAGCATTATAAATGGTGGAATATTGGTGATTGATTATTTAAATGTTCAGTATGCTGAACAGCAGGATGGACCTATTTTTACCAAGACTATTGGGGATGTACATTTTCATATAAATAAATGGCATGATGATTTTCATTTTTTCAAACAAATAAAAATCACCGATGCTGAAAACGAGCAACCAAAGTACCTATATACAGAGCGCGTAGCAAAGTTTGGTTTAGATGATTTTAGCGAGATGTTATCCTCTGCAAATATGAAAATTGTTCAGGTATTTGGAGACTACCTACTAAACAAGTTTGATGTACAAAACTCTCCAAGATTAATTGTACTCGCCCAAAAATTAATTGATTAAATACTGTTTTTTTAGCTTTTGAATGTTGAATTTTCACCCAATAACTCGATTATATTTGCACTATGACTCGTCAAGATCTCGTAAACCAGATAAAAGAAAAATCGTCCTACTTATGTGTAGGGTTAGATACAGATATTACTAAGCTTCCAGCGCATTTACCCAAAACAAAAGAAGGTGTAATTGCATTTAATAAATCTATTATAGATGCAACGAAAAACTACTGTGTGAGTTATAAAATTAATACTGCATTTTATGAGTCGCAGGGTATAAAAGGATGGGAAGCCATGGAAGCAACTCTGGCATACATACCTGATTCACATTTTAAAATTGCAGATGCTAAAAGAGGGGATATTGGCAATACATCTGCACAATATGCCAAAACATTTTTTGAAGTATTACCTTTTGATGCTGTAACTGTTGCGCCTTATATGGGGGAAGATAGTATTCGCCCTTTTTTAGATTACACCAATAAGGTAACTATTGTATTAGGACTTACTTCTAATGCGGGCAGTAATGATTTTCAGCAGTTAATGTTTGCGCAACATGCTGAAGGGCTTGCAATGATACCCAGTATTGCTATGGGCGGTAAGGAAAAGAGGTTGTTTGAAATTGTATTGGGAAAAACAGCAAAATGGGGAACTCCTGACAATTTAATGTTTGTGGTTGGAGCAACCCGGGCTGCTGATTTAGAAAATATTCGTTCTATTATACCGGATCATTTTTTATTGGTTCCCGGTGTTGGCGCACAAGGTGGAAGTTTAGAAGAAGTTTCTAAATTTGGATTGAATAGGGAGGCCGGTTTATTGGTCAATGCAAGTAGAGCAATAATTTTTGCAGATGGAAGTGAGCACTTTGCCCTTGCTGCAGAAAATGCGGCTAAAGCATATCAACAGGAGATGCGAACTTATCTACAACAATCATAGTCGGTAAATATTTCGGTATACTTTAAAACAGGTTAAAGGAAAGCAACAATATTTCATTATTTCAGGATTAAGAATTCTTTAGGTGCAGTTTCATTCCCCGCCAAATCCAGCCCCTTAATGCACACTCTTACCGGAAGTGCTGCTTTTGTGAAATTCTTGGGAATCCTATTATATATGCCATAATCCTTATCCTCGTTGCAGTTACAGGTATCTTTAGATCCAAATTTCCAATTAAATTGCGTTAATTCCGGATAAGCGAAAATGGGACTAATTTCATATCCTTCTGTAGATGCTATTTGATTCAGCTTAATAAGATCAATAGCTGGTGGGGTGTAATCCATTTTAAAAGTCAGGTATTTAGCCTGATCTATTTTATGGTCTTTGATAATTGAAATAATGTAAAATCCTTCTTGTGTTGGAAAATCTGTTTTAACAGTGGTAGCTTGAACTGGATTAAATCCATTGGTATTTGCCGGATGGTAATTTTCAAATAACTCAATTTTATAGGAAGTATTTGAATGATTATTTACATTGAAAATCAATTTATTTGTTTTTGCAGTAGTTGAATTGAAATTTCTAACGTTGTCTTGTAAACTCACCGTAAAATCACTCGGTTTCTCGTACGGAAAATGCTCCGCATTCATGTCAAAAGATCCCTTAGCATTAAAGCAGTCTTTTATTTTTAAGATATCAAGAATGTAGGTGGTATTGTTTTTTTGAATGGGTGGCTTATTTATTGAAAATTCGCAAGGTGATCCTAGTTCGCAGGTGCCTAATCCCCCAATGGTAGTAGTGTTAACTAATCCCCATATTCCTTTGGATAGATCAGTAAATACAGGTGAACCCGAACTTCCGGGAGATATATTGGGAAGATTAGCAGCATACATTTTATTCCATAACCATATAAATTCTGCGACCGTAGATTGCTCACCTATTTCACCTGAAGTAGATCGTAAGAATACTGAAGAAAAGGCCAGGGGATAGCCATAGGCTTGCACCTTAGTACCTGTGGCTGGAATACTATTAGCAATTGGTAGGGGATAAATACCGGCATTTTGTAATGCGCGGTTGGTGTGATTTAACTCTATAATTGCCAAATCGGTTCCTTTCATTGTACTGTATACAATGCGCTTGGTGGTGAACTGCACAGATTCATTTTCGGACAAATTTTCTAATTGTTTGAATAGGATGGTAGCGTATAAAGGAACATCTACGTTAATTGCGTTGTCTTCAAAAAAATCAATCGCACAATGACCATTAGTAATTATATATGCGGGGGAGTCTATAGATTGGTTGGGAATCTCTATATAAGTTGCGGTGCAAGTGGATGAGCCTTTAAACTGCCCAATTGCATAAAGTTTTTTGTTTGTATCAATATCAATTGTAAGCACTGATTTTTTTTTACAAGCAAAGATGGAGATACAAAAAAATGCGTAAAAAATATATTTGTGAATCATAATAAATGTAAAAATATCAATAATTATTCATTAAATTTTGCTAAAATTGATCATTTTTTGCTAACATTACTATTTGATGCGTCCGGGAAAGCATCCGATACTTTATAATCAAATTACCTGTTAAATGAACTAGAAAAGGAATATATTTGAAAATGGCATAGCAAGGCAATACTTTTATGCTACTATTATTTACCAAACTAAATGTTAATCAAGTCTCTTCCATCTGACTGCTAAAAAATAAATACATGAAAAACATATTGATGATTTTTATGTTGATGTTAATCAACATTGTTTCTGCACAAAAAAGCGAGTATACTCGCGCTAATTATGCACAAGCAGCTCGATTTGCCCCTAAAAAAGTAGATAAAATGGTTTTTAGTTTAAATGTGGATGCACATTGGCTAAAAAAATCTGATCGCTTTTGGTATATGTATGAAACAACCGATGGAAAAAAATGGTACATCATAGATGCTGTTAAAGGCGAGAAAAAGCAATTGTTTGATAATGCCGTATTAGCGGCAAAGCTTACCCGTATTACCAATGATGCAATGGATGCACAACATCTTAATATAGACAGTATGCGTTTTGTTAAAGACGAAAACTGGATACAGTTTGAAGTTAAATCTTCCATTGAAATAGAGAAAAAAGATACAACAGCAAAAAAAGGAACAGTTGCCGCTAAAGACAAAAAAGTATTTTATTTCGAATACAATATTCAAAATGGGGAGTTGGTTGAGCTAACCGATTTTAAAAAACCTAAAAGAAAACCCAATTGGGCTAATATCTCTCCTGATGGAACTACCATTGTGTTTGGTAGAAACCATAATCTTTATTGGATGGATAAATCCAATTACGAAAAGGCATTAAAAAATGAGGACGACAGTACCATTGTTGAAACTGCCATTACAACTGATGGTATAGAATACTTCAGTTATCACAATGATGGTCAGGGTGAGTCGAATGTTGAAAAAGAAAAAAATAAAAATAAACGCAAGTCTACTTTTATTTTGTGGTCACCTGATTCAAAATACTTTGTATTGAACAGAACAGATAATCGTAAAGTAAAAGATTTGTGGGTAATCAACAGCATTGCTGATCCTCGCCCCACTTTAGAAACCTATAAATATTGGATGCCGGGAGAAAAGGAAGCGCCTGTTGAACATTTACTTTTGTTTGACGCTGCATTAAAAACAGCTAAAGAAATAACTGCCGGAGCGTTTAAGGATCAGGATATTAATGTTTGGAGTGATCCGGGTAAAGTTAGTAATAGAGATGATGACTTTAAGCCTATGATATGGCTAGGAGATCATACTAAGTTTTACATGAGCAGAACAAGCAGAGATTTAAAAAGAATTGATGTGGTTTGTGTGGATGTAAAATCAGCTACTACAAAAACACTTATACAGGAGCGATTAAACACTTATGTGGAGATTCGTAGACTGGGTTTAGTGAATGATGGCAAGGAATTAATTCAATGGAGTGAAGAAGACGGCTGGGCACATTTTTATTTATATGATGAGAACGGGAAGCTTAAAAATCAAATCACCTCAGGTGCATGGCATTGCGAAGACATATTAGGGATAGATGAAAAAAATAGAGTATTGTATTTCTCTGCCAATGGAAGAGAAGCAAACGAAGATCCTTACTATCTGCATGCTTATCGGGTTAATTTTGATGGCAGTGGGTTACGTTTATTAAATCCGGGTGAATTTGATCATACAGCTTCAATGGATGATAATAACCGGTATTTGGTAAACAATTTTTCCAGAGTGAATACGGTGCCCAAATCTGTTTTATTTAATGCAGAGGGTAAAAAAATAATGGATTTGGAAACTGCAGATTTAAGTAACTTATTTGCGGCTGGGTACAAATTTCCTCAACCATTTAAAGCAAAAGCAGATGATGGCATTACCGACCTATATGGCGTAATGTATAAGCCATATGATTTTGATAGCGCTAAAAAATACCCTATTGTAGAATATGTATATCCAGGCCCACAAACCGAGGCCGTAAATAAATCATTTAGTAAGGGTTTAGATAGAACGGATCGTTTAGCTCAATTGGGTATGGTGGTAATTACATTAGGCAACAGAGGCGGACATCCAAGCAGAAGTAAATGGTATCACAATTATGGGTATGGCAATTTACGTGACTATGGTTTAGCTGACAAAAAAGCTGTTGCGGAGCAATTAGCTGATAAATATTCTTTTTTAGATATTAATCGAGTAGGTATTCATGGACATTCCGGTGGTGGATTTATGAGTACTGCTGCAATGTTGGTATATCCTGATTTCTTTAAGGTTGCAGTATCTTCTGCCGGTAATCATGATAATGCTATTTATAATCGTTGGTGGAGTGAAAAACACCATGGTGTTAAAGAAATCATCAGCGAGAAAGGCGATACCAGTTTTCAATATAACATCGAAAAAAATCCGGAGTTAGCTAAAAATCTAAAAGGAAGGTTATTGCTTTCTCATGGAGAGATAGATAATAATGTTCACCCTGCAAATACTATTCGTGTGGTTAATGCCCTTATTAAGGCGAATAAACGCTTTGATATGATTGTATTGCCAACACAGCGACACGGATTTGGAGACATGACAGAGTACTTCTTTTGGAAGATGAGTGACTATTTTTCTCGGTACTTAATTGGCGATATCACTGAAAGACCTGTGGATGAAGAAGAGATGAATAAGGAAATTGAACAATCAGGCAATAAAAGAAAATAAGATTAAATGTTCAATTACTATTCCTTACTTGTAATTTTGTTGTATTGCTAAAGATTAATTGAATAAAATGGCAGCCAGAATAGATTTATTTCAATCACCTGATTATGTATTAATCGATGATTTATTGAGTGAAGAACATAAACTGATCAGGGAATCTGTTCGTAATTATGTTAAAAAAGAAATTTCGCCCATCATAGAGGATTATGCCCAACGAGCCGAATTTCCTCAACAAATTGTAAAACAATTAGGTGATTTAGGTTGTTTTGGGCCAACTGTACCAGAACAATATGGTGGAGGAGGGTTAGATTATATCAGTTACGGTTTAATGATGCAGGAGTTAGAACGAGGCGATAGCGGAGTGCGAAGTACGGCAAGTGTGCAGGGCAGTTTAGTCATGCACCCTATCTACGCCTATGGAAGCGAAGCACAAAGAAATAAATATTGACCTAAACTGGCTTCCGGAGAATGGTTAGGATGTTTTGGGTTAACTGAGCCGGATCATGGAAGTAATCCATCTGGCATGATCACCAACTTTAAAGATGCAGGCGACCATGTAATTTTGAATGGTGCAAAAATGTGGATCAGTAATGCTCCATTTGCCCATGTAGCCGTGGTTTGGGCAAAAAATGAAGCAGGAGATATTCAAGGTGTTATTGTTGAAAGAGGTATGGAAGGATTTACTACACCTACCACGCACGGAAAATGGAGTTTACGCGCCAGTGCAACCGGTGAATTGGTTTTTGATAATGTAAAAGTCCCTAAAGAAAACATACTTCCAAATGTAAAAGGATTAAAAGGCCCTTTAGGCTGTTTAACCAAGGCGCGGTATGGTATAGCATGGGGCGCTCTAGGGGCAGCCATGGATTGTTATGATACTGCTTTACGGTACAGTAAAGAGCGCGTACAATTCGACCGGCCAATTGGGGGATTTCAACTCCAACAAAAGAAGTTAGCTGAAATGGTTACTGAAATAACCAAAGCGCAGTTGTTAGTTTGGAGAGTTGGTGTATTAATGGATCAGGGAAAAGCTACTCCTCAGCAAGTGAGTATGGCAAAAAGAAATAGTTGCGAAATCGCTACCAATATAGCCCGTGATGCCCGTCAAATGCTGGGTGGAATGGGTATCACCGGTGAATTCAGCATCATGCGGCACATGATGAACCTCGAAAGTGTAATTACCTACGAAGGCACGCATGACATACATCTGCTCATTACCGGGATGGATGTTACCGGCTTCAATGCATTTAAATAAATTGATTAAGTGTATTGACTGTATGATGGTTAAAATATTTTTGATTGGCATGATGGGGTGTGGTAAGTCTTACTGGAAAAAAGAATTAGCTAAACACTTTAAAACAGGGGGGTATGATTTAGATTTCATCATCGAAACCAATGAAGAACAGACCATTGCCGAAATATTCCAGGAAGACGGGGAAGCTCATTTTAGAAAAACTGAAGCTAAATTGCTGCGTTGGTTTGGCGAAAAAAAATCGTTTATACTGGCTACCGGAGGTGGAACGCCATGCTACCATGAAAATATGGAATGGATGAATCAGCAGGGCATAACCATTTGGATAGATGAGACCGTTGATGTTTTATTAGAACGGTTATTGCCCGAAAAAGATCATCGCCCGTTATTGGCCAATTTAAATGCGGAAGAACTGAAAATATTTTTAGTTAATAAGTTAGCAGAACGGAAGCCGTTTTACAGTAAAGCCGCCGTTCATTTACAAGGAAAAGACATCAATCTCAACAAGTTAAAGCAAATAATAAAAAATGCATAAAACATTTATCAAAACCGCTGCGCAACTAGCTGCTATGGCTGTTTTATTAGGTGCATTTGGCGCCCATAAATTAAAGGATTTTGCATCTGTTACTGCTTTAGCTACTTATGAAACAGCCGTTCGATATCAGTTTTATCACGTATTTGCATTATTACTTACCGGTATTTTATATAAAGAATATCCTTTTAAGCAAGTTATTACGGCAGGAAAATTATTCATAATTGGTACAGTGATTTTTTCCGGATCGCTTTATTTGTTAACCTATATTTCTATAGCCGGAATAGACCGTTTAAAATGGATAGGAGCCATTACCCCAATTGGCGGAATTATATTGATTATTGGATGGGTATTGTTGGCCATAGGGATTAAAAAGAAGGCACTTTAGTGGAAAACTGTCGGCCGAATTAACAGTTTTGCACAATATAGAGAAGAGTATATTATTAACATCAAACAAAACTTATATTTGTCTTCATGGCAAATAGATTAAGAAAGAAAACGCCGCCACCTCCTCCTGATCCAGAAATCTTAAACCCCGATAAAGAAGCCCAGGTATCAGTTAAAGAAGTAGTTAAAGATGAGCGGACAGCTAAAATTGCTGGTGCCACCAGCTTGTTGTTTGCATTATTTTTGTTTATTGCATTCACCTCTTATTTATTTACCTGGCAAGAAGATCAGGATAAAGTACAACAGTTTGGCATAAAGATTTTTTCGGTAAATGATGTTGCGATAAATAATTTATTGGGTGTAATGGGGGCCTACGCTGCGCATACACTTTGGAACAATGGTTTCGGGCTGGGATCTTATTTACTTTGTACCTTCTTTTTTGTATTGGGTGTTAATCTCCTTTTTGGGAAAAAGATATTTAGTATAATCCGAAATATAAAATATGTACTGTTAGGGTTAATTATTTCTAGTATTAGCTTAGCTTTTTTTACAGTGGGCAATCATTTTTCGTGGGGCGGAGCAGTGGGAGAGTATTTGTCGGAATGGCTCACTAAATGGGTGGGGCAAATTGGTACAACTGCATTAATCGGGTTGTCTATTTTTGTTTACATCATTTGGCGGTTTAATCCAACTTTTAAATTGCCCAATTGGAGCTTGGAGGGCTTAAGCAGTAAAGGCGAAGCTACAGACGATCAACTTTTTGAGGAGGATACAACATTCGCCTATAACCGTGAAGATGATGATGTGGAGGCATTAGCTGAAGAAGATGAGAGGCTGGCAGATAATTTGCAGCGGAAAAATAAATTAAAGAAAGAAAGTAAATTGGGTGAGGTGGTATTACCTGAAGATGAAATTAATCCGCTCAACAGTTTTAATATAATTGAAAAGGAATTAGAAGCAATTCCACTGTCTATTGTAAATACACCATCGCCTTCAATTGAAGCTATCCCTGAAAAAGCTGTAGCTCCAATTATGCAGTCGAATCAAAACATGGAGTCAACAGTTGAACCAATAGCAGATGAAATGGAGGAAGAGCCAATTAAACCCATTGTTAAAAAAATAACAGCACATATTCCTCCAACTGATAAATTAGAGTTAGAAATAAAGGAGGTTGCAGCAGAAGAAGAAGAAAATATGGACGAAATAGCTGCTACCATCGGTAGTTTAGCTACAAAATATGATGTTACCCTTGACCTAAAAGATTACAAGTTTCCTCGATTAGATTTGCTAGAAACACATGGGAGTGAAAAAATAGTACATGATCCGGCAGAATTAGAAACGAATAAGAATCAAATTATTGCTACCCTAAAAAACTATGATATTGCGATTCAAAGAATTGCAGCCACTGTTGGGCCTACCGTTACTTTGTATGAAATAGTGCCTGCCCCTGGTGTACGAATCAGTAGGATTAAAAACTTAGAAGATGATATTGCGCTTAGTTTAGCAGCATTAGGAATCAGGATTATCGCACCCATACCCGGTAAAGGTACCATTGGTATAGAAGTGCCCAATGTGCGTAAAACGGTGGTAAGCATGAAGACCTTGCTGGCCAGTGAAAAATTTCAGACCAGTGCGTTTTCTCTACCTATTGCAATTGGTAAAAGGATTGATAATGAAAATTTTATTGTAGATCTAGCTGCCATGCCTCACTTGTTAATGGCAGGTGCTACCGGTCAGGGTAAGTCGGTCGGATTAAATGCCATCTTGGTTTCATTGCTGTATAAAAAACATCCGTCTCAGCTTAAATTTGTTTTGGTTGATCCCAAAAAAGTGGAGTTGAGTTTATATCGGGTGATTGAAAAACATTTTCTGGCTAAATTGCCCGGAGAAGAGGAGTCTATTATTACCGATACCAAAAAAGTAGTGAATACACTGAATGCACTTTGCATAGAAATGGATAACCGCTATGATCTGTTAAAAGAGGCAGGATGTAGAAATATTAAGGAGTACAATGAAAAGTTCACCGCTCGAAAATTAAATCCGGAGAAAGGGCATCAATACCTGCCATTTATTGTGTTGGTGGTAGATGAGTTTGCCGATTTAATCATGACAGCGGGTAAGGAAGTAGAAATGCCTATTGCCCGATTAGCACAATTAGCCCGTGCCATTGGTATACATCTGATTATTGCAACGCAACGTCCGTCGGTGAATATTATTACCGGTACCATTAAAGCCAACTTCCCTGCTAGAATTGCCTTTAAAGTGTCTAGCAAAATAGATAGTAGAACCATTTTGGATGCAGGTGGGGCAGAACAACTGATAGGTAAAGGAGATTTGTTGGTAAGTTATAATGGAGAAATAACCCGATTACAATGTGCTTTTGTTGATACGCCCGAAGTAGAGGGGGTGTGTGAGTTTATAGGTGACCAAAGGGGCTATCCGCAAGCATTTTTATTGCCAGAGTATATAGATGAAAAAGATTTGGAAGGCAAGAATTTTGATTCCAGCGATAGAGACCCGTTGTTTGAAGATGCGGCCAGATTAATTGTACAAAGTCAGATGGGATCAACCTCTTTAATTCAGCGTAGGATGAAATTGGGCTACAACAGAGCAGGCCGGTTAATGGATCAGTTAGAAGCTGCAGGCATTGTTGGACCCAATCAGGGTAGTAAGGCAAGAGAAGTGCTTTATAAAACAGAAATGGAGTTGCAAGATTTCTTGGATACATTGTAATGGGCTTGACTTATAGCATTATTGTTTAATGTTAAACTTCTGGCAAGTTTTGTCCACCCAATACCTGAAAATGTTATATTTGCTTTCCAATTCAATAAAATGATGAGATCATACTTAGTTGCACTAATTATTGTTGCTTGTTTTTCTACTCTTCATGCCCAGAATGATCCAGCTGCTAAAAAGATAATTGAAACATTTGGAAATAAAGTAAAAAGCGCAAAAGGGATTACCGCATCTTTTGTGATCAACTCCATAACAAGTAAAGGACGTGCTGCGGGAAGCAAAGCGCTTTCTCTTTCCATGAAAGGAGAGCAGTATGTGTTAAAGCAGGGCAAAACGGAGATCATTTGTGATGGGAAAAGTGTGTATAATTTTGATGGAAATAAGACCATTACAAAATCATCTGTAGAAGAAACCAATCAGACATTAAGTCCCCAAAAGTTATTAGCAGGATCTTACGATAAAGATTTTTCGTACAAATTGATTTCATCTAAGGGTGCAATGAATGAAATAGAGATGAAACCATTGGATAAAAGAAAAAACTTTGTGCAGGTAAATATATTTTTTGATAAGGTTTCCGGAAATTTAACCAAGGCAACTATTTTAGATAAGAGCAATAACATCACAGAGTTAAAAGTGCGTAACATTAACCTGGCGACTGTGCTTTCGGAGAATTTGTTTTTGTTCAATAAGGCGAAGTATCCAAAGGATGTAGAGTTGTTGGACTAATGCTTAACATAATTTATTAATTAAAGTAAATGGCGTAACCAATTCTGGTCAGCTTACTTTCAGTTTATTTATTGTATATTTATTCTTTAATGAATAACAAAAACTGCTTGTCCATGCAAAAAGCAATCCTATTTTTTTATTGCGTATTTTTTTCTTTTTCTATTCAGGCTCAACCCGGAATTAGTAAAAACGTTCTTCCTACTAATGCACAATTAAAATCGCACGATAATGAATATTATCTGTTCATGCATTTTGGGCCGAATACTTTTACCGACAAAGAATGGGGTGATGGTAAGGAGCGGACTGAAGTATTTAATCCGGATCAAATGGATTGTGATCAGTGGTGTAGAATTGCAAAACAAGCAGGTGCTAAAGGGATCATCATTACAGCCAAACACCACGATGGTTTTTGTTTATGGCCTTCTAAATACTCTACCCATACCGTACAACAAAGTACATTTAAAAGAGATGTTTTAGCAGAATTATCTGCTGCCTGTAAAAAAGCCGGGTTACTTTTTGGTGTATATATTTCACCTTGGGATAGAAACCATCCGGATTATGGCACACCAAAGTACAATGATGTTTTTGTAAATATGATGGAAGAAATATTTACAAATTATGGCCCAATTTGGGAGCTTTGGTGGGATGGTGCAAATGGCGAAGGACCTAATGGTAAACGTCAAGTATACGACTGGAATCGTTTTGAAAAAACTGTTAGAAGACTGTCACCTCAAACAGTTGTTTTCAGTGACATTGGTCCTGATTTAAGATGGATAGGCAACGAACAGGGTATTGCAGGTGAAACCAATTGGAATACCCTCGATACGGCAGGGTTTAAAAGAGGCGAAGGCGGCCCTCCCAACGATACCTTATTGGCAGGAAATGTACATGGCGCAAATTATATACCTGCAGAATCAGATGTAAGTATCCGACCAGGATGGTTTTATCATAAAGAAGAAGACAGCAAAGTAAAATCACCGGATGAGTTGATGAAAATTTATTTGAGAACGGTAGGACGGGGCGCAAATCTTTTATTAAATGTACCTCCAGACAGACGTGGATTGATTAATGAAAACGATTCTGCAGCTTTGATTGGATTTAAGCAAAAAAGAGCAATATTTAATCAACCTAATGTATTGAGCAGTGCTTCTTTAAATATCACGCAGCCAGATAAGAAGAATCCCAATAGCCCATTTAGTCGTTATTATATTCTCAAGAAACCGGCGATAATGAATGGTTTAATACTACAAGAAGATTTGAAATCGGGACAAAAAATGAGCAGTGTTAATGTGACGGTAAGTAATAAAGGGGAAGTAAAGCATCAACAATTGATCACTACGGTAGGAAATAAACGGATATTAATGTTTAAAGAACCCATTGAGGCAACGGAAGTGTCGATAGTAGTATTGAAATCGAAGGGAACGCCTGTATTTAAAGCAGTTAAAGCTTTTTAATTTATTGGCTTGTTTTTATTGAAATGATGAGAAATGAATAATCGATTTTTTCGACTAAGTTGTCTTTTTTCAGTTATTTTTCAGATGTTATATGCATTTAATTTAAATGCGCAGCAACAGCAATATATTATAGAGCGAATAAATACGGAAGATGGGTTACCGTCTAATGGCATCAGAGGAATTGAATTAGATGCCAAAAAAGAGTTCCTTTGGATTGCAACCGAGTTTGGATTAGCAAGATATAATGGTCAAAAGATTGAAAACTTTTCAGATACAATAACTTTTCCCAATAGGCTCAGAAGAAGAATTCAAACTTTAGGGTTGAGTAGTAATGGAAAAATTTTGGTCCTAACGGAGAAGTACCATGTTTTTGCTATACAAGAGAATAGATTAGATGAGCATTACATAGAAATTGGTACCAAATTTTCTTCCGAAGATTTTTTCTATATTAAAAATGGGCTTGCAGTACCTAAAAAAAAGTACGCATTGCCAACTGTTATGCAAGAATGGCAGGAATTTACAATAAAGGGTAAAAAACATGTCCGGCTTTATCGTTTCTTATTTGCTATGGAACGAGATTCCTTAAAAATAGTTTTAAAAAATCCAATTAATTCACAATTCCCTTTTGCTATTAACGATAGATTATTTTATTTAAATAATGAGCTTGAATGCTTTGCATGGACGGGGGAGGGAGATTCAGCTTTGGTATATTTAAACAAGCTTAATTTGTCTGTAGAAAAAATGGGGGGTGGGAGTAGAAGAAAATTATTACACGACCCGATAGCAAAAAAGTCCTATTTATTAATTAATAATTTTTTGTATGAGTTAACCATACAAAATAATCGCATCATACCGGTATTAATTACTGATCAATTACCTATAAATGAAAATTTACAATATCTCAGAGTAGATGAAAATTCAGGAATTTATTACATTGGTACTCAAAATAAAGGGTTGATTATATTACGGCCAAGGCATTTTAATTTGTTGCAAACAAAAGCATTTGAATTAACAACCGATAGGTCTTTATATGCTCAATTTGAATTACCGAATGGGCAGATTTACATGAATTCTGGTGATATTTTTTCAGCAAGTAAGGTAAAAATTATTGATAATAAATTCATCAAACGGGCTGCTTTTTCTAATTTATTTGTGAGTACCGATGGTATTATATACTTTGCTGATTTGGATGAAATACATGGTCACTCAATAGAGAAAAATCAAGAAAAAATAAAAATTGTTAATCCTGTAAAGAGCCCGATTGTTTTTACAGAATATAAAACAACCGTTTATTGTTTCAGTAGAAAATTTGTCGGGCATATTAATCATATCGGCAAATTGGTAGAAGATATACCAGATAATATTGAACTATTAAACTGTTTGATTTATGATGCAAAACCAGTTGGTAACAATTTAATTTTAATTGCTACTTCAGCAGGATTAATGCAGTTTGATATACTTACCAAAAAGCTTAAAAATATTTATAAATCGAGTATCCCCGATGTCGCTATCAGATCAATTATACCCTATCGATCGTATTTTTTTATTGGAACTGCCGGCGCAGGGCCATTAGTATATTTTAATGGTATCGTAAAGGAACTACCGGTAGATCCTATGAGGTACCTTAACTTCAGTCATTGTTTTCTTATCCTGAAAGATGGTACTGTCTGGATTACTACAAATAATGGTCTTTTTAGAACACATGCAGATCAGTTGGTTGAATCTTACTCCAATCAAAACTTCAAACCTAATTATGAGTATTTTGGTAAGCAGGAAGGTTTAGAAGTTACTGAGTTAAATGGAGGCTGTACACCTTGTGCATTACAACTTCGTAATGGAACAATTTCCTTTCCAAGTGTAGATGGGTTGATTCAATTTAATCCCGGGGCTATTCCAAATAATAAGAAGCCAGTTAATATTTATATGGATAATGTATTGATTAATGATTCAATATCTGTATTAAAAACATTTCAAACTAAAAGTTTACCTGCGTTCACCAAAAGTGTAACATTAATGTTTGCAATTGGCGGTGTAATAGGACAAAATTCTAATTTGATTGAATACGAAATAGATCATACAGGTAATTGGAAAATACTAAATCTTAATGTGGCCAGTATAGATATCGTTAAGCCTGATTTTGGTTCACATAGTGTACAATTTAGGTGGCAGGATTCTAAAACCGGATTGTATAAGTTTAAAGAATGGACATTTAACATTGAACGACCCTGGTATAAATCTACACTGTTTTATATAACAGTATTTATATTATTAGTATTGTTGATTTATTGTATTGTTCACCTACGTACTTTACAACAAGAAAAAGCAAAAATAAAATTAGAAAAAGAAGTACAGGTTAAAACACATGAGCTTCAAACACTCAATAAATTGCTACAAAAGCGAGAGCGTGTAAAAATTAGAACGATTGCTATTTTAAATCACGATTTATTAGCTCCTCTCCGATATATGGGAATAGCTGCAGGAAGTACAGCGCACCTGGTATATAATCAAGTTGCAAAAAATGCAATTCGAGAAATTGCTGCAACATCAAAGTCATTAGAGTTACTTACTTCTAATATACTTAATTGGGTTAAATATAGCGATCTGGAGAAATTGCCTCCTGTAAATAAAATATATTTGAAGAAACTCATTCAACATGAATTGGATTTTTTATCCTCCATTTTTAAAACCACTTCTGCCATCAATCTGGTTAATCATATTGATGAGCAATTAATTATAGAAACAAGACCCGATTTGTTGCGGGTGTTGATCTATAATTTATTACTAAATTCATTCAGGGCTACTTTGTCCGGTTCCATAGAAGTGTCTGCTATTATCCAGGAAACAACCAACAAAAAAATCACAATCGAAGTAAAAGATACGGGTACGGGTATGAAACCTGAAATAGTAAAATATTTACTGAAGGAAACAGCAGCATTGGAAGATCAAGACAGTGGCGATTACCATGTGCCTAAAAGTAATGGAGTTGGGTACTATATTATTCATGATTTACTTAAGTTATTAAATGGACATATATTTATTGAAAGCCAGATAGATGTAGGTACAAAAGTGAAGGTTACATTTTAACTTTATAAAAAGTTTACATTAATATAGTACGGTATGTATATTTGTTTAATCAACCGAATATTAAATCAGTAAACAATGGAAGCCAAAAATCGAATTCTGATTGCAGATGATCACAGCATAGTTAGGTTGGGATTGGTGATGTTGTTAAAAGACCTGGGTTGCCGATATGTAAAAGAAGTGTCAACTTGTAAAAAGCTAGAGTCTGAAGTGCGTAAAGGAACTTACACCCACCTTATTTTAGATTTAATTATGGGAGATGGGAATTCGATAGATCTTATTCCGGAGTATCGAGAAAAGTATCCTAAAATGCAAATTCTAGTGCATTCGATGCAGCCGGCAGAAGTGTTCGAGTCTTTATTAAGAAAATACAATATATATGCATTTGCTTCTAAAACAATGTTAGAAGCCAAATTAAAAGAGCTATTACTCAATTTTATTAATAAAGTAAACATATCTGATGCTACACCCATTAAATATCCTAGAAGAGAAAATCCCTTCAGATTACTTACGCTGCGTGAATTAGAAATTTTACACTTGATGCTTAATGGAGTAGGCACCAAACACATCAGCCTAAAGCTGGGTACGAAAATGAACACGATTTCTACTTTTAAATCGATCATTTTCGATAAACTATCTGTTAATTCAATCCCGCAACTTTTACAGTTAGCAGATTTATACGAGATAAGTTATTAAACCCAAAATATTTTTTTTTAAGATATGATGCACTGAATTCAGCCACAATTAAACAGTTTTATTTATCTTTAACGCTGGTTGACAATATAAATACTTCCAAAAGCTTGATATTTTTAAAATCCAATCAAAATTTTGAGTAATTATACCTATCCATATACCAGATTCTAATGTTTATGAAGCAGTTTATAATATTGTTGGTTATGTTGATACCTCTGATGGGCTTAGCTCAAAAAAGAGGCAGCGACTCAGCTATCGTAGTAGCTAAACGTGAGTTCGGTATTATGCGGTATGCTTACGCAATTCCATTTTATAAGAGACATTTAGCTACGCATGCCGATGATGTGGATGCATTGAATGAGTTAGGGTATTGTTATAAAATAAATAATCAATATGATAGCGCAATCTATTACTATCAGCAGGCATTTACCTTGGGTGGATTAAAAGATAATGTATTGGCTGAGTTATACGCCTCTATGGGTTTATATGAAAAAGCGGTAAAAGCCTATGATTCTCTGATTACTGGAGATGATATGGATACCAGTACGCTAACGTACAAATGGTACAAAACTCGGCAGAAAGGTTTTTACAATCATGAAGTGTATTATCAGGATACAGTTGATTATAAATTGTATTATCTTAAGGTGAATACACCGATGAATGAGTTTAGCCCCGCATTATTAGACAATGGACTCGTATTTGAATCAAACAGAGGTCGTAAAATTTCTAAAAGCAATGAATTTGGATGGGATGGAAAATCATTTACGCAATTATATTTTCAGGCATCTAAGGATAATTTACGTGCAGTTGAAATTCAAAACAGTATTTGGTTAGATAAAAAAATCAGAAAAAGCACTTCAGATTATACCCTCAACTCTGTAAACGATAACAACATTTTTTCCTCTCCTTTTGATTTGAAACGCTACAACTATAAGGAACTAATGGAAGTTCCCTTATTAGACAATAGTTTTGGATCAAAAGGCAATTATGGCTCTATCAGCTTTACTAAAGATGGTAAAGAAGCTTATTTTACAAAGAATCAGAAACTAGGCACAGGAACAAATGAATTAGCGATCTGGTCTGCTAAAAGAAGTGGCGGAAATAATTGGTCTAAATTCAAGCGATTACCCATTAAAGAAAAAGGCAGTTCAATATTTCATCCTGCAATTTCAGAGGATGGAAACCGACTCTATTTTGCATCTGACCAAGAAGGTGGTTTTGGTGGAACAGATATCTTTTATGCAGAAAAAGAAGGCGATGGCAAATGGGGGGCTCCTATTAATGCAGGCGAACCAATTAATACTGCCGGTAATGAATTGTTTCCAACTTTTTATGAGGGGGTATTGTATTTTAGTTCTAATGGACATGGAGGTTTAGGTGGGTTAGATGTATTCCGTTATATCTCTAATGAAACCAGCAATGAGGTTGAAAATGTAGGTGCACCTATCAATAGCGAAAAAGACGATTTAGGCTACAGCCGAAAAGGAGAGGGCGGTTACTTCAGCTCCAACCGCTATGGTAGTGACGATATTTTTGAGTATGAATTCAATGCAAAACAGGTTAAAGTGTTAGGAAAAACCCTTGTAGATAAAGTAACTAAAGAAGGGGTTGCTATGAAGTTGTACAGTATCGACAAAGAAAAAGTGGTGGATAGCACATTAACTGATGCCCAAGGTCGATATAATTTAAAAGGACGCCCTTACAGCCGTTATCAATTAATGATGGATGATGGTAATGGTCGTGGTATGTCTAAAGATTTGGTAACAGACAAAGGGGATAAAGACATGGGTACTATTGATATTGTACCGGAACCTGTTATACCGGAACCTGATATAATTATCCCGGAAGAGGAAAATAAGGGTGTAGTTCGTAGAAAAGAAAGTGAATTAATAGATGACGACAACGAAGTACCTGTTGGTGAAGCCAGAAAGTTTGTAGTTTATTATGATTTAGATAAATCGCTCTTGACTCCTAATGACAGAACGGTATTGAATGAGCTAGTAAGCGAAATGAAAAAAAATAAAACGCTGAATGCGGTGATTGGTTCATTTACCGATTGTTCTGCAGATATGGACTATAACATTAGATTATCTAATAAGCGTTCTGCTGCAGTTACCAGATACCTGAAAGATATGGGTGTGGCTGCTGGTAGAATTGTAGAAAGCCATTATGGAAAGAATTACCTGGTTAAGCAATGTGAGGAGACTAGTTATGATGTGGCTGAACAATTGATTAACAGAAGATCAGAAATTTATTTGTCTGAAAATAAATCCAGGAAATGGGATGCTATTTATAAAGAAGATGAAAATTATCCTGTGCGATATTCTAAAGATCTAGACAATCCTGAAAGTTTATCTACTCCAAAAAATAGTGGAAAACTTCCATCATATGACCCACCGGTTTCTAGAAGTAATAATGTAATATCTTCAGCAGAAGAGGATAATGTGTCGGCATTCGATACAAAAAAAGCAGACTTACCTCCAATACCTGGCGGACAGTCTATAAACAATGGAGACACCATTGTATTTGTAGTGTACTTCAATTTAGATCAGTATGATTTAAGTAGTTCATTTGGAACATTAGCAGGATTAAAAGACTTATTAAAATCATTTAATGATTATAAGTGTTTATTAACCGGACATACTGATAATGAAGGTAGTGCCGCTTATGATCAAAAATTATCTGAGCGAAGAGCGAATACCGTAAAAAATTATTTCTTGAGTTATAATATTGCAGATTCAAGAATCAAATTAATTGGTTATGGTAGCACTAAACCAGCAATTGAAGCAAATAGAGATTTATATGAAAGCTGGAAAAATAGAAGGGTGGAAATTCGATTGTTCCGGTAATAATTGACAATTGATAGTTGATAATTGATAATTGACAATTGATAATTGACAATTGATAATTGTTAATGGATAACTGTTAATGGATAATAGCTTTATTGCATGAATCATGTAATTTTTGATGCGTATTGGCTAATTAGCGGAAAGATTATTACATCATTAATAGTTTATCAGCGCCGTAGGTGCGACCTGTTAATAGAAAAGAATATCAAATATACCACCTACAAAACCCCGTAGGGGTTACCTGTTCATACAAAAAAATTATATAGAATGGATAATGGATAATTGATTATCCATTATTCATTGTCAATTATCAATTCTTATCGTCACCCCCCATAATTCCTCAAAATCATGTAATTTCTGCCTTAAAATAGGAGTTATTAAAACTAAATAAAAAATTAATTTATTTAGTTATTCATAAAATATTGATTATCAATATTTTAATATTCTTTAGAATTAATTCTAAATCTATTTGTATTAAAAATATCATATGTTTGCGAGCTTAATTTAATTACGTATAACGTAATACATTAATATCCATTGAAACAACCAAGCTTATGAAGCGTTCCATTCCATCTAACTGGTCTGAAAGAATGTATGTTCTTACAGTATCTTCCCTTACATGTGCTACCAAGCAGCTATTTAAAAACAAAGTTCTCCTGATGTTTTTGTTGGCACTTATTGCAACAACTACCTATGCGCAAACTGTTGGAGGAACCGCTGCTGGCGACGACTTTGATGGAGATGGCATCATCAACTCTATTGACCTAGATGATGATAATGATGGTATATTGGACGTAGCAGAAGCGCCCGGTTGCTTCTTTAAGCCGGATGACTGGAATACAACCGCTAAAGCGGCTGGAGTAACCATTAGCTCTACATTAAATACTACAGCTCCCAATAATAAGTTTGCTGCTTTAACCGACAATGTGGGTTTAACCACTGCGGCTGTGCAGTTAACTTCAGCCCAAGCTCAGTTAAATAAGGAACTGTTTCGAATGACTTTTGCATCTCCTGTTCAATTAGATGCTATTTATATTCAAAAAACAAGTGCTACACAAATATTTTCAGCAACAGCCGGTACTTTAATGTTGCAGGGGTCAAATGATACTACTGCTGCCTGGACGAACTTATTAACTGCAGCAATTGCTTCCCCTGCAAATGCTACCAATGTTACTACTAATGGGGGCGTGTCTTTGACCAACTCTAATGTATTTACGGTAGCAACTAATGCAGCTAAATACAAGTATTATCGTATTTATGGAGTAGCAGCGGGTACAACAGTGGGTGGTATTGCTTCTGAGTTTTATTTTGATGTAAATGGAGCTACGTATTCTGCGAGTTCATTTCCTAAATCAACTTGCACGGTTGATACGGATGGGGATGGCAAGCTAAACTTTCAAGACTTAGATGCGGATGGAGATGGTTGTTTTGATATTGTGGAGGCTGGGTTACAAACATCTTCTGCCAATGGTAAAATTGGAGGAGTTGTTGGAGCCAATGGTTTTGTGGATACTTTAGAAACAGCAACCGAAAGCGGTAAGTTTAAATCGGTTTATTACTATGATTATGCAAGTAAAAGTACCATTAATACCTGTACCGATTTTGATGGAGATGGTGTAGGTGATGTTTTTGATTATGACGATGACAATGATGGGATTGTTGACGTAATTGAATCACCCAATTGTTATTATTTACTCGATACGCTGTATAAACCAATCGGTATTACCAGTGATTTAACGCAATACTCTAATTACGTTTTCACCAATGCGATAGATGCCAATGAAGTAGGTACCGCTGCTGCTGTTCTAACCAATCAAAACTGGGTGGGTAAAGAAATTTATAGGCTGTATGCCAGAGATTATCTGGCTATTTCTGGTATGACGATGTCATTAGTTAGCTGGGGATTGTCGTCTAGCCCTGCAAGTACATTTAAATTACAGGGATCTACCGATACGTTGTTTTGGACTGATCTTTCTGTGCCTGTTGCTTCTACTGCTAATTCAGGAACTTTTACAGTAAGTAATACCCTTGCACCTACCACCAAATTTAAATATTTTAGGTTGTTGGGTGTTGCAGGTACCTGCAACTATGGGGGTATTAATAATTTTTCATTTGACCAACCGGCAAACCTCAATAGAAGTTCATTGCCAAAATCTTCTTGCACAGCAATAGATACGGACAATGATGGCAAGCCGAATTATCAAGATCTTGATGCAGATGGCGATTCTTGTTTTGATGCAGTAGAAGCGGGTATTTTAACCAGCTCTACCAATGGAATAGTTGCCGGAACTTATGGTGCCAATGGTTTTGTGGACAGCAAAGAAACAGTTGCTGAAAGTGGAATTCCTAATTCAGCAGCTTCTTACGCTTATGCCATTAACAAGCAGCTCAACTTTTGTGCTGATACGGATGGGGATGGTGTTGTAGATTTAAATGATATTGATATTGATAATGATGGGATAATTAATACCTTAGAAGCCCCAGGTTGTTATGCAACAGCTAAAGAGTTATTTACGCCTACTTTTATAAGTTCTGATTTAACACCCTATTCCTCCGATCAGTTTATCAGTGCATTTGATAATAATGCGACTACCAGGTCGGCTTTTGCAGCCACCCAAAACTGGGTAGATAAAGACCTATATCGTTTTAGTACAAGCCAGTACATTGCCATTGCCGGTGTTACAATGGATTTAAGTGATTGGGCTTTATCAAATGTTGCTACCAATACATTTAAATTGCAGGGGTCTACTGATACACTTTTCTGGACAGATTTATCTGTACCTGTAGCTTCTACAGCTTCAACAGGATCTTTT
>CANHJH010000010.1 GCA_947460365.1 Sphingobacteriia bacterium | reverse complement strand
GCTTAGCAGATGGTATCCCATTTTATAAAAATAGCCTTTTTGCTACATTAATATTTAGCACAATTTTATTTGGCTCAATGGCCATATTTAGTCGGTTAGTTAATAGAAGCAAGGCTGTATAATTACTTGCCTGCCAACTATTCTTTATTCAATTCATATACTTCATCAATTAGTAAGTATTTTCCATCCGCAGCTTGTGTGGCTAACTCGTCGCATCTGTTATTCATTGGATTGTCGGCATGACCTTTAACCCAAACAAAAGTAATTGTATATTTTTTTGATAACTCGTAATACTGAAGCCATAAGTCTTTGTTCTTCTTACCTCCGCTAAAACCGGTTCTGATCCAGTTATTTAGCCATTTTTTTTGAACACTATCTACAATATACCGACTATCTGTATGAATGGTAACAGGTATTTCTGATTTAGTAAGCGATTGTAATGCTACAATAACAGCCAATAATTCCATGCGGTTATTGGTAGTTAATCTATATCCGGCTGAAATTTCTTTTCTTTTTTGACCCCAAATTAATACAATACCATACCCCCCCGGACCGGGATTGCCACGAGCAGCGCCATCTGTGTAAATATGAAGAGGATACTTGATCATATTAAAATAATATCTTAGGGTATTTAAGTTTGGTTGGCAAAATAAAGGGATAAACCTCAATTTTTTTAACCTTGTTAATTTATAATGTATCGAATTGCTTTTATTAAAGTCCTAATTGTGAATTAAAGATGGATAAATAACTCAACAATTATCACTATTTCAGCTTATTCTTTAAACATTTTTCATCACTTTTGTATCGCTTTACTTTTTTTTCTTACTAATTAATATTTTAACAATTTTCGATAATTTAATTATTCATGACATACGATTATATTATAATAGGAGCCGGTTCAGCAGGTTGTGTATTGGCCAACCGCTTATCAGAAGATAGTGCAGTCAAAGTGCTACTTATTGAGGCTGGTGGACCAGATAAGAAAAGTGAAATACATATTCCAGGAGGTTATACTATGTTGCACAGATCTGAAGTAGATTGGAAATTTTGGAGTGTTCCTCAAAAAAATATAGATAATAGACGATTATATATTCCAAGAGGTAAAACATTGGGTGGTAGTAGTTCTACTAATGCAATGGCTTATGTTAGAGGGAATAAAGAAGACTATAATGAATGGTCTTCCCTAGGAAATGATGGTTGGAGCTTCAAAGAAATCTTACCGTACTTTAAACGATCAGAAAATAATATAAACTTTGGTGCTGAATACCACGGACAGGACGGCCCTCTTTCTGTTATGTTTGCTCAAGAACCTAGCCCGTATGCTGAAGCTTTTGTTGAAGCTTGCACCGAAGTTGGGATGGAAAAAAATGGCGACTATAATGGGGATCAACAGGAAGGTGCTCACTTATTACAGTTTACTATTAAAAACAATCAACGACATAGCACCGCAGCCGCTTTTTTAAAGCCCGTATTAAAAAGACCTAATCTTAAAGTAAAAACAAAGGCTTTTGTAACAAGAATTATCATTGAAAACGGAAAAGCTGTTGGGGTGGACGTAAAAACGTCATACTCTGAATCAGAAAGAATCAACTGTTCTGGCGAAGTGATCTTATCTGCCGGTGCGATACAGTCCCCACAAATACTCATGTTATCAGGTATCGGGGATCCTGTTGAACTTAAAAAAGTTGGATTGGATGTATTGGTTCCTTTGCCCGGTGTTGGCAAAAACCTGCAAGACCATTTTTGGAGTGGCGCAAGTGCATTTACCAATGTAGAAACCGGTAACTCATTGCTTAAACCATGGAATAAAACCAAAGCATATTTTAAACACTTACTCTTTAAAGATGGCCCACTTAGTAATGGGCCTCTGGAAGCTAATGCTTTTCTAAAATCAGACCCTAAGTTAAAGCGCCCTGATGTGCAGTTACATTTCGTTCCTTTAGGGATCCCAGGCGATTATTCAACTGATATTTATGATGTCCGAACTTATACCAAAAAAGATGGATTTTCTGTTTTAGGTATTTTACTCCGACCCGAAAGTAGGGGGTATGTAGAGCTGAAATCATCTAAACCTCATGATCAACCCATCATTAACTATGATGTACTTTCAGCTGAAAAAGATATTGAAACATTAGTTTTTGCGTTAAAAAAGACTATGGAAGTGCTTAACGCTCCTTCTCTTAAAACTTACATTGAAGATGGAATAGAATTTCCCGCAGAAAATAGTACCGATCAAGAATTAAAAGCTCATATCAGAAAAAGCCTAGAAACATTATATCATCCCGTAGGAACTTGTAAAATGGGACCTGAGTCAGACCCCATGGCTGTAACCGATTCTTCATTAAGAGTCAGGAAAATAAAAGGTCTTAGAGTAGTAGATGCCTCCATTATGCCAACCATTGTCTCTGGAAATACTAATGCCGCTACAATCATGATTGCCGAAAAAGCATCGGATATGATTCGTTTGGGTGTTTAAAATAGGTGCATTATTCCAAAACAATGTGTTAGTATTACACATTGTTTTGTTATTTTGCAGGTACTAAAAATCAAGAATTGGCTACTATTAGAAAAACACCTGAAAAGAAAGAGCAGAAAACATTCATAATTGCCAATGAAGAAAAGTCCATAAAAAAAAATACGAATAAAAAAGAATTAAAAGTTTCCGAAATAGTCGAAAAAAAGAAACGATCTGCAAATAAAAAACAAACTACAGAAAAGGATTCAGTAAAGACTGAAAAAGTAGATAAAACAGTTGCAAAAAAAACAGCATCTACCCGAAAATCTTTAAAAAGTAAAGCTGTGGAAACAAATAATCAACCTTTGAATGACTTTGTGACAATTAACTTTCAACTTAAGTTTCAAACTTCTTATGGCGAAAACCTTTTTATAACCGGGTCTCATCCTTCATTAGGTGAAAATGATTTGGCAAAAGCTGTTCCGTTACATTTTTTTAATGACCAATACTGGTATACAACTATACAATTTCCCGTTCTTGACTTAACCAATGATTCAATTAATTATAATTATGTATTAAAATATCCCGATGGATCATCGGTAGTTGATTGGGGGAACGACAAATCTTTTTCAATCAAAGATTTACTGCATGATGAGCTTTTATTAATTGATACATGGAATCATGCCGGTTTCGATGAAAATGTATTCTACTCTGAAGCCTTCCAAAATGTTTTACTTAATAAAAATAAGTCGATTTATTTTGCAGTAGCTAATCCAAATAATTACACACATTGTTTTAAAGTAAAAAGTCCATTATTATTAAATGGACAAACGATGTGTATATTGGGTTCTGTTAATGCACTCAATAATTGGTCTGAAGTGGCACCTCTTTTAATGGGTAGAGATGACAACAGCGGATTTTATAAAATCTATGTAGACCTTACCAATGCTCAATTTCCGCTCGCTTATAAATATGGAGTATATGACGCCTCTGCAAACAAAATGATTTGTTTTGAAAGTGGAAATAATAGGGTGTTATATGATGCCGTCATTAAAAAGAAAAATACCATAGTTAATGATGGCTTTGCACATTTACCCGCTAATACTTGGAAAGGTGCCGGTGTGGCAATTCCTGTATTTAGTTTGCGATCTGAAAATGGATTAGGTATTGGTGAGTTTCCTGACATAAAACAATTAGTTGATTGGGCAAGTGAAGTTGGTTTAAAAATGATACAATTGCTTCCAATTAATGATACAACCGCTTCTAATAGTTGGAAAGATTCATATCCCTACGCAGCCATTTCTGCTTTTGCGTTACACCCTGTTTATTTGAATATAGATGCAATTGCAGGTGCTAAGCATCAGTCTTTATTAGTTTCATTACAAGATGAAAGAAATCGTTTAAATGCCTTACCGGTTGTTGATTACGAAGCTGTAATGAATGCTAAAATAAAATTCATCAAAGAAGTTTATAGCGATATGGGGAAAGACATATTAGCCTCTTCTTCTTTTCATGAATTCTTTCAGCAGAACAGTCATTGGTTAATTCCTTATGCGGTATTCTGTTACTTTAGAGACGAATATGGTACAGTAGATTTTGCAAAATGGCCGTCACATAGCAAGTATAGTTATAGTGATGTGCATGCATTGGTTGATGAAAACGCTCCTACTTATGCTGTAATCGCTTTCCATTATTTTGTACAATATCATTTGCATCTCCAATTAAAAGATGCTACTGCATATGCTCACAGTAAAAATATCATTGTAAAAGGTGATATTGCAATTGGGGTATATCGTTATGGAGCTGATACATGGCAGCATCCTGAGCTATTTAATATGGACTTTCAAGCAGGTGCTCCACCCGATGATTTTGCAGTGAAAGGTCAAAATTGGGGCTTTCCAACCTATAATTGGCAGCAAATGCAAATGGATGGATTTTCTTGGTGGAAGCAACGATTTGCACAAATGAATCATTATTTTGATGCTTTTCGTATTGACCATATTTTAGGTTTTTTTAGAATTTGGAGTATCCCTTTAGACGCGGTTGAAGGGATCATGGGATATTTTGTTCCCGCTCTGCCCATCTCATTACATGAATTTAATCAGAAAGGCATTTGGTTTGATTTAAAAAGATATACAAAGCCCTTTATTAATGATGCCGTTCTATGGGAAATTTTTGGTGCCGACAGTGAATTACTCAAAAATAGTTACCTTAATTATGATGGTAACGGAAGCTATACGCTAAAGCCGGCTTTTGCTACTCAATGTCTGGTTGAATCACACTTTGCTCAATTGCTAGAAGATGCGCATCATATAAAACTGAAACAGGGTTTATATGATTTAATTAGTAATGTAATTTTATTTGATGCCGATGGTAAAGGACAATCTTTTCATTTTAGGTTTAATATAGCAAGTATTTCATCTTTCCGTTATCTTGATTCAGCAACTCAAGAAAAGTTGAAAGATCTTTATGTTGATTATTTTTTCCGCCGACAAGATGAATTTTGGAAGAAAGAAGCGTTACAGAAATTACCTGCGCTTAAACGCGTAACTAATATGATTGTTTGTGGGGAAGATCTGGGCATGGTTCCTTCCTGTGTTCCGGATGTAATGAAGCAACTTGGTTTGTTAAGCTTAGAAATTCAACGCATGCCTAAAGACCCCAATAAAGAATTCTTTCATCCAAACGATGCACCTTACTTAAGTGTAGTTACTCCATCTACACATGATATGAGTACCATCAGAGGTTGGTGGAAAGAAGATAAATCACGGATTCAAGAATTTTATAATAATGAACTTGGTCAACGGGGAGATGCGCCTTACTATTGTGAAGCATGGATTAATAAAGCCATAGTAGCTCAACATTTATATTCTCCTGCAATGTGGAGCGTATTTCAGTTGCAAGATTTAATGGGCATCAATGAACAAGTGCGAAGAGAGAATCCAATAGATGAACAAATTAACGTACCCGCAAATCCCAATCATTATTGGCAGTATAGAATGCATCTAACCATAAATGCGTTAAGAAAATTTACTGATTTTAGAGAACAACTATCCGAATTAATAAATGCCTCAGGCAGATAAAAAACATTTCAATGATCGTTGATTATAAACAATCTAATCTACCCTTTGAACACCCATTCACCATTTCAAACGGTAGAACGAAAACACATCAAACCGCTTTAATTGTTCAATTGAGTTTGGGGCATTATAAAGGAACAGGAGAGGCGCCAGCTATTGTTTATTATAATATCACCGTTGAAAAGATGATAGCAGATTTAATCTCAAAAAAAACAATGGTGGAGAAATTTGCTTTAACTGACCCAGAAAGATACTGGCACTATTTACATCATTTATTTCCTGATAATCCTTTTTTAGTTTGCGCACTAGATATGGCGGCATGGGACTTATTTGGACAAATGAATAACAAGCCTTTATATAAATTATGGAATACAGAATGGTCTGATAACTTACCGGTTACCGACTTTACCATTGGGATTGATACCATCGAAAAAATGGTCGCTAAAATGAATGCGAAACCCTGGCCAGTTTATAAAATAAAATTAGGCACCTCCGAAGACATTGAAATTATGAAATCACTTCGAAAACACACAGATGCTGTTTTTAGAATTGATGCTAATGCCGGATGGACATTAGAGGAAGCCCTCGAAAAAATTCCTCAATTGGCTGAATTGGGTGTAGAGTTTATTGAACAACCGCTCGCTAAAGATAATTGGAAAGGTATGAAAGTACTATTCGAAAAGTCAGTATTACCGTTAATTGCAGATGAAAGCTGTGTCTTTGAACAAGACGTACAAAAATGTTTCCAGCATTTTCATGGCATCAATATTAAGCTTACCAAATGTAGTGGTCTTACACCTGCATTACGTATGATTAGAGAAGCACGTGCATTAAATATGAAAGTAATGATGGGCAGCATGAATGAATGTACCATCGGATCTGCAGCTATCGCACATTTTCTCCCACAATTAGATTATGTTGATTTAGATGGTCCATTACTGCTTTCTGAAGATCATGCAGTAGGAGTTGAGTATAACTTTGGTAAAGTAACTTTAACTCATCAACCTGGATTAGGAATTTCGCTTCAATAAATCAATTACAACTTTGTCGATAGGAAGAGACATGCTGTCTGCATATAAATCATTCCACTCGATCCACCGAAATACTTCAGCACATTTCGTTGTATCTGCTATTTGATGTTGCTCAAACTCAAATGGGTTTTGTTTAGTGATTAAACCCGATAAATCATTGGCCAAAACCTCATAGTAAATAGAAATTATTTGGTCCACATTATTAAATGCAGATATCTGAAAAAAGTCAGTTGTGTAAATGTGTTTACCTACAGACACTTCTAGCCCCGTTTCTTCTTTAAATTCTCTCTTTAAACAGTCTCTGGTTCCTTCACCTATCTCTAACCCTCCGCCCGGAAGCTTCGTAAAATAGTGCCCCCTGATAAATTCATCGCTTACTAATAAACGATTTTGTTCATCAAACAATAAACCATAAATACGAACATTAAATAGTGCCATACATTAAAACCATTTCTTTTTATAAAAATAACCTACAATTATAACGGAAACCAGAATAGATAAAATAACCGGGATATAAAATGCATGGTTAGAATGTTGATAAGGGATATCTACATTCATCCCGTAAATACTTGTAACCAAAATAGGTAGCGATAAAATAATGGTAATGGACGTTAGCCTTTTCATTACACTATTTAAATTATTACTGATGATACTGGCAAAGGCATCCATCGTGCTGCTTAAAATATTGGTATAAATATTCGCCATTTCCAATGCCTGACTGGTATCTACAATCAAATCCTGTAAAAATTCTCTTTCCTCTTCATTTAATCCCAGAAAATTAGTACGCTCCATTTTCATCATCAGCATTTCATTGCTTCTGAGTGCTGTTACAAAATATACTAAACTTTTTTGAACGCGCATTAATTTCAACAAGTCTACATTGCTATTACTATCGTATAAGCTTTGCTCATATTGATTTCTATTGTGATTAATTTCTTTCAGATAATCTAAAAAAGTTTGCACTACTTTTTCAAATACTTTCAATACCATCATGTTTCTTTTGTCTGGATGACTTTTTTGAAATGAATTCAAAAATTTTTTGATGGCACCATTATCGAATGAGTTGACCGTTATAATTTGGTTATGTGTAAGGATGATACAAATGGGAATGGTAATATAAAAAGCATCGCTATCGTTAAAAGAATTGTTTTCGGTAGGTGTTTTTATAATAACAAACTTTACATTGTCTTCCGTCTCATAACGTGGGCGCTCATCTATATCCAACGAATCTCTCAAAAATTCTATGGGAATATCTAAGTCTCTGCTCAATTCAATAAATTCTTCCTCTTTAAATGGTGGCACAAGGTTAACCCAAACACCCTGATCAGCTTTTTTAATTTCGATCGTTTCCCCATTAATATTTTTAAAATATTGAATCATGATGTTAAATTCAAAAGGTGAAAAATGTAAATCCTAAAACCGGTTGTTAAACCGCTATGTCTCCTTTGAAAACAAATGTTGCCGGTCCGCACAACCAAATATTGTTAAAATGTTGGTCGTTTATTTTATTAAACTCAACTGCTAATTGCCCCCCCTTGGTATCTACAGCTATTCTGTTAAAGCCAACTTGCTTAGCAAAAATCAGGGATGCAGCAGTAACACCAGTTCCGCAACTGTACGTTTCATCTTCCACTCCCCGTTCATAAGTTCTTACTTTTATTTCCTCCGGAAATGACTCTACAAAATTCACATTGATACCCTTTTCTTTAAATGTATCATTATATCTTATGGTACGTCCGGCTTCCAAAACATCAATTTGATCAATGCGTTGCACCGGTTTAATATAATGGGGGGATCCTGTATTTAACACAAAATCAGCATTGTTTTGCTGAACTGTATTTACATCAATCATTTTCAAATGAACCCATTTGTTTTTTCCGAATCTTGCTTCATGTAAACCATCAGATGCAATAAAAGTATATTGTTCTTTGATGATTCCACAGTCAAATGCAAATTTAGTTAAACACCTTCCTCCATTTCCACACATGCTTCCTTCCACTCCGTCTGCATTATAATATTTCATTTCAAAATCAACAGTTGTGGCGTGGTTCAACAGCATGAATCCATCAGCGCCAATACCAAATCTTCTGTCGCACATCAAACGAATCTGTTCAGTAGAAAGTTCAATATTTCCTTTTCTATTGTCTATAATTACAAAATCGTTGCCGGTACCCTGATATTTTGAAAAACTAATGTGCATAACAAATATTGAAAGCGTAAATACTTTTTAATTAATTAGATAGATGCAAGAATTCCCAGCGACTTTGCAATCAATGAATCTACTGCTTTACCCCCATCTTTACTAAAGGTTTTTTGAACTCTGTTTGCTACAATTACATTTAAGCTTAAACAGTAATGATTCATTAATTTACCAAGTCCATATATAGCACTGGTTTCCATCTCAAAATTGCTGATTCGGTGATTCCCGTATCTAAAAGTGGTTAATTGATCAACTAACTCCGGGTATTGAAGTCCTAATCGTAATACGCGTCCTTGTGGGCCATAAAAGCCCGGGCAAGTCACTGTAATTCCCTGGTGATAACCCTCAACGAAGTGCTTTTGTAGCGATGGAGCCGCAGAAGCAATGTATGGAGTTGAATTATGGGTTCCAATTTTGGTATGTTGTATAAAAGCTTGTTGAATGGCCATCTCCTCATCATTATTTTCCTGACGATAAAAGTTCAGCAAATTATCGATGCCTAAACCATGGGTACTGGCTACAAAACTGTCAACAGGAATTTCTGCTTGTAATGAGCCGGAAGTGCCAAATCGTACAATTTTTAGCCTGCGTAATTCCGAATTAATTGTTCTGGTTTCAAAATTAATATTTGCCAGCGCATCTAATTCATTTAAAACAATATCAATGTTATCCGGGCCAATCCCGGTAGATACAACTGAAATTCTTTTATTGCCAATTAAACCGGTGTGTGTATTAAATTCTCTATGTTCGTATTTACCCTCAATTTTATCGAAATATTTACTTACTTCACCAACTCGACTCGGATCTCCAACCGTAATGATTGTGTCGGCAAGCTCTTCAGGCCTTACATTTAAATGGTATACAGCTCCTCTGCTATTGATAATCAACTCGCTTTCTGCAATTTTTTTCATATTGGGCTCAATTTATAACACAAATTTCGTGAAATGAGCCATAAATAATAAAAATATATCAACAGATATGTTTATTTGGCGAATACCATGCGACAAATAAAAAACAATAGAAAAAAACACATGAATTGGTAATTAGAATTTTAAAATCAGTTTGATTATACTATTTTTGCACTCCATTAATTAAATGGTCCTGTGGCCGAGTGGCTAGGCAGAGCTCTGCAAAAGCTTCCACAGCGGTTCGAATCCGCTCGGGACCTCTTCACAAAAGCCTCCCTCTAAAAAGGGAGGCTTTATAATAAGCAAAAATCTATGAAATATTCTCAACAAATAGGATTGGTATTGGCGCTTGCAGTAATTGGTGTATGTTGGATACCTTGGGTGTACATTGAAAGTAAATCTATTCTGATTGATGGTTTCCATGCAAAAGGAACGCATTTTGGACGTCCCGGATTATTTATAGCTTATGCCAGTGGTATGGCATTTATACTTTTTTTAATCAATAAAATTTGGGCTAAAAGAATAAATATATTTATTACAACTTTTGCATTCGCATGGTCTATCCGAAACTATATTATTTTGTCGACCTGTTATGGAGGAGAATGTCCGGAAAAAAGATTAGGATTATACCTTTTAGTAGGGTTGTCTGCTTGTATGTTTTTAATGAGTCTGCTACCCAATATAAAAGTAACAGACTCCAAATAGTCGATCTTAATCCTTTAATGTTTCCAAAGCATCAGCAATGATTCCCACACATTCCAATATCTGATTTTTTGAAATGGAGAGGGGAGGTGCAAATCGAATTTTATCTCCATGTGTTGGCTTTGCTAATAAACCACGCTCTTTTAAAGCTAAACATAGATCCCAGGAAGCATTTGGGCGATCATGCTTAATTACTATTGCATTTAATAACCCTTTGCCACGAATGGTAGTAATATATGGCGATTGCAGCTTGGTTAATTCTGCTCTAAGCAAATCACCCATCGCTTCTGCGTTCTCTACCATATTTTCCTCTTTTAACACGGTTAGCGCGGTTATAGCTACAGCGCAGGCAAGCGGATTACCTCCATACGTAGATCCATGTTCACCCGGACGTATATTAAGCATAATAAAATCATCCGCTAAAACTGCGGAAACGGGTAATATACCTCCGCTAAGTGCCTTCCCTAAAATTAATATATCCGGACGAACATTTTCATGGTCACAGGCTAACATTTTGCCTGTTCTGGCAAGACCTGTTTGAATTTCATCTGCAATGAATAGTACATTATACTTAGTACACAATTCCCTAACTTTTAATAAATACCCCTCATCTGGAATTACTACTCCTGCCTCTCCTTGTATTGGCTCAACCATAAATGCACATACGTTGGGGTCTTCAAAAGATTTTTCTAAAGCAGCGGTATCATTATATGGTACTAATTCAAATCCTGGCAAAAATGGGCCAAAATTATGGTAACTACTAGGGTCGGTAGACGAGGAGATTGCAGCTAATGTTCTTCCCCAAAAATTGCCTTCAGCAAAAATAACTTTTGCCTTATTTGCCTCAATTCCTTTTTGGGTATAAGCCCATCTGCGGGCTAGTTTTATTGCTGTTTCCCCTCCTTCTACACCTGTGTTCATAGGTAATACTTTATCGTACCCAAAATATTGGGTGATAAATTGCTCGTATTTTCCCAATAAATTATTGTGAAAAGCTCTGGAAGTGAGTGTAAGCTTTTTCGCCTGTTCAATTAAGCTATTAACAATTTTAGGATGACAATGCCCCTGGTTAACAGCAGAGTAACCACTTAAAAAATCAAAGTATCTTTTGCCATCTACATCATACAAAAAAATGCCTTCCCCTCTTTCTAGAACTACCGGAATAGGGTGATAATTATGTGCGCCAAACTGTTCTTCCAATTGAATGTATGCAGCCGACTTAAGGGATAATATAGAAGTATCCATTTTATTTAAAAAATTAGTAGTAAAAAATAATACAATAAATAGTAAATCAAGAATAGAAATTCACTGTGTTCAATTCATAAAATAATTATGCACCCGAAGGATGATCCAGAAAGTCTAAGTTAACGTGTAGAAAATGTATTATTTGCATAACTATCGCAATATACAGAATATCTATTATTTTTCAATAGCATCATTGCAGAATAGATTGTATTTTCGCCTAAATATAATAATACTTGAACCCATTAGTAGCGGTTGTTATCCTAAATTATAATGGTAGAAATTACCTCGAACAGTTTTTGCCATCTGTAATGGCAACTGAGTATGAGTCTTTTGAGGTAATTATTGCCGATAATGGTTCTACAGATGATTCCATTGCTTTTGTAGAAAACACCTATCCATTCATTAAGATATTCCGTAACGAAAAAAATTTAGGATTTGCCGGAGGGTACAATTGGGCTTTACAACTGGTAGATGCAACATATTATGTCTTATTAAATTCAGATGTATCGGTAACGCCTGAATGGTTAACTCCTGTAATTTCATTAATGGAGACCAATACAAATATTGCCGCTTGTCAACCTAAACTATTGTCTTTCCATAATCCCGTATTGTTTGAGTATGCAGGCGCTTCGGGTGGCTGGATAGATTGTTTGGGGTACCCATTTTCTCGAGGAAGAGTGTTTGATGTATGTGAACAAGATGATGGTCAGTATAATTCAATCAATAAAATTTTTTGGGCAACAGGTGCTGCTATGTTTGTGAGGGCAAATGTTTTTCATGAATTAGGTGGATTTGATCCGTATTTTTTTGCCCATCAGGAAGAAATAGATTTATGCTGGCGGATGCAATTAAAAGGTTATGAAATAATGGCTTGTCCAGATTCGGTTGTTTACCATGTTGGCGCAGGTACCTTGCCTAGGGGAGGACGAAAAGTGTTTTTGAACTTCAGGAACAATTTAATTATGATGGCCAAAAATTTACCTGTACAAGAGCTTATATGGAAAATGCCTGTCCGTTTTTTATTAGATGCACTATCAGCATGGAAAGGCTTATTATCCGGAGATAGATTTTTTTTTACGGCAATTGTTAAAGCACATGTCAGTTTTTTTTATTGGCTGCTAATAGGAGTGAAAACGCATATTGGAAACCCCAAACCAATGGCAACTCTAGCCGGGGTGTACAATGGATCAGTTGTTTGGTATTATTTTGCAAAGAAAAAGAAACGATTTTTAGAAATTATTTTAGAGAAGCAATGATTTTATAGAATCAACCCTTATTTTTGCACAGCAATTTTAAACTATGTCACAAGAAATCATTGACCAACACGAACAGAAAGACATTCAAAAAAACTGGGTAAGTTCATCTCGTTTTTTATTTTACTTGCAAGTATTTTGTATACTGGCATTTGTATTAGGTGGATGTTATCGTATGTACAATCAGCGCTATACTGGAAAACCTGCTGTAGAAGTACAGGGCAGCTCAAAATATAAGCCTGAGTACAAATAATTAAAAAAAAATTTGGTTGGGAATATTTTTTTTCTATTTTTGCACTCCCAATAAAACAACAGTTCTTATAGATAATGCGGAAGTAGCTCATTTGGTAGAGCACGACCTTGCCAAGGTCGGGGTGGCCAGTTCGAGCCTGGTCTTCCGCTCAAGAAATCCCGCTCTTAATTGACGGGATTTTTTATGGCGGCCCTGGTGGTGGAATTGGTAGACACGCAGGACTTAAAATCCTGTTCGCCGCAACGCGAGTAACGGTTCAACTCCGTTCCGGGGCACAAAAAAGGTGGAATTTATTTCCACCTTTTTTTTTGTCTATAATTCACACTATTAGATTTTTTATTTTCATTTGTCAAACCCGTTTTCCCAACGATTTTTCAACCCATCCACTTTTTTAAGAACCTCGTCTTGCATTGTTTTTTTATAATCCAATAATTTACTGGCCACAATGCTATCATAGATCCCAATTATTTGCGCAGCTAATATTCCTGCATTCTTTGCCGCATTTAAGGCAACAGTTGCTACCGGAACTCCATTGGGCATTTGTAAAATAGATAGTACAGAATCCCATCCATCAATTGAATTGGAAGATTTAATTGGTACCCCAATCACTGGTAATGTAGTTAATGATGCTACCATACCAGGAAGGTGAGCAGCACCTCCTGCTCCGGCTATAATTACTTTTAAACCCCTAGTTCTTGCACTTTGTGCATAGGTTACCATTCTCTCCGGTGTTCGGTGTGCTGATACTACTGTTAATTCAAAAGGAATATCCATTGCTTGTAAAAAGTCTGCCGCTGCTTGCATTACCGGTAAATCGCTGTCGCTTCCCATGATGATGCCTACTTGTATATGATTGCTCATGTTGTATTTTTATGATGGTAAGATACTAATTAAATGTTATTACATATTGCTCCAAAAATTCCTTACAATTCAACACTTCAATTTCAGAAAAATAATAATCCTTCTTATCTTCAGTTACAATGCAATGGCAGTTGGAATGTATTGCAGCCATATATTCCAAGCCGTCCTCAAAATCTTTAATCTTTTTATTTTTTGCAACCGTTTGAATATCTGTTTCTTTATTAACAGCAGTGAAAATATGTTCACTTAATAAAGCAATTTTTTCTCTTGCTTTTGCAGTTCCACATTTCTTTCCGGCAAAATAATAAGCTAATGAAAAACAGGTAGGGGAGCTGTATAATTTAAATTGTTTACTTCCAGCTAAACTTAATACCCTGGATGAATAACTATAAACTGGTAATTCTTTGTTTAAAACAGAAATTAATACATTGGCATCAATAAAAATTTTTTTCATTTCTTGCGAGATTCAAAAAATGATTGCTGTTGATGTTTTCGGGTTTTTGATTTTACCGTGTATTGCGCTTCCCCTTCGGATATTTGATTGACCCATGTTGCAATGGGCAAATCTTCTATTGGTGTATAGTTTTGTTGGGTGATATTTCTAAACAAATATTCTGTAAGGCGCGATAAGCTCATATTGTTTTTAGCTGCATATAGCTTAGCCGCTTCAATTACCCTTTCATCGAAACTCATCGTTATTTTTGCATCCATTCCCTCTTTTTTATACCACAAAATAAATTATATCTTACGTATAAAAAAAATATTTTTTTTAATGCAATTGTCGCTGATAAATTTGAATGGTATTTTCTAATCCCAAATAAAGTGCATCACAAACCAAAGCGTGACCAATACTTACCTCATCTATAAATGAAATTTCTTGGGTAAAATAACGAAGATTATATCGATCTAAATCATGTCCAGCGTTAATGCCCAACCCCAGCTCTCTTGCTTTTTTCGCTGCGATTATATATGGTGCAATGCCTGCTTCTTTTTTATCGGCAGCAAACAAGGATGCATATTGTTCGGTGTACAATTCAATTCTATCTGTACCGGTTTGTGCTGCTCCAATTACCATTTCTTCTATAGGATCCACAAAAATTGATACCCGGATTCCTTCTTTTTTAAATACGCCTACTATATCAACCAAATAGTTTTTATGGGTAATGGTATCCCATCCATGATTACTGGTAATTTGTCCAAGCGCGTCCGGTACCAATGTTACCTGAGCAGGCTTTACCGCTAGTACCAGGTCAACAAATTTTTGTTCGGTGGGGTTACCTTCAATATTAAACTCTGAAGTCAATACTGCTTTTAAATCCAAAACATCCTGGTAACGGATATGTCGCTCATCAGGTCGGGGATGAACGGTGATGCCATCGGCGCCAAATCGCTCTGCATCTAATGCAACTTGAATTAAATCCGGATTATTTCCACCCCTACTATTTCTAATGGTGGCAATTTTATTAATGTTCACACTAAGCTTTGTCATGTAGTAAAGGTAAGCAGCAAGTATTATACATAATAAATGAAAGAAACATTTTCCAAAATCAACATTTCAAGTATAGCTTTGTTTAATTATTATGTCATACAAATCATTAGAAGATTGCCTACTAGATTTAGAAAAAAACGGGCATTTAATACGAATTAAAGAAGAAGTAGACCCATACCTCGAAATGGCGGCCATACACTTGCGGGTGTATGAAGCCCAAGGGCCAGCTTTATTATTTGAAAATGTTAAAGGTACTCGTTTTAGAGCCGCATCCAATATCTTCGGTACCTTAGAGAGAAGTAAGTTTATATTCAGAAATACTATTCATCAAGTTCAGCAGTTAATTGAACTAAAAAATGACCCAATTAAAGCGCTGAAATCCCCTCTTAAGAATTTCAGCTTAGCAATGGCTGCCATGAAAGCATTGCCCCTTAAGAATCCTTTATTTAAGCCCGTGCTTTATGAAGAAATAAATATTACCGATCTTCCGCTTATTCAACATTGGCCGATGGATGGTGGCGCTTTTATAACATTGCCGCAGGTATATACCGAAGATATTGAACAACCGGGCATTATGAAATCTAATCTGGGGATGTATCGGATTCAATTAACCGGAAACGATTATATCACCAATAAAGAAATTGGCTTGCATTATCAATTACATCGGGGGATTGGGGTTCATCAAACTAAAGCAAATAAAAAAGGGCTACCATTAAAAGTAAGCTGCTTTGTTGGGGGGCCACCTGCTCATACTTTATCAGCAGTTATGCCTTTGCCGGAGGGAATCAGTGAGATGACTTTTGCAGGAGTACTAGGTAACAGAAGATTCAGGTACACTTATCAGGATGAATTTTGTATAAGTACCGATGCCGATTTTGTTATTACTGGTGAAGTGTATCCGGGTGAAAATAAGCCCGAAGGTCCATTTGGAGATCATTTGGGTTATTACAGCTTAACTCACCCATTTCCTTTATTGCGGGTTCATAAAGTTTACGCCCGTAAAAATGCAATCTGGCCTTTTACCGTAGTAGGTCGCCCTCCTCAGGAAGATACCAGTTTTGGAGAACTTATTCATGAAATAACCGGCGCTGCCATTCCAAACGAAGTTCCCGGTTTAAAAGAAGTACATGCGGTTGATGCCGCTGGTGTGCATCCTTTATTATTGGCTGTTGGTAGCGAACGATATACGCCTTATAGCCCTACAAAACAACCTGCTGAATTATTAACCATTGCCAATCATGTGCTTGGTTCTGGCCAACTGAGTTTAGCAAAATTTCTTTTTATAGCGGCAGATGATACCAACCAGCTTAAAGCAAGCAATATTGCTGCTTTTTTGCACTTCGTATTAGAGCGTATTCATCTGAATAGAGATATTCATTTTTATACCCATACTACTATGGATACACTCGACTACTCCGGTACAGGGTTAAATACGGGTAGTAAAGTTTTACTGGCTGCTTATGGCGAAAAAATACGGGAACTGGCCACTCAGGTGCCATCCATGTTGAATGACTTAAAAGGGTTTACTCAACCTAAAATAGCATTGCCCGGTGTGATTTGTTTATCGACTAACAATTTTACTAGCTATCAGACCGCTCATGAAGAAATGAATAGTTTAAATGATCAATTAATAAACCATATTGCATCTTTAAATGAGGTAGTTTTCTTGGTGATTTGCGATGACAGTATGTTTACCGCCGATACACTTAAAAACTATTTATGGGTAACGTTTACCAGATGTAACCCCTCACATGATATGTACGGTATTGATGCTTTTGTTGAAAACAAGCACTGGGGTTGCAATGGGCCATTGGTTATTGATGCACGAATAAAACCTCATCATGCTCCGCCATTAGTAAAAGTACCGGAAATAGAAAAGAAAATAGATAGAATTTTCGAAAAGGGTGGAAGCTTATATAATATGAGTTAATAAACTGCTTAAAATAATTTGATGAATCAATCTATCAGACATTTAGCAAATATCGCTGCTAAGCAAAAAAGAACCATTATTGGGCTCATGAGTGGTACTTCATTAGATGGGTTGGATATTGCTCTCTGCGAAATAGAAGGCTCTGGATCCAATACAAAAATAGCAGTCCTTCATTTTACAACCGTTCCATTCAATAAACAGTTTAAGGATTATGTGAAAACTGTTTTTGCAAAAAAGATAGTAGATCTTGAATGGTTATGCTTATTAAATCCCTGGATTGCAGAACAGCATGCAACAATGATTTTACAATCATTAAGTGAATGGGGAATCAATAAAGAAGATGTTGATTTATTGGCTAGTCATGGTCAAACCATTTATCATGCACCTAAAAAATTGCATGGTATAAAGGAATTTGGTAACGCAACTTTGCAATTAGGAGACGGGGATCATTTAGCATTAAAAACAGGCATTATTACGATTAGCGATTTCAGACAAAAACATATTGCCGCAGGTGGAGAAGGTGCACCTTTGGCTGTTTATGGAGATCATCTTATTTTTAGCAAATTGGGTGAAGAACGTGTTATGCTTAATATTGGCGGGATTGCTAATTTCACCTATTTATCGGCTGATGCAAACTTTGCTAAAACGTTCAGCACCGATACCGGTCCCGGTAATACAATAATGGACGCTTATGTTCAATCCTATTTTAATTTACCGTTCGATAAAGACGCAACTCTTGCAAGGCAAGGGTTGTTGAATGAAAACCTTTTGATAGAGCTTAAAAAGCATATTTTTTTTGAAAGTAAATTCCCTAAAACTACCGGCCCTGAACTGTTTAATTTGAATTACCTAAATGAGGCTATAAAAAGGGTAGGAGGCAATGAAATCAACCATTTCGATGTATTGGCAACCTTAAATAAATTTACAGCAGATACCATTTCAGCCGCTATTAATAATGCGGTATCGAAAAGCGCACAGCTGTCAATTTATAGCAGTGGGGGAGGAATGCATAATCCTTTATTAATGGAGCACCTGAAATTGCTGCTGAAAGAGGCTACATTTTTAACCACATCCGCGCTTGGCATTCATCCCGATGCTAAAGAAGCGGTACTATTTGCCATATTAGCCAATGAATGTGTGGCAGGTGGTACTACCCTAATCGGAAGTGGTAACTCCGATATCCCCACTGTTGCAATGGGTAAAATTAGTTTGCCACAATAAAAGAAGTAGTAAATTGCAGCAAGTTTAAATACTTCGCATTATAATAATTTTGTATTTAAATCAATCAGGAGGGCAATAAGTTCAGCAGATTTTGGGCTATCTGAAAAAAAATAAAAAAAAAACAGTTTTAGCCTTGTTAGTTTGTTCTGTTTACTTACCTTTGCCGTCCGAAAAAAATCGGAAAAAATCATTTAGTCATGGCAAGAGTATGTCAGGTAACAGGTAAAAAACCAATCGTAGGTAACAGTGTTTCTCACTCAAACATTAAAACGAAGCGTCGTTTTTTACCTAATTTACAGAAGAAGCGTTTCTTTTTTGCTGAAGAAGATCGTTGGGTAACTTTGAAAGTATCTACTGATGCTCTCAGAACAATTAACAAAAATGGTCTGAGCACAGTTATCAAACAATTGAGAACTGAAGGAGTTAAGATCTAATTAAAACACAAGAAAACTACCTAATAAAATGGCAAAGAAAGGTAACAGGGTACAAGTAATATTAGAGTGTACAGAACACAAAACCAGCGGAATGGCAGGTACTAGTCGCTATATTACTACCAAAAACAAGAAAAATACGCCTGAGCGTATCGAGTTGAAAAAATTCAACCCAATTTTGAAAAAAGTAACCGTTCATAAAGAAATTAAATAATCATGGCTAAAGTAGCATCTAAAAACGCGAAAGTAAAAGACCTTAAAGCTGCAGCAGAAGCTAAGAACTGGACTAAAGTTATTAAAGCAATGCGTAGCCCTAAAACAGGTGCTTACACTTTTAAAGAAACAATCGTACACAAAGACAAAGTGACCGACTTTTTGTCTGAAAAATAGTCTATTGTAAAAAATTACGCTAAAGCTTCCTTACTAACCTTTGGAGGCTTTTTTTTATTTATTAATAATGAGCAGTAACATGAGTTTTTTTGATAAATTATTTGGCACTAAAGAGAAAGAAAGTTTAGACCAAGGCCTGCAAAAGACCAAGGAGAGTTTTTTGTCTAAAATAACTAAAGCAGTTGCAGGTAAAACCCGCATCGACGAAGAGGTTCTAGACAATTTAGAAGAAGCTTTAATTGGAGCAGATGTTGGGGTTGAAACTACTTTGCAAATAATCAACCGAATAGAAAAAAGTGCTAAAGAAAATAAATACCTCAACGTTACTGAGCTGAATGCATTGCTCCAAAAAGAAATTGCTGCCGTTTTAGTAGATGCCCCAGATTCCTCTTTTGAAGGCTTCAAGCCTCCCGAAGGGAAAAAACCATACGTAATTTTAGTAGTTGGGGTAAATGGGGTGGGTAAAACTACCACCATAGGTAAGTTAGCTTCCCGTTTTAAAGCTGCCGGTCATCAGGTTATTTTAGGCGCAGCTGATACTTTTAGGGCTGCAGCTGTAGATCAACTAACTATTTGGAGCGAAAGAGTGGGTGTACCAATTGTAAAACAAGCCATGGGATCCGACCCTAGTGCAGTGGCTTATGATACCGTAGCCAGTGCAGTGGCTAAAAATGCTGATGTAGTGATTATTGATACTGCCGGTAGATTACACAATAAAGCGCATTTGATGGATGAATTAAATAAAATCAAACGCGTTATTCAAAAAGTAATTCCAACGGCTCCACATGAAGTTCTGTTGGTATTAGATGGCTCAACCGGTCAAAATGCTGTTGAACAAGCTAAACAATTTACCGCCACAACTGAAGTTTCTGCTCTAGCAATTACTAAATTAGATGGTACTGCAAAAGGGGGCGTTGTATTAGCTATTTCCAATCAATTTAAAATTCCAGTTAAATATATTGGCGTAGGAGAAAAAGTAGAAGACCTCCAGGTATTTAACAAAGAGGCCTTCGTGAATAGTTTATTTAGTTTGGATAAATGATTGCTAAATTAAAATGTATACCGAACGGCTAAGCCTCCCCAGCCTCCCTCAAAATAATTGTACCCTATTAAATTAAACGATGGCTGCCAATCGAAACTAACATTCAATGGCGCCCCTTTTATTTTGTAATCTACGCCCAAAATACCGTCGATACCAATAGCCAATCCCGATGCTCTATTGGGGTAATTGCTTTTCCATGAATCACTCCAAATGCCTACATGCGCTCCTCCACCAACATACCATTGAAATCCTTCTATGTCTCCTAATGGATTATGCAACTCATATAAACCGGTTAACCTCAATCCATCTGAAGTGATATACGCCAATCCTTCTATGGCTTTATTCTTTTCTTTAAAATGTTTGATAGAAATCGCACCGGGATATAATTTTACCCCCAATGCGGTAGTATAACTGCTGCTCAAATTTGATTGAGCACTTACTGTAATTGAAATAAAGACTAAAATTGCTACAACCCATAACTTAATATGTTTCATCTGTTTTTTTAATCAATATAACTTAAAAATCATGCCAATTGTGCGTTGTCAAATTCAAAATATATGTTAAGCATGATTTTTAATGAAGTTTGATGCTCAGCAGTATCTTGTAACTGCCAATTTTCTATAGTCTGAATAAAAAATAAATGGATTTACGCATAAAAAAGAAGATTTTTAAAGTAGGTTTGTAACATGCATTCATTTAAAGAATTAGTGGCCGATTTTGCCAATAAATTTTCTAAAAAGCATTTTCCGGAAGCTCCGGGTTCTCTCTATGAACCTTGTTCGTATTTTTTGTCAATTGGTGGCAAACGAATTCGCCCAATTTTATGTCTCATGGGCAATGAACTATTCGATAATATTCATCCGGAAGCTTATGAAGTAGCTACTGCAATTGAACTGTTTCATAATTTCACCTTAATGCATGATGATATTATGGACAATGCCTCATTACGCAGAGGTATTCCTACTGTTCATGTAAAATATAACGCCAGTACTGCTTTATTAGCCGGTGATGTTATGTTGATAAGAGCTTATGAATACATTAATAAAGTTGGAGCCAATCATTTGTCTAAAATTTTTCAACTCTTTAATAAAACAGCTAAAGAAGTTTGTGAAGGTCAGCAACTTGATATGGATTTCGAAAAACAACAGCATGTATCCTTGAATGACTACATTCAAATGATTACACTCAAAACCTCTGTTTTATTAGCCGCTAGTCTCGAAATGGGCGCAGTGTTGGGTGGGGCTGGTGAAGGCAATTGCGAACATTTATATCAGTTTGGGAAAAATTTGGGTATTGCCTTTCAAATTCAAGACGACTATTTAGATGCATTTGGAGACCCTGAAAAGTTCGGGAAGGAAGTAGGCGGTGATATCAAGCAAAATAAAAAAACATTTCTCCTACTTCATGCACTGGAAGTGGCAAATCCTGATCAAAAGCAGCAATTAGAAAAATTAATGCAGGAAAACCCTGCCAATAAAGTAGAAAAAGTGCTGGAAATATATAAATCGTGTAAGGTAAATGAGTGGGCAAATACACTTAAGGAACAATATTTGCAAACCGCAATTAATCACCTAGAAGCTATTGCTGTAGTTGCTGCCCGTAAAGCACCTCTAAAAGAATTGGCAGATTATTTAATTCAACGGGAGGTTTAACCAATAAAACTTCCTTACCTTTCAGCTTAAACCATTAATTGCATGTTATCTTCTTTGTTTAGAAAGAAATCATTGAATAAAATTGTAGCCGATGTAGAAGCAGGTCAATCAGATGCACATGGAGCAAAACTCAACAAAGTTTTAGGTGTACGAGACCTTACTTTTATGGGGATAGCTGCTGTTATTGGTGCAGGTATCTTTTCTACTATTGGAACCGCTGCCTACAACGGTGGACCCGGTATAGCTGTCCTTTTTATAATCACAGCTATTACCTGTGGATTTAGCGCCTTATGTTACGCAGAGTTTGCCAGCCGCATTCCAATTTCAGGCAGTGCCTATACATACGCTTATGTTTCTTTTGGCGAATTAGTTGCCTGGATAATTGGATGGGCTTTGATATTAGAATATGCAATTGGAAACATTGTAGTTGCCATCAGTTGGAGCGGATATTTCAATAATTTACTGGAAGGATTTCACATCAACTTACCCGGATGGTTAGCAACTAACCCTGCTAACGCACAGTTGGGGTATGAAGCAGCATTAAAAGAATTAGCAAGAGGCAACTCCATCCAGTCGTTAACTAAACATGCCCGAATGGGCTATGATGCAATTACTAATGCACCTGTTATTGCTGGTTGGAAAGTAATATTAAATATACCTGCGTTTGTTATTATTTTTCTCATTACTGCTTTGGCTTATGTTGGAATTAAAGAAAGCAAAAAGAGCACCAACGCTTTGGTAATATTTAAAATTGCTGTAATTATTTTTATAATAGTTATTGGTTTTTTTTATGTTGATACCAATAATTGGACGCCCTTTATGCCTAATGGATTTGGCGGAGTTTTGGCTGGGGTATCTGCTGTGTTTTATGCCTATATTGGATTTGATGCAATTTCTACTACAGCTGAAGAATGTAAAAATCCACAAAGAGATTTGCCGCGGGGTATGATTTATTCTTTAGTTATTTGCACCGTATTATATATTCTAGTAGCTCTTATACTAACCGGAATGGTCAACTATAGCGAACTAAAAGTAGATGATCCATTAGCTTATGTATTCGATAAATTGCATTTAAATAAAATAGGGTACATCATTTCAGTAAGTGCGGTTGTAGCAACTACCAGTGTATTGTTAGTATTTCAACTTGGGCAACCACGTATTTGGATGAGTATGAGTCGTGATGGTTTATTACCTAAAAAATTTGCAAAAGTTCATCCTAAATTTCAAACTCCTTCATTTTCTACCATCATCACAGGTATAATTGTCGGTATCCCTTCTTTATTTGTTGGAAGTAGTACAATCACAGATTTAACAAGTATCGGCACTTTATTCGCTTTCGTTTTAGTATGTTTCGGTGTATTGGTGCTACCCAAACTAAATGCCGACAATAACAAAAAAGGCTTTAAAATTCCCTTTATTAATGGGAAGTATATAATACCTGTAATTGTACTCTTAATTGCATATTTGTTTAGAAATAGGATCTCAAATGCTGTCGGAAACATTAAAGCAGAAGGATATCAGGAAATTTTATTTTTAGTATTTATCGTTATTGCAATAATTACGGCTGTATTAAGTTTTATGCGTTCCTATTCATTCATTCCTATTGCAGGTGCTTTATGTTGTTTATATTTGATGATCGAAATACCGGCTGTTAGCTGGTTATGGTTTTTTGTTTGGATGGGAATTGGTTTGATTATTTATTTTTTATATGGAAGAAAGAATAGCAAATTAGCAGCATAATGAAGTACCAGCTTGGGGATGATATTTTAGTATTGCACAGCAATGAGGAGGGTAAAGTAGTTGAAATCATTAATGATAAAATGGTGATGATTGAAGTACGCGGTGTAAAATTTCCTGCGTATATGGATCAAATTGATTTTCCCTATTTTAAAAGATTTACGGAGAAAAAATTAATCCCGTCTAAAAAATTGGAACCCAAAACCTACATCGATCAACTTCCTAAAGAAAAACCTCAACCCAATAAATTAAAAGTTGCCAATGGGGTTTGGTTGAGTTTTATTCCCAAATTTGAATTAGATGACTTTAATGACGAAGTGGTTGATGTGCTTAAAATACATCTAATCAACAATACGGATCAACACCTTAAATTTATCTATCAACAACAATTTAATGGTATATCTAATTTCGAATTGCTGAATGAAATCCAGCCTTTTCATGATTTTTATTTACATGATATCGATTTTGCTGCAGTAAATGATAGCCCATTATTTAGTATAGAATTTAGCCTTAAAAATTCCCAAAAAAATAAAGCTCCACATTTTGAAACTGCTTTAAAACTGAAACCTAAACAAGTTTTTCAAAAAGTAGAAGCGCTTAAAGAAAACAATGAACCAACATTTTCGTATTTATTATACGAAAAATACCCTGACAAGGAAGTGGAATATTTTCCATTAGATAGTTTGGTTGCCAAAGGCTTTAAAGTATACGACGCTGGAAAAGCTCGCGAACATTTACCCCCAGCTCGTTCAGTAATTGATTTGCACATCGAAAAATTAGCAGACAATTTCGCTTCTATGAGCAATTTTGAAATGCTCACTTTACAATTAAAAGAGCTGGAGAAATGGATTGATATTTCTGTCGCGCATCATCAATTTGAATTAATCGTAATTCATGGTGTTGGCTCCGGTAAATTACGGGAAGAAATTCATGAATACCTCAAAACCAGAAAAGAAGTGAAGTACTTTATCAATCAGTATGATACTCGATTTGGTTATGGTGCTACAATCGTATATTTCGAATTCAAGTAAAATTCCCACAGTTTTGTATCTTTACATGCTACAAGCCCGATCCATCGCACCCATGCTGTAATGGTAGGGGTGAGGAAAGTCCGGACAGTATAGAGCAACCTACCGGTTAAGCGCCGGCTTCTTACAACGGTAAGAAAGAGAAAGTGCCACAGAAAATAACTATCTCAATTCGTTGAGAAAAAGGTGAAAATGTGAGGTAAGAGCTCACGGCTACAAATGGTAACATAGGTAGCGGGTAAACCTTGGGTACTGTAATGCCATGTATAGGATCGTTTGAGGGCTGCTCGCTCAAGATCCAGGGTAGGCAGCAAGATCGGCATAGTAATGTGCCGGCCAGATAAATGATGGATTTGAAACAGAATCCGGCTTACGAGGTTTGTAGTTTTTTTATTCTTATTATTTCTAATTAGTACATTCGCAACATGACACAAGAGCAAATTAAAGTTATGAGAGACCGCGTTTTGGTCCTGAGGAGGTTTCTTTGACGTGGAGAACCGCACATATAAAGTAGAAACAGATCGCCAACTTTCTCTTTCACCCGGCTTTTGGGACGATAATATTCGTGCAACATCTGTGATGAAAGAAATTAAGGTTAATGAATATTGGTTGAAACTATTCAAACAAGTAAGTAATGCCGTGGATGACTTTGCATTATTGTTCGATTTCTGGAAATCGGAAGATGCTACAGAAGATGAAACAAAACAAGCCTTTGAATATGCCCTACAACAGATAGAAGAAGCCGAATTTAAAAGTACATTGAATAAACCGGAAGATGAATTACCTGCTGTATTACAAATAAATCCAGGTGCTGGCGGAACGGAAAGTCAAGATTGGGCCGAAATGTTATATCGGATGTATCGGATGTACGGTGAAAAACAAGGATGGAAAGTCACTGAATTAGATTTTCAAGAAGGAGATGGAGCTGGTATTAAAAGTGCTACACTTCAGTTTGAAGGGGATTTCTCCTATGGCTTTTTGAAAGCAGAAAGCGGTGTTCACCGGTTAGTAAGAATTTCTCCTTTCGACAGTAATGCCCGCAGACATACTTCTTTTGCCTCCGTTTTTGTGTATCCTTTAATTGATGACAGCATTGAAATTAATGTAAATCCGAGTGACTTAGAATGGGCTTTTTATAGAAGTGGTGGTAGCGGTGGCCAAAACGTAAACAAGGTTGAAACAGCAGTTCGTTTAAAACATATCCCTAGTGGTTTTATCGTAGAATGTCAGCAAGCAAGAACGCAGGGTGAAAATAGGGAATTGGCTATGAAAATGCTGAAAAGCCGTTTGTATGAAGAGGAACTGAGAAAACGTCAGGAAGCACTTAATGCAACAAATGCCGGAAAGAAAAAAATAGAATGGGGAAGCCAAATCAGAAGTTATGTATTTCATCCTTATAAGATGATTAAAGATCATCGGACTAATTATGAAGTAGGTAATGTTGGTCCCGTAATGGATGGTGATTTAGATGGATTCATTAAAGCATATTTAATGCTCGAAAAAGAAGAAGGATAATCAGTAATCAGTAATTGATAATTGACAATGGGTAATTGATAGTTATAAAAGTAAACCCTGTAAAAATAAATAGGCAAAGCTAAAATAAATAATCAGGCCGGTAACATCTACCATTGTAGCCACAAACGGTGCGGATGATACTGCAGGGTCTGCACCTAATTTTTTTAATAGGAGCGGTAGCATAGAACCACTTAGCGTACCCCATAATATTACCCCAATTAAAGAAAATCCTACTGTTAATGCAATCATTAGCCATTGCTCGCCATATACATTTGGAAGAATTGATTGCCAAACAGCAACACGAATAAACCCAATAATACCTAAAACTGCCCCTAATAATAATCCACTAATTAATTCTCTTCTCAAAACACGCCACCAATCTTCCAACGTAATTTCTCCCACAGCCATCGCTTGAATAATTAAAGTAGAAGCCTGTGATCCACTGTTCCCACCACTTGAAATAATCAACGGAATAAACAGCGCAAGTACAACCGCTTTGGCTATTTCATCTTCAAAGTATCCCATAGCAGTTGCAGTCAGCATTTCACCTAAAAATAATATAACCAGCCAGCCAATTCTTTTCCTAAATAGTTTAAACAATGGAATATCTAAATAAGGCTCATCCAAGGCCTCCGTTCCCCCCATTTTTTGCATGTCTTCGCTGAACTCTTCATTTGCCACCCAAAGCATATCATCAATAGTAACAATACCCAACAATATATTGTTTTCATCAACTACTGGTAAAGCTACCCGATTGTTCATCTTAAATACCTGACTGGCATTTTCTTGATCATCATTCACATTCAATGAAACTACCCGACCATCTATTATTTCAGCTACTTTTTTATGCGTATCTGCTAAAATAATATCCCTAATTCTTAAATCATCTATTAATAGTCCCGATTCATCTATAACATATACTACATCTATCGTTTCACTATTGCGCCCATGTTTCCGTAAGGTATCAAATACCTCCGCTATCGTATTATCTGCGTATACATATACATAGTCAGGCGTCATTAGTCTACCCACACTATCTTCCGGATAGCCTAATAGGGAAAGCGTAATTTTTCTCTCTTCCGGATCTAATAGTTTTATTAAGTCTCTAATAGCAGCCTTGGGTAATTCTTCTAAGAAATCCGTTCTGTCATCTGCAGGTAATTCATTTAAGAGTTCCGCAGTTTTGGAAGAAGGTAGTGCTTTAACTATATCTTTTTGTTGCGAAATATCTAAAATCTTAAAAACACTTGCTGCACGATGAATCAGCATATTGGCAATAATCCTTGCCTCATACTGAGGGTATTCATTGATTAAACTGGCAACATCACTTATGTTTTGGTCATTCAAAAACTCTCTGATCTCAAGTGTATCTTCTCTTGAAATTAAAGCTTCAAATGATTCAAATAAACCGAGTTGTTCAAGTTCCAGTGACATGCCTGCAATTTAGCCAGAATAATTAAAAACCTGTTTACTAAAAATAATTTTCCTTAAAATTACCAATATTTCTCCCCTAATAACTTTGCCAACTCAATTTTAGCAACACATAATTGATACTGATATTGAAGCTTTGTTAGCGTTGCTCTCTGAACATTCGCAACAGCATTCATAAATTCCAAATTAGTACCAACCCCATTTTTGTATCTAAATGAAGCAAGCTGTTCAGCATATTTTGCCTGATTAATTTGTCCCTTGGTATTTTCAATTCTAGATACTGCTGAATTTATATCTAAATACGCTTGTTGAATATCTTTCTTATAACTGTGTTGTAAAGAATTCAACGATAGTTCTTGTTGTTTCAATAATGTTTGTTGCAACCTCAGTTGTTGCTTGGTCTTTCCACCGGTATATATCGGAACTACTAATGAAATCCCTGCTAAATAATTAAATTTAAACGCTGCAATATCCGGTTGTATGCCATTTCTGAAACCCGCACCTGCATTGAGATTTACCATTGGTTTGTCTTGTAAAGTAGTAATGGCAATTTCATGTTTAGCTTGCTGAATTTTATCTTTGACTAATAAAAAGTCTGGTTGTTGATCAATAAACGCAACCATGGTGTCATTTATTGGAGAATAGGCAATATCAAAATCAAATTGATCGCCCGTTATAGATGTTGAACCTGTTGTATAATTGAGTAAACCCTGTTGCTTTTGCAGCGAATTGATAAGATCTATTTTTCTATTTAACTCATTGTCAATATTTGCCTGAATATTTAATAAATCTAACTTTAGGCCATCCCCATCTGCTAATTTAGTGGTCACTATTTTTTTATTTTCTTCCAGCACGTTTAATATGCTGTCTTGTACCATAATTGCTTGTTGTAAATAGCATATACTATAATAAATTGAAGCTACTTGTGTTGCTAATTGAAATTTTACATTTTCAACATTATGTTTTGCATAAAGTATATCATCTTTCGCTCTTTCTATTGTAGCTTTTAGTCTGCCAAAATCCGCTATGGTATAGTTCGCATTTAAATTCGTATATAAGTTATGCTCTGGCTGAAATTGAAATGCTTTGTCCACTCCATTTACCGGAAATATCACTTTAGCAACTGGCTGAATAAATGTGTAACTTCCAATCGCAACAACAGAAGGTGAATTAGATAGTTGATTAAATTTAATTTTTTCATTTGCAGTACTAATTGCATTCTCCGCTTCACTTACTTTAGGGAAATATGTAAACGATTGTACAATAAGTTGTTTCAATTCATTATTCACTTTTACTTGAGTAAAACTTTTTTGTAAAAGCAAACTGAAAATGGAGAGGGTGATTATTTTTTTCATACTAAGTTTGTGTAAAATTTAATGTGCTTCACTGGCTGCTTTTAATGAAGCTTCTATTTCTGCTGCAGTTTTCTTTTTGGTTCTTAAAAATAATACCAATGGTAGCGCTATAATGAAAAATATACCTATAAGTCTAAGTGTATCTAAATACGATAGAAAATAGGACTGTCGCTCAACTGTTGAGTTTATTAATGTTAATGCTTTTGTATTTGCTACAGAAGCTACGTCCCCTGTTTTTGCAATTATATTTTGAGCAATTGCGTTTGCTTGCATTTGACCATTTTGCATATTACTTACCAAATCTATTCTATGTTGTGCATATCGTTGAGCAATATAATTGTTTGCTATCGCTATACCAGAAGCTCCCCCTAGTTGACGAATCATATTATTTATTCCAATCCCGGTTGCATAATCTTTAGGATGCAATCCCGCAACTGCTTGATTAATCAGTGGTAACTGACACATTGCAATTCCCAATGCACGTAATATAAATGGAAAAAATAAATCATTTCTTCCTATATCTGGACTTATACCTGCATTCATAAAGGCATAACAGGTAAATAGTATAAAGCCAATGGTTACAAAAGGAACAGGTGATACCCCTTTACTCATTAATATGCCCATAATAGGCATTGCAATAACACCGGCTATAGTAGGAGCTAATAATGTTAAACCGGTTTCATATGCAGTAAATCCCAGTACACGTTGTGCAAGAATAGGATATACAAATACCGAAGTAAACAATCCAATGCCGGCAATAAATGTGAAAATACTGGTAAAAGCTAAATTTCTATTGCCCAGTAGCCTGATATTTACAGCCGGATTTTTTATTCTCAATTCATGCCATACAAATACAATAAATGAAACAGTGGCAATTAATGAACAAATTCTAATTGATTCACTGTTAAACCAATCCTCACTCTGACCTCTTTCCAACACAAATTGTAAACAACTAATAAATGCAGCCAACAATCCGATTCCCAGGTAATCAATATGAATAGTTGATTTATTTTTACCTTCGTTTTCTTGCTTTTCTATAAAAATATAGGATAACACAGTAGCAATAATCCCAATGGGAATATTAATCATAAATATGAGTGGCCAACTAAAGTGTTGCATGATATAGCCTCCCAATGTGGGGCCTAAAGTAGGCCCTAAGATTAAGCCCATACCAAATAAGCCTGCTGCCTTACCTCTGTCTTTTGGCTCAAACGCATCAAATAAAATAGATTGTGAGGTAGATAGCAATGCACCACCTCCAACACCTTGCACAAATCGCCAAATAACTATTTCCAATAAACTAGAAGATTGCCCACATAGGTATGATGCGATCGTGAATATAATCATTGATGCCAGGTAATAATTTTTTCTGCCAAAATAAGCGGCTAAAAATCCTGTTAAAGGAATGATTATCACATTCGCAATTGCATAAGAAGTAATGACCCAGCTGATATCTTCTATATTCACACCTAAACTCCCACTCATATCAGTTAATGCTACGTTAATGATAGACGTATCTATCAATTCCATAACAGCTGCTGAAACAGTGGTAATAATTATAATTGCTTTAGCAAAACCTTTTGGGGTCGCCATATTTTTTTAATTTTTATTTTTCGGCTATAATACTTGCACTCAAACCCGCTCTAAGAAAATGTTTAATTTGTGGTAAATTATCAAACCAAATTTTTACAGGCACACGTTGCGTAACTTTTACAAAGTTTCCACTTGAGTTGTCGGGGGGTAATAGTGCAAATTTAGCACCGGTTGCCTCACTTAAGCTAGCTACTGTTCCGGTTAATTTCATGTCTGGAAATGCGTCAATTTCAATGTCAACTTTCTTTCCAGGAAGTAATGATTTAATTTGGTTTTCTTTAAAGTTTGCAACAATCCAATATGCACTATCATTTACAATCGAAAACATTGGAGTGCCAATTTGTACAAACTGTCCAATACTAATGGTTTTCTTGCCAATTTTACCTCCTTGTGGCGCATATACTTTTGTATAAGTAATTTTCAATTGTTGTTGATCAATCCTCGCACGCTTTACAGTCATTACCGCTTCTGCTTTCTGGATGGCTGATTGTAATACGGCTATTCTACTTTCAGCCGTTGATAAATCATTTTTAACGTTTGCTGCTGTTTTAGTAGCTATTTCATAATTAAATTTACTGTCATCTAATTGCTTTTTGGTGATAGCCTCTCCCTCATATAATTTTTTGTCTCTGTTGAAATCAGCCAAGGCTTTACTGTTTTTATAATCACTTAACTCAAGGTTACCCTTGTTTACTTTTAAGGAGATAACTGCGTTATTTAAATTGGCTCTTGCTTGAATAATATCAACTTCAGCTTGTTTATAGTCTGCGTCCATCTCACTTAATTGTGCTTGTAATTCCGCATCATCTAATTCTACTAATAAATCCCCGGCTTTTACACTATCATAATCTTTTACAGTAATATTTTTAACATACCCTGCCACTCTGGGTAATACAGGAGTAATTTGAGCTTCAACCTGCGCATTATCCGTTGTTTCATGTGTAAGTGCAAACCTTATCTTTTTAAATCCAATAAAAGCGCCAATACTCAATACCGATAATAAAATGATGAGTTTAACGGGCGACTTTTTTTTGTTTGAATGTGTACTTCTTTGTTCCATTTTATTTATTTATAATTAGAAGAGCGTGAACGAATTGTTTAATATGTGATGATAATCTTTCTTGTATTTTTTTATCTGAATACGGGTCAAATTCTATCGGCTTGTCCATTAAGCGATTGCATAAAGTTTTTGATAACATAACCTGACTTATAGTACCAAGTATAGAAGCAAATATTAATTCCGGATCAGCTTTTTTGAATGCTTTATTCCGAATTCCTTTATCTATAATGTTAATTACATCTTTGGCATTTTTTATGATCAATTCAATGATACGCTCATGCATGTGCGCCCTTTTTGAAACGAGCAACTCTTGCTGCAATACCCGGTGATACAATGGATCCGATAAAAAACGGATTACAAATCCGTCTATAATTAAGTCTAATTGATCAATCAACGATAATGAAGTATTTGATAAAACATTGTCTATGAAATCTCTCATGTAAAGCACCCGCTTCTCAATCACCGCTTCATACAATTTTTCTTTCGACCCGAAATAGTAATTCACCATCGCAATATTTACATCTGCAATGGTGGCCAAGTCTCTTATAGAGCTGCCCTCAAATCCCTTTTCAGCAAATAG
>CANHJH010000009.1 GCA_947460365.1 Sphingobacteriia bacterium | reverse complement strand
GTTTGTTTTTCCAAAGTAAAATATACAAACTCATTATTAAACGGAGTATCAAAATTCAAATCCGACAAATAAAAACTATTATTAAAACGGTAATTGTCAATACTACTTAGATCTGCTCCACCTGCTTCTTTTACCCAGTTTTTTTTCGGGAAACCAAAATACTTTCCTTTAAAGTATAATGAGTCATTGTCATCAAAGAAATTTTTGTATTTACTATTTTTATAAAGATAAAATCGAATATTACTTATTACAACCAAAAAAGTATAATCATTTGGAATTGGGTTAGTTACTTTCCAAACGCCTTGCAAATATTTTTTATTGCTTGGTTGTTGACCAATAAGTGCATAACTAAGTAATAAAAAATAAAATAGTAAAAAATATTTTTTAATCATAATAATATATTTATTGCCCGCTTAAACAAACTGAATCTTTTATCAATATCAACTGTACCTGTATTAATTTTCTTAGTTAAGGAATTAAAATTTTCATCATCGTCTTTCGACTCTATTAACACTTTATCAGCAAACTTATTTAGATTTTTATCATCCCATTCCCACAATGCAGACAAAACACTTATTTCTTCATTTGTAGCCACTAAATCGGGAGTTGTAACAACATCTTGATAAGTTTCAGGATAGTTTGATTTTAACCATTTATCAAATTTAATGTATGTATTTTTCCAAGTTAATTGCATAATTCCGTGACCTCTATATTTATACCCATCTTCAGTATTTACACAGCCATTCCCGCCTTCACAACAATACATTAAACTTAACATTCTTTTAGTCATTTCACTACTGTTCTTCCCATTATAAATATATTCATCAGGTACCTCATTTATATTATGCCATTTCAATTTTTTAACCCTTCCATATCTTGTTTCAGACCTATCTGTTGGGGCTCTTAAATTATTATTACTTATACAATTACTACTAAATGGGGGCTCTTTCCATGTTAATGAAAAAAATATTGACCAATTTTTATTTGATTTCGTATAACACCCACTCTCCCCATTTGTTCCTATAAATGATGAAAATTGACCTGACTCATGACCCACTTGAGCTAAAAAATGAGCCATGCGTAATGGAGTATTTATATTTACATCTCCACAATATTTATTTATATAAATCAACATTCTTCGTAAATTTTCCTCTTTTGCATTAGTAAAAATTTGTTTCATTTGTTCTAATGTTATAGTAAAAGAGTTTTTGTTTTTTTTGTTTATAACTTTATCGACATTTCCCCCTCCCCCAATTCCCAAATACTTTTTCAACACTTCACGCTGTTTTTCAAACTTCAAATCATCTTCTTCATCTATCAAAATCATAAAGTCTGAAATACCTTTTTTGTTATAATGTATCAAGCCTCTTTGCTTTTTTGCATCACCTTTATATGCATAATCTTGCAAGTCGTTTTTATTAAAATGAAAGGAATAACTACTCTTTCCCATTTGCTGCAATTGTTCCGTAAAATATACGATCCTCGTTTTTTTAATCTCCTCTCCCATTATACTTAAACACTCCGTTTCACTAATCAATTGATTTGCCTCCGTTTCCCTTGATGTAATAAAACTAAATTCCTGATATCCCACAGACTCCTTTATTCGCTTTAATGCCTTTTGCACAAATACGCAGGGTGATTCACCGGAAAATGGATTTAATGAAACTCCGTATCCTTTTTCCGAATCCAGCCTTCCACTATTTTTTTACCATAATATTTAATATGCAGCCAATTGTCTTTTTCAGCGATTACTTCTACTTCATCAAATTTTACTAAATACATTTTGGTGGGAATGTTGGGGGAGGTATAAATGGTGCTTTTTTCGATTTGAATTGTTTTACTTAAAGTAGTGGTATCAGAAACTATTCGCCATAAGAATTTTGCATAAGATCCTTTACAAAATTCAGATCCCTGATTAATGGTAAAAACATCAGATTGAAGTTTATCTATAGATAAATAACCCTTCAGGGTTTTATTAGTCAAATTTAAATTCTTATATAATACACTTCTTGGTTCACTATTTTTTTTCAGCTCATCATAAGATAAATTTTTTAATACTAATTTGGGATCGTTACACTTAAATTTTGGAAAAAAAATATATTCTATAAATTTATCTCGATTCATTTTTAAATTAGGCACTAGTAAGCGAATGTCATCGATAAAATCATTTAAATATATTGCTGTATAATCATTAATTTTTTTCCACCCTTCATCCCCTGTAGGCTTTGTAATTCTTTCTAAATATCTAAAAGAATTATTACTAGAAATAACAATATAATTATTATTTAGTACATATGCATCGTATGTAGATACTGGATCGATATTCTTACCAAATTTTTCCCAATCGCCTTTTGCCCAAATGGCAATATGTAATACACTATCGCTAAACTGATTAAAAAAATCCCCTCCTTCAGAAAACGAATAAAAGTAATCATATTTAAAAAAAGGATTTGCGGCAAAATTTGAAAATAATGTATGTGTACATGCATAGATCATGCTATCAGAAATAAAAACGGGATTTCCTTTATCTAAACTATCCCATTTATTGTCACTAATTTCACCATCATCATAAAAATATTTTTGATCAACTATTTTCCATACTCCTTTTATATCAAATTTATTGCTGTCTACTAATTCCATTTGTATTTTTTTCCCTCCTACCAAAATTTCTTTTTGGGAAAATGTTTGAGTAGAAATAAAAAAAAAGAAGATAAATAAATATTTGATTTCCATTCCTATCTATATTTACAATTATTAAATAAATCAGCCTCGTCCTTTCTCCTTGCAGTTCCTGCAAGTTTTGAACCATCATTTATAATTAGTGTAGCATATTCTGAATTATCTAAATTTACTCCATTATTTAATTTGTTATACAGCTTAGACCCTTTAAATGCTGAACCATTTGGATGTTTAGGGCACCTTTCACAACCAATACCTCTATTAAACACAATACTCATTAAAGCATCAAATTGGCACTGTGATAAAGAAATATTAGGTAATGCATTTTTCAATTGACGGGTAACTTCATTAAATTCATCTTGCAATTGAATATTCGCTGTTTCTAAAGTAATTTTTGCATCCTTTGTTATACAAAACCTTTTCAACTCAGCTTCAGTTGTAATTAAATGCCCCCATCCAATTGTAGGATTACCATATCCTCTTTTATCTTTAATAATTCCTACATGACTATCATCAATACATTTTCGACTGGACCACTTTGCATGGGTGTTATGACCAGATTTAATACCAATTAGATTATTATTCATATCGTATTCATAATGTTCATTACAATACTTACTTTTAGATGATTTAAAGTCATTATATACATGCAAGGTTGGATTTTTTCCTTCCTCGTGATAAGTTATGAAATCAATTCCTTGTTGTGTAATTTGTAAACCCCCTATTGGAACACTGCCAATTGCTACAGAATATTTTGGTTTAACTATATATCCCCCTCCCCCAATTCCCAAATACTTTTTCAACACTTCACGCTGTTTTTCAAACTTCGCATCATCTTCTTCATCTATCAAAATCATAAAGTCTGAAATACCTTTTTTGTTATAATGTATCAAGCCTCTTTGATTTTTTGCATCACCTTTGTATGCATAATCTTGCAAGTCGTTTTTATTAAAAGGAAAGGAATAACTACTCTTTCCCATTTGCTGCAATTGTTCCGTAAAATATATGATCCTCGTTTTTTTAATCTCCTCTCCCATTATACTTAAACACTCCGTTTCACTAATCAATTGATTTGCCTCCGTTTCCCTTGATGTAATAAAACTAAATTCCTGATCTCCCACAGACTCCTTTATTCGCTTTAATGCCTTTTGCACAAACACGCAGGGTGATTCACCAGAAAATGGATTTAATTTTAATAGGTAATCTGCTATCGTTGGGCTTTGATTGCAATAACAATCCAACCCTTCTGCTTTCTCGGAAGCTATTGTATTAACTCCTGACTCGATTTCTTCCAATTCTTGTTCAACCTGATTGGTATAACAACTATATTCGTCTCCCAAATAATCATTATAAATATACGGACCTTTACTTTTATTCTCTACAACTTTTTCTGTTTCAGTACATTTTCTTCCTTTCGCCAGTGCATCCCAACTCTCCCTGGCTTTTGTTTGCATTTGCTTTAAACTATCTTTTGTTGGTTGGGCTAAATACGGACTATTAAACAACAGCTCGTATTGTTCATTTACCTGTTTTTGTGCTGCGGCAATCTCTTTTTTATCACTTTCCGTTCCCGTATAATGCTTTAATAATTGTTGCACATTTTTAACCAATTCTTTCACCACCTCCTCCACGCTTTTCACCTGCTCCTTCCACGCTTCCATCCCCTCTCTCATGAATACCAACTCACCGGCGGTGCCCTCCAACCGATCGTCTATCTGCAAATTCTCGAACTTTACTTTAAACAGCATCCCCGCCATAAAATCTACCTTCACATTACCTGTGCCTCGGTACCAGCCCGGCTCCGGCAACTTTTGCAGCTGGTTGATCGTCAACTCAAAATCACCAAACTTTATCAGGTCGTTCTTCATTGCCCTAGTGTACGGTCTGCCATTGTAAGTGGCCAGCACACTCGGTGTTTCTTTGCAGTTGGCTACCTTCTTTTTAGTAGTCCTAAATCGCACCGTTTCACTGGTCTTGCCTTTGTTGACGCCTTTTATACCCGTTACCCGCGCCTCGTACTGCATGTCTTCTTCTAAGTTCACCAAATGGTACACCGTATCAGATCTCGTTACAGAAAACCAGGCGTTTTCCTTTCCGGGCTTGTGGAACTCTACAAAATATTCGTCGTACGGCAGGGCCTTATCCCAGTTGTACACCAGCTTTACCCGCTCGTGGTTCAACACATCGGCACGCAGCTTTATTGCAGGTGCTTCTTGCCAATTGTATTGATCCGCACTTTTGTACGTAAACGTACATGGGGTACTGAACCCATTGTTTTTAAATGCTGCTTTTCCTAAATCATCTATGGCCTGCACCCGCCACACGTATTGCATCCCCTCCGTAAGCATGGGTTCGGTCATACCGTACACCATCATCGTAGCAGAAGTTTGTTGCGTGTAGATGGGGCGCAAACTTTCTACCACCTCATTGGGGTTGCGGCCATCTCTGTTCTCATACAAACTGAACTCGTATTGGGTAGGCGTGGCACTTATTTTACCCATCCCCATGGCTATCCAATTAAATACAACTTGCTGCGGAGTGCGTGCCAATACATCACTACCACAAGTGGGCATTGCCAACATCGGTGGATCCGATAAAGTGAGGTAATACATGCCACATGCCGGGTGACTCACACTTACTTCTGGTCTACCCGCATCATACGCCGTAAAACAGATAGTAGTAAAGCCTTCCGGCAAATTACCCGTGCGGATGTATTGCTCTCTGCTATATCCTACAAACTCCAAATTGTTGGCATCAAAATAGGTTTGCAACTGCGTGCCATCTAAAATGGTAGGCGTGCCCGGTAAAATATTAATCAACTCGTTTGGCACCCAGCCGGCGGGTGTTCTAAACAACACATTGCCATTTACGCTCAACTCCATCCGCAAATAAAACCGGTAGTTGGCCTGGGTTAAATCGCGCTGTAAAACTATCAGGCGCAGCTTTTCCGACCCAGCGGTGATATAATCGTTGATGTTGCTGCTATACGGTGGCTGAAACTGCGTAGTAAGTTGCAAGGGAGCAATACCCTGACCAAAAACAACACATTGAATCAGCCAACCAACTATTACGCATATTAAGCGAACTTTAGTTGAATGATGAATGAAACTAAAGGAAGTGTTGGTACTGATCATTTATGGCGCATTCACTCTTTTGAATGAATGACACGAAATAACTATTCGTCCAACAGCCTACCTATACGGCAAATACCTGTTTTTACTATTTTTTCACGGTATTTGTGGATTAATAACCTAACCAATAAAGTGAAAAATCGAGTTCAGCAAAAACGCTTTACGCATCAAAGCGCGTTGATGTTTGAGGACGCTACAACCCGATCCGATTCTTTATTAAAAAATCTGAACAAAAAATAAATCCCAATCAGCGCAATGGCACCAGTCCATATCGGAGATTTTTCATCTATTGCCTGTTCAATAGGTTTACCCATTTTGGTTAAAATATACATTTGTGTAACTACCACGCCATTATTAATAAAATGCATGAATATACTTAACCACAAATTTTTACTCTTATAATAAATTAATCCCAAAATAATTCCTAGAGCCAACCGTGGCAAAAAACCAAAATAAGAACCATGTATTGCACTAAAAATAATCGAAGTGACTATTATGCCTATCCAAGCATTTTTTGTCCACCCTACTAATATATTTTGCATGCTTCCTCTAAATAATACTTCTTCAATTATTGCGGGGGCTAAAGCAATCACCATTAAACTCAATATATAATCAGTAACCGAGTGCATGGTTGCCATTGATAACATAGCTGTTTTATATGATTCTTCAATTGATCGGGCCAATTTTAAAAACGAAGCCGGCATAGGAATCAATTCATTCACCGCACCTAATGAACCACTCACAAACAATGCTGCTGTGGCAATAAGAGCAACTAAACCAATTTGTTTATTAGAAATGGTTGTATTAAAACCCAGTTGCTGCATAGGTTGGCCGCCAACAATTCTGGCAACTACCCAAGCGGGTACAAAGAAGGAGATAAATGCAGTAACCGTATTGAATATCCGCGCAATATTAGCGTTTTCTGGCTTCAATAATTCTGGGCCAACTTTTAATATGGGTTGATGTAATAAAACTGATGCAGCAACGCCCATTAAAACGCCACTTAAAATTAAAGCCACCCCTAATAGTCCCAATAAAATGGCAAATTGGGTGCCATAGCCTATACTTGATTGTTGATTCATATGTCGATTAAATTTTTATTGATTTATTTGGTTGATGGTATTAGCCTTAATTTTATTCGCAGTTAGTGTACAAATTTTGTATTGGGCACTTTTCATTGTTTTGATGAATAAGGTTGTAATTTCGCAAATTCTTTACAATTGAATAAAGAATAAAAGGAATTCATTCGCAATATGGTAAAAATTGATCAAATAACCCTCCCCGATTTTCCGCTATTATTAGCTCCCATGGAAGATGTAAGCGATCCGCCATTTCGCGCAGTATGTAAAGAAAACGGCGCAGACCTTATGTATACTGAGTTTATCAGTAGTGAAGGGTTGATTAGAGATGCCATTAAAAGCCGACAAAAACTCGATATTTTTGATTATGAACGCCCCGTTGGGATTCAGATTTTTGGAGGGGATGAAGAAGCGCTTTCCCTGAGTGCTAAAATTGTAGAAACAGTTAACCCCGATTTATTGGACATTAATTTTGGTTGTCCGGTTAAAAAAGTTGCGCTGAAAGGTGCCGGTGCCGGTGTGTTGAAAGACGTTGATTTGATGGTTCGATTAACCGATGCGGTGGTTAAAAGCACTAAATTGCCTGTAACAGTTAAAACCCGCTTAGGCTGGGACGATGGCACTAAAAACATTGAAGAAGTGGCAGAACGCTTGCAAGATGTGGGCATTAAAGCACTGGCCATTCATGGAAGAACCAGGGCACAAATGTATAAAGGCGAAGCCGACTGGAGCTTGATTGCCAAAGTAAAAAATAACCCGCGCATACACATTCCCATTTTTGGCAATGGTGATATAGATAGTCCGCAGAAAGCCGTTCAATACAAAGAACGCTATGGGGTAGATGGTATTATGATTGGACGCGCTGCTATTGGCTACCCATGGATTTTTAGAGAGATTAAACATTTTATTGCTACCGGTGAAATGCCGCCTTTCCCAACGGTAGAAGAGCGTGTGGCAGTTTGTAAAAAACATTTGCACAAATCTTTAGAATGGAAAGGACCTAAAGTAGGCATCTTTGAAATGCGCCGCCATTACGCCAACTATTTAAAAGGCTTGCCGGGTATAAAAGACTACAGAGCCCGTTTAGTTACCTTGATGCTACAAGAAGAAATTGATGCAGTGTTAGATGAAGTTGCAGCAGCTTATACCGGATACAGTATTGAACGAACCCCCATTGAACTAATCGACTATCACCAGAATTGTCCGATTAATTAATGGGAATTGTTAACGGACTCACCATGTTATTGTAATAACCTGTTAGTACACCGTTTTCGTCTATCAGGTATTTGCAAAAGTTCCATGCCGGTGATTGATTACACCATCCGTTAATTGAACTGTTACTCAGCCATTCAAATACTTTATGTTGATTGGATTGCTTACCTACACCCGATTTTTTCATTAAAGGAAAACTTACTCCGTAATTGATTTTACAAAAAGCAGCTATTTCATCATCCGACTTTTTCTCCTGCTCTTTAAAATCGTTGGAAGGAAAACCAAGTATCACCAATTGATTGCCATATTGTTGATGCAAAGCTTCTAACTCATCATACTGGCCGGTAAAGCCGCAATCACTTGCCGTATTTACAATCAAAACTTTCTTCCCTTTAAAAGAAGAGAAAAGAATGGTATCGCCATTAGATTGTATTGCTGTTAAATCATAGAATGATAGTGGTGGCATTACCTTGCTGGTATTCAGTAAAATATCGTTTTTGTTGCCCATCAATTTGCCTTTCAGCATAATAATGGGATATAATGTCTTGAGTATAGACTGACGCCAAGTCATGTTTTTTCTTTTAACCAATAATGCAGCAACCAGTAAAATTACAATTGCGATTAGTGTTTTTTTCACTATTAGATTTTTTAAGTTTGACTTTTTAAGACGCCAGCATGTCGTCTCTACTTTTGACTTTTAACTTTTGACTTTGTAATGTTACCCAATCATCTTCTTCAACAATCCCAATTTCCCTTTAAATGGTGGATACTTTAAAGATGGATCAAACCAGGTTGGCGTTTTCATTACCGATTTTTTATGGCTGAATGTATCAAAGCTTGCTTTGCCATGATAGGCGCCTGTTCCGCTAAATCCTCTACCACCAAATGGCAAATGAGGATTCGTTAAATGTAAGCTGCAAGTGTTAACACATGCGCCTCCCGAAGGAACTGCATCTAACCAGGCCTGTGCTTTTTTGTTGGAGGAAGTAAATACATAAAACGCTAATGGATTTGGATTTTTAGCGATGATGGCTTTTGCTTCTTCCATGGTGCTGTAGGTAAGTATTGGTAATACTGGTCCAAATATTTCATCGCGCATAATGGGAGCATCCAACGAAACATGGTCTATTAAAGTTGGCGCTATAAATAATGTAGCAGCATCATGTTTGCCTCCGGTAATAATATTGCCATCTTTTAAATAACTAACTACCCGGTTGAATTGTTTTTCATTAATCATCCGGCCATAACCCACTGTATTTGCGGGTTCTGCGCCATATAATTTAACAATGGCTTTTTGCATGGCTTGCACCAATTCTTCTTTTTTACTTTCGTGCACCAAAACATAATCGGGCGCCACACACATTTGACCTACGTTAGAGAATTTTGGAAATACAATTCTTTTTGCAGCCACGTTAATATTCGCATCGCTTTCTACTATGCACGGGCTCTTCCCTCCTAACTCTAAAGTAACAGGTACTAAATGTTCAGCTGCCATTTTGTATATAATTTTTCCTACCGTAGTACTACCAGTATAAAACACATGATCAAAAGCAAAGTTATTCATCAACTCCGGAATAACTGTTGCACCATCTCCCTCTACATACAATACTTGTTCAGGTGGGAAGCAGGCAGCTATAATTTTGTTCATAATAGCAGCAGTTGCCGGTGCAAATTCACTGGGTTTTAATACTACACAATTTCCTGCTGCAAGGGCACCCATTAATGGCGTAAACAATAATTGAAAGGGGTAGTTCCAGGGAGCAATAATTAATACTACCCCCAATGGTTCTCTAGCTATTTTACTGCTAGATGGAAGGTTTAATAAATTAGTAGGTACCGCTTCCGGCTCCATCCAATTTTCTAAATTATGCAACGTATCTTTTAATTCAGCTAAAAAAAATCCATTTTCTGTAATCCAGCAATCCTCTTTACTCTTGTGTAAATCGGCATGCAACGCCGCGTAAATACCATCTTCATGGTCTATTACTGCTTGTTTTAATTGCTTTAGCTGCTGCTTTCGAAACGCAAAAGGTTTAGTTGCACCTGTTTCAAAAAATCGGCGCATATTGAATAACTGTTCAGTCAAATTAGACATATCCATAATTTAGGTGTACAAGTTAAGGAAAAACTATTAGGGAGGAAACCAAAACACAACAATTGTACGGATTTACATCAAACACAATCCCCATATAAAGCATCCATCGATTATTTTTTGAAAAAGCAAGTTCCCTCCATCAAATTTCCTCATTTGATTCTAAAAAATTAATTATATTCATACCCTATTAATTGCTAGATATGAACCAAAAAGACAAATCCAAAAAAGATATGTCGTCTTCGGCCAACGACACATCTGCTCAACCATCACGCCGTTCTTTTATACGCAACAGTGCACTTGCTGCTGCCGGATTTTACATTATTCCACGCCACGTAATGGGTAAAGGTTTTACTGCGCCAAGCGATAAGCTACAAATTGCAGGTATTGGTGTGGGAGGTAAAGGTGAAAGCGATATTTGGAATTTTTTCCAGGGTGGAAAAGCCGATATAGCTTATTTATGTGATGTAGATGAGCGCCAGATGGTTACCAGTAAATCACGCTTTCCAAAGGCTAAAATTTATAAGGACTTCCGTGAATTACTAGATAAAGAACATAAAAATATAGATGCGGTTTCTGTATCTACACCAGACCACATGCATGCTCAAATTGCTTTAGCTGCTATGCAGTTAAATAAGCACGTGTATGTACAAAAGCCACTATCACATGATATTTACGAAGCACGTATGATGACCAAAGCGGCGCACGACTATAAAGTGGTAACGCAAATGGGTAATCAGGGTACTTCTGGAGATGGTGTTCGTCAATTAATGGAGTGGTACAATGCCGGCCTTGTTGGCGATATTCATACGATTTATTGTTATACTGATAGACCAGTTTGGCCGCAGGGTGTGGGTTGGCCTACTAGTTCAAGTCCTGTTCCTGCCGGATTAGATTTTAATCTTTGGTTAGGAAATGCGCCTTTAAAAGATTACGTAGATGGATTATTGCCATTTAACTGGCGTGGTTGGTGGGATTATGGTACCGGTGCATTGGGTGATATGGCTTGTCATATTATGGCGCCTGCTTTCAGTGTTTTAGGATTAGGATATCCTGTTTCGGCAGAATGTAGCGTTGCTACCAGATACTTAAAACCTTGGAACAAAGCATATTATCCAGAAAGTTGCCCTACTTCTTCTCACATCACGTTAACCTTTAAAGGAATGAACGGCAAGCCCGATGTTAAATTACATTGGATGGATGGAGGAATTCAACCAGAGCGTCCTGAAGAATTAGGCCCTAATGAAATGATGGGAGATCCGGATGGTAGCAATGGAGTGATTTTTGTTGGAACTAAAGGCAATATGATGTGCGGTACCTACGGAGCAAGACCCAACTTATTGCCAATCAGCAAAACCAAAGAAACAAACGTTCCTAAAACAATTGCTCGTGTACCAAATGGCGAAGCGGGTCACTACACAACATGGGTAGATGCTGCTATTGCTGGGTACGGATCAGAAAAAGCTAAGAACCTAAGTTCTCATTTTGATATCTCCGGACCATTAACCGAGAGCGTTTTAATGGGCAATTTAGCCATCAGAAGCTATGATATTCAAGCTAAAAACGAAAAAGGTAATATTTATTATCCTGGAAGAAACATTAAACTAATGTGGGACGGTCCAAATATGAAGATTACCAACTTTGATGATGCTAATCAGTTCGTAAGAAGAAAGTACAGACAGTTCTAAATTGATTTGTTTAAGCTATATATACTAAAGCCCATCTAAATTAGATGGGCTTTCTCTTTCATTGGCGATGCGCCACGCTAACTTGTATGTTTAGTGAAATTTGTCACAATTTCATCATTGAATTGCAGCTTTGTTTTACTACCCTCTATTATATACAGTAAATTCAAAATGAGCCGACCAATGATGTGTCATTAAAAGACACAATATTGTTTGTAGGTATCAAACCGAACCGGGTTAAAACACCTTAAATATTGCGGTAAATACCTATTAATCAGAAGTTTTAATATTCGAAATTTGTAAGTAAATAAAACCATTAGTAATAAGAGCATAAAAAATATGTCATTAAATCAATCTAAAAGGGAAATACAGATCTCAATTCTAAAATAGGAAGTTATACTACTAATTTGGTAACATGATATTTGTGTAATAACTTTGTAATTACATTATAATCAAATGAACATACCAATTATATCAATCGGAAACTCCAGAGGAATAAGATTATCAAAAACCCTCATTGAAAAATACAACATTCAGGATTCAATAGAACTTATCCTCGAAAAAGACTGCATTATTCTAAAACCAAAGACCTCTTCAAGAAATGGTTGGGAAAAAGCTTTTAAGAAAATGCACGAGAATGGTGATGACAAATTACTAATGTCTGATATTTTTGAAGATGAAAACTTTGAAGAATGGAAATAAAACAATACCAAATTGTTTTAGTAAACCTCGACCCAACTATCGGCAGTGAAATGAAAAAGACTCGCCCCTGTGTGGTTATTTCTCCTGATGAAATGAATAAGTATTTACAAACTATTGTAATAGCTCCCATTACAAGTAGTTCCAAATCTTATCCAACCAGAGTAGAGGTAAAACATAACAACATCAAAAGTTGGATTGTATTGGATCAAATTCGAACAATTGATAGAGTACGAATAGTAAAATTATTTGATTTCTTACACAATAAAGAAATTTACAAAGTCAAGTCTGTTATACAGGAAACATTTGTAGACTAGATGTTTTACGAGTGATAATAAAAAGAATATAAAATATTAACAGACACTAAACAACCAATTTATATTGAAGTTATAGAGATGTGATCGCATCAAGGTTTTATTTTAACAATTTTATTGTCTTTCATAACAACAAGATCTGTTTTTTTTGATTTTTTAAACTCAATAAGTTTTTCATACACCTTTTCAAGTCCTAGGAGAATTTTATTTTTCTGTTCAATTTGTTTTTCAACAGTTGTCATTGTTTATTTTTTAACTCGTTAAACTTTATTGTGTCTATAATATTTAATTTCCCATCAATTGTTTTTTGTGCTAAAAGCATGTGTTTTCCAATTGAGTTATCAAAAATTAATGCGCCATCAACAATTGGTAAATAAATTTCAAATAGATTTTTAATTCCTTTATAATAACGCCTTTCTATTATTTCCGGGTCAATATTGTGCCCACCTTCCAATACTCTTGTTTTTACTCGTTCTTTCGCTAATTCTATACTTTGAAGCCAAAAGAAAAGTAAAGTTATTGTATATCCATTTTGTTTAGCATTTATGATTTTTTGTCTATAACTTTTCGTAGATAAAGTTGTTTCAAATGCAAAACTTTCTTTTAGTTTCAATAATTCATTTATTCTATTCAACATTATTCTACCAGCTTCAAAGGATACTTTTTCTGGTTGAAAGGGTGATAAGCCCTTTGCTATTTCATCTGCATTTACAAATTCTTTACAGTCAATAATTTCTGGTAAAATAGTAAAAGAAGCTGTCGTTTTTCCAGCTCCATTACAACCAGCAATTATATAAAGATCTTTGTTAGTCATATTTGCAAATTTATAAACTATTTTATTAATTGATTACACTATTCCATTAAAAGGCAAAGCCCATCTATTCAATTAGATGGGCTTTGCCTTTTTAACTTACTTTCCAGTAATTACTAAAACTTCAAGGCTTTCATGTAAGCCGCATCTGCTGCTGCACTCGCCAATGGATTTGAACCAGTAAATGCTTCTTGCTCTACAATATGATGCTTCATGCCATATTTTCTTGCTTCGTGTAATATGTTTGAAAAGTTAATGGATCCCTTTCCTAATATACATGACTCAATACCTGTTGCAGCTGTTGTTTGATCTTTAACATGGCAAATGGTAAATCTTCCCGGATATTTTTTGAACCAATCAATCGGATTTTCTTTTGCGGCAACTACCCAGTAGATATCCATTTCAAAATCTACCAATGATGCATCGGTACCTTCCATCATTACGGTTTGTGGGATTTGACCATCAACTGGTTTAAACGAATAATCGTGGTTGTGGTACGCAAATTTTATTCCGTTCTTTTTACAAATTTCTCCGCTCTTATTAAACTCGTCATTGAACCTTTTAAAATCATCAATAGATTTTTGAGCTCCTTTCCAAGGACAAATTAAATACTTCATGCCTATTTCTGCAGCTTCAGCAGCTTTACGTTCAAAGTCTACCGTATTGTTGCAATGCGCCGAAATAATCTTCATGTTTAAATCATCCATGTACTTTTTAAACTCCGTATTTTTCATGCCCCAGAATATTCCATTAGCACCTTCAAAACTTTCGATTTGATTATATCCAAATCCTGCTAATTTTTTAAGCGTTCCTTTAACGTCTGCTGCCAGATCTTCTTTTACTGTCCATAGTTGTATTCCAAAACGTCCTTCCTTCTTTCCATCTCCAAAAGAATTCAATAAATTTGATTTGCCTAAGAATGGCAAACTCAATCCTGCAGCTGCTAAGCCCGTTGTTTTAATAAAGTTTCTTCTATTGTTGTTCATTGTTTGTTTATTTTAAATTAATTGCAATTAATTGCACAATTTCATTTGTTGGTAATTGTTTTTAGTATGTGAATTATGAGGTAGCCCAAGCTCTGTCGCCTTTTTTGTAGGGAAAATTACCATCGTATTTGCCGGGCACTGCTACATAACGCAATGCCTTAGTAGCACCTACTTCAGAAGTAAAGAATCCCCAAAGAGTAAGCTGTTTCATCATAGCAAAATAATGGGGCATTTCTTTTTCCTTTAGGTTTTTTTGAACTGCCTTTGCTTCACTATCAAGCGTAACTAACAAATCATGACGTTGTTCTTTAGTTGATGCTACAAAACTTGTTCCATGCTTTGTTTTTGCTGCTTCCTCTATTTTTTTCATTCCTTCGGTAAATGCTTTGCTTTCTTCCGGTGTATAACAGTCTTTTACAATTACTGCCATAAATTCGCCCACTTTTGCATCTTTGGCACCGGGTGTGGTAGTTGCCGGTAAAATGGTTTCGGCAATTTCACTTAGTAGTTCAATATCTGTTGGTGTAAATGCAATCGCATCTTTTGAGGCAGTTTTACATCCCGATAAAAAAGCTTCTGCGCCTAGTATGGTACCACCTAACAAAAGGGCTACACTAGATAATGCTTCTCTTCTATTCATTGTAAATATTTTTATTTTATCGACTTGTTACCAATTATAAATTTCCTTTCTTCAACTCACTTACTGCATAATCTGCAGCTCGCGCGGTAAATGCCATATAGGTTAATGATGGATTTACACAAGCGGAGGAGGTCATAAATGAACCATCGGTTACAAATACATTCGGAGCATCCCAAATTTGATTGTGTTTATTTACCACCGATGTTTTTGGATCAGCACCCATACGTGCAGTGCCCATTTCATGAATACCTCTACCTAACACACCATTGCCCTCATATCCCTTCACTTCTTTAACACCGGCATTGGTAAGCATTTCAATGGCATCGGCCTGCATATCAATACGCATTTTCTTTTCGTTGTCTTTTAGCTCTGCATCTATCTTCAATACATTCAGTCCCCACTTGTCTTTCACAGTTTTATCGATGGTAGCAAAATTTGCATGATCAGGTAATACTTCACCAAAGCCCATCATGCCCATTGTCCAACCACCCGGTTCTAACAACGCATCTTTAAAATCACCACCAATACTTAATTCTGCTAATTCTCTACCCCAGCCTTCTCTTCCTGCACCACCTTGATAACCGAAACCACGCAAGTAGTCTCTTTTATCATTTCCTACATTTCTGTAACGCGGCACATAAATACCGTTGGCTCTTCTTCCAAATACATATTTATCTTCATACCCTTCCACTTTTCCGCGCGCTCCAACTCCTAAATGATGATCCATAATATTATGGCCCAACTCACCACTGCTGCTTCCTAAACCACCCTCCCACACATCTGTTGCGGAGTTCATTAAAATCCAAGACGAGTTAAGTGTAGATGCATTTAAGAAAATGATCTTGGCATTGTACACATACGTTTTATTGGTTTCTGCATCCAGCACTTCTACTCCGGTTGCTTTCTTTTTATCTTTATCGTATAAAATTTTAGATACGATACTCCATGGGCGTAATGTTAAATTACCCGTTTTCATTGCTGCGGGTAAGGTAGAGGATTGTGTGCTGAAGTATGCGCCAAACGGACAACCCAGCCAACACTTATTTCTATACTGACAGTTGGTTCTGCCTTCTAATGGTTGAGTAATATTGGCTACACGACCAATAATCATGGCACGCTGATTCTCATAATATTCTTTTAATCTTTTTGATACATCCTTTTCTACACAATTCATTTCCATGGGTGGCATAAACTGTCCGTCCGGTAAAACCGGTATGCCATCTCTGTTACCACTAATACCCGCAAATTTTTCTACATAATCATACCAGGGTGCTATGTCTTTATATCTTACCGGCCAATCAACAGCAATACCATCTTTAGCATTGGCTTCAAAATCTAAATCACTCCACCGGTAACTTTGTCTGCCCCACATCAACGAGCGGCCACCTACATGGTATCCTCTAAACCAATCGTATCTTTTTACTTCAACATAAGGACTTTCTTTTTCTTCTACCCACATATCGTAGGTCTTTTCGTTTAACGGATAATCTCTATTACGAACAGGATTATTGGCAATCATCTCCTGTGTTTTTCTATCGTGATGCGGATAGTCCCAATCTTCTTTATTTGCGTTAACGTAGTCTTTAATGTGTTCAATATTTCTACCTCTTTCGAGCATCAACACTTTCAGACCTTTTTCTGTAAGCTCTTTTGCAGCCCAACCACCGCTTATTCCTGAGCCAATAACAATTGCATCAAAATTTTGCTCTGCCATGATTATTTTATGTTATGAATTTAAAGAATTTTATAGATGCCGGTATGTTGTTATTTTTTAAGACGCCGGTATGGCGTCGCTACGGTTTAATTACACATCGCAGATCTGAATTGCTTTTTTCAACGAACTTAATTTGTCTTCTGCAACTGGAATAAACTCTTGAGCAACATACCCTTTATAGCCGGTAGCAACAATCGCACGCATAATTGCCGGATAATACAACTCCTGTGTTTCATCTATTTCATGGCGGCCAGGTACACCGGCAGTGTGGTAATGTCCAAAATATTGATGGTGCTGTTGTATAGATCGTATTACGTCTCCCTCATTAATTTGCATGTGATAGATATCGTACAATAATTTAAAATTAGGAGAACCCAATTGTTTGCATAGTTCTATCCCCCATGCCGATTTATCGCACATATAATCTTTATGATCAATTCTGCTGTTAAACAATTCCATGATAATTACCACGCCACGTTTTTCTGCATGTGCCATAATTTTTTGTAGTCCGGTAACGCAGTTTTTTAAACCAACCATATCATCCATTCCATTTCTGTTTCCGCTGAAACAAATTAAGTTCTTGTACCCGGCATCAGCAACTAAATCAATGTGCTTAGTATAATTTTCAATGAGTGTTGCATGGTATTGCGGATCGTTCCATCCTTTAACCAAACTGATTTCAGCACCATTACACATGCTGGAATCCAGACCATATTTTTTCAAAGTATCCCATCCGGCAGGGCCTACTAAATCAATGGCAGTAATACCCATTTTTTTAGCAGCAATACATAGTTCTTCTAAACTTAATCCATCAAAACACCATTTGCACACGCTGTGATTGATGTTGCCTTTTAATTTTTTATTGATTTCCATAGTAGAGGATGCAACGCTGGGAATGAATGGTGTAGCCGCAACTACAGCAGAACCCGCGAGTATTTGCTTAATTATTTTTCTTCTGTTAGATGGCTGCTTCATTTGTATAATTTAATTTTAATTTTTAAGACGCCAGTATGTCGTCTCTACGTTTTATTTTTTTATTTTTTTTTTAAGACGCCAGCATGGCTTCTCTACGTTTAAACCGGCTGATTATTATGGTTCAATTTGAACATTAAATATAATATTTGTTGCGTATAAAATACACAACTTTTTAAAAAAGAGCAGTAGAATCCACAATTATTTTTTACTTTTAAAGCAATCATACAAATATTAAAAACTCAATACAATGGGAAGAAAATTACGAATGGGCATGGTAGGTGGAGGAAAAGACGCATTTATTGGCGCTATTCACCGTTTTGCTGCTAATATGGATGGAATGATTGAATTAGTTTGTGGTGCGCTAAGCATTAATCCCACTATTGCACAAGAATCGGGTGAACTACTTTTTTTACCCAAAGACAGAATCTACCTCACTTTTGATGAAATGATTACTAAAGAAGCTGCTTTGCCAGCTGACCAAAGGATGGATTTTGTTACGATTGTTACGCCCAACTTTGCACACTTTGCACCCGCCATGATGGCATTGGAAAATGGTTTTAATGTAGTGATTGAAAAGCCCATCACTTTTACTTTAGATGAAGCTAAACAGTTGAAAGCCAAATTGCAGGAAACCGGATTAATACTTTGTTTAACGCATACTTACTCCGGCTACCCAATGGTTAAGCAGGCAAAAGCAATGGTAGCAGATAATGTTTTGGGTAAAATCAGAAAGGTATGGGTTGAGTATCCGCAAGGCTGGTTAAGTAAGTTGAGTGAAAGAGAAGGTAATGCACAAGCCGCCTGGAGAACTGATCCAAAAAAATCGGGCAAAAGCGGCTGTATGGGTGATATAGGTACGCACGCAGCGCACTTGGCGGAGTATATTACCGGATCTAAAATTACGCAACTTTGTGCCGACCTTAATACCATGGTAGAAGGAAGGATGTTAGATGATGATGGTAGTGTGTTACTTCGTTTCGATAATGGTGCAGCCGGCGTATTAATGGCTTCACAAGTAGCAGCAGGTGAAGAAAATGCTTTGAAAATAAGAGTTTACGGTGAAAAAGGTGGAATAGAGTGGGCGCAGATGGAACCTAATACATTATTGGTAAAATGGTTAGATCAACCTACACAAATATTAAGAGCCGGCGGTAATTATACCGACAGACTTTCTACTTATGCAACCGGTAACTGCCGCACTCCGGGTGGACATCCGGAAGGTTATTTAGAGGCATTTGCGAATATCTATAAAAACTTTGCGACTACACTTACTGCTAAAATGAATGGAGAAACTCCTTCTAAAGAAGCATTAGATTTTCCTACAGTGGAAGACGGTATTCGTGGAATGGCGTTTATTGATAATGTAGTGGCTTCTTCGCAATCAGATGTTAAGTGGACTACCTACACTATTTAACTAAAGCATGTATCCAATAAAATTTGAATCAATATTATGACAAACATACAAGGACCGGGTATTTTTTTAGCTCAATTTATGGGCAATACTGCCCCTTTTAATTCATTGGACACCATCTGCAAATGGGCAGCCTCATTGGGTTTTACCGGTGTGCAAATTCCTTCTTGGGATGCAAGATGCATTGATTTACAAAAAGCTGCGGAGAGTAAAACTTATGCAGATGAAATTAGAGGGATAGTGGAATCAGCCGGATTAAAAATTACCGAACTATCTACGCACTTACAAGGTCAGCTGGTTGCCGTAAATCCGGCTTATGATGCTTTATTTGATGGTTTTGCACCGGAAAACCTACGTGGCAACGCAAAAGCCAGAACCGAATGGGCCATACAACAATTGAAGTATGCAGCAAAAGCATCTTCCAACCTCGGCTTAAATGCACATGCAACTTTTAGTGGCGCATTACTATGGCAAACAGTATATCCATGGCCACAACGTCCTGCCGGATTGGTGGAAACAGGTTTTACAGAATTAGCCAACAGATGGTTGCCGATATTAAATGTGTTCGATGAAAATGGTGTAGACCTTTGCTATGAAATTCATCCCGGTGAAGACTTACATGATGGCGTTACCTATGAAATGTTTTTAGATAAAGTTAATCACCATAAAAGGGCTTGCCTGTTATACGACCCATCGCATTTTGTATTGCAATGCCTCGATTATAAAGCTTATATAGACCACTATCATGAGCGCATAAAAATGTTTCATGTAAAAGATGCAGAATTTAACCCTACGGGTAAGCAGGGTGTGTATGGAGGCTATCAGAGTTGGATGGAGCGTGCTGGTCGTTTCCGTTCTTTAGGAGACGGGCAGGTAGACTTTAAAGCTATTTTTAGCAAGCTGGCTCAATACAACTATACAGGATGGGCTGTTATGGAATGGGAATGTGCTATTAAACATCCGGAAACAGGCGCAGCGGAAGGTGCTCCATTTATTAAAGAACACATCATACGCGTTACCGATAAAACATTTGATGATTTTGCCGGAACAGGAAGCGATGAAGCTTTTAATAAAAAACTACTCGGAATATAAAATCAAGGCTATTAAATGCCTAACTTAGAATCCTAAAACATACGCTTTGAAAAAATATATTATTGTATTCGGAATGGCTGCTATTGCAGCCGCATGTGGAAATGACGCTCCAAAAACGGAAGAAAAAGCTACACCAGCAACAAGTACCACCACATCAAATAGTTTAAGTAGTAACCCCGACTATCAAAAAGGGCTGGAACTTATTGGCAAATCAGACTGCCTAACCTGTCATAAAGTGAAGGAAAAAAACATTGGACCGGCCTACCAGGATGTTGCTAATAAGTATGAAAACAATGACGAAAACATCGCATTACTTGCGTCAAAAATTATTAAAGGCGGAAGTGGCGTTTGGGGAGCTATACCTATGACACCTCATCCACAGATTTCAGAAGATGATGCCAAACAAATGGTTAAATACGTTCTTTTACTAAAAAAATAAACTACATGTATCCTATTATTACCGCAACAGTTCTATTTGTCAATGCTTTGTTATTTTCTCCGGCAAAACCTAAGCCCGAAAAATGGGTTTCTTTATTTGATGGAAAAACTACCAAAGGATGGCATTCCTTCAAACAAACCACTGCAGGTGATGCATGGAAAGTAGAAGAAGGGGCATTGCATTTAGATGCTACTGCAAAAAAGGCAAACCCTGCTTTAAAAGGCGGTGATTTAGTTTCGGATGCTGCATTTGAAAATTTTCACTTGAAACTTGAGTGGAAGATTGCTCGCAATGGCAATAGTGGCATCATCTTTTTTGTGCAAGATGAGCCCACTAAATATGATTATGTTTGGTTTACCGGACCTGAAATGCAAGTGTTAGATACAGATGGCCATAGTGATGGTAAAATCTATAAACACAAAGCGGGTGATTTGTATGATTTAATTGCTTCTACCAGCCTGGCTACAAAACCGGTAGGCGAATGGAATTTAGCTGAAATAGTGGTAGATCATGGCAAACTCAATTTTTATTTAAATGGAGTAAATGTTGTTTCAACCACCTATGGCGATGACAGTTGGAAAGCGATGATTGCAGGAAGTAAATTTAAAAACATGCCGGATTTTGGTAAAGTCTTTACTGGTCATATTGCCCTACAAGATCATGGAGATGATGTATGGTATAGAAATATTGTCATCAAAAAATTATAACCAATGCAACTGCATAGCGATGAATATTACATGCAGCAGGCATTGAAAGAAGCACAATTGGCCTATGAGGCAGATGAGGTTCCCGTTGGCGCAATAGTGGTATTAAACAATACCATTATTGCGCGGGCTCATAATCAGGTTGAACTTTTAAACGATTCAACCGCACATGCAGAAATTCTTGCTCTTACCTCCGCTTACGCCGCTTTAGGCGCAAAATATTTACCCGAAGCCAGCTTATATGTTACTGTAGAACCTTGTATTATGTGTTGCGGCGCATTATATTGGGGCAAACTAGGCAAAGTAGTTTATGGTGCTTCCGATGAAAAAAATGGCTATCGCCATCTCACCAAAGAAAATTGGCCCTTTCATCCTAAAACAGCATTAGTTAGCGGCATCATGGAAGCCGAATGCGCATTTTTAATGAAGTCGTTTTTCAGGTCTAAAAGATAAAAATAATTGATGCCTATCATATCAAAGTCTGATAGAAGTCTTGGCTATCTCCTAAATTTTACGAATTAAGAAACAAAATAAGACATTAACACTTGTGTGAATGCTTACAGCATTAAATTTGCATATTGTTATTCTTTAAAAACTTAAACATTTCATATGTCATTTACACTTGCACCGCTACCTTATGCACATGATGCTTTAGAACCACATATCGATACTACTACCATGCAAATTCACCATGGTAAACACCATCAGGCTTATGTAGATAACCTAAATAAAGCTGTTGCCGGCACTCCTAATGAAGGAAAATCTTTAGAAGAGCTGGTAAAAGTAGCCGGAACAATTAGTCCTGCAGTTCGTAATAATGGTGGTGGTCATTGGAACCATACTTTTTTCTGGGAAAGTTTAGCTCCAAACGCAGGTGGTACCCCATCGGGCGATTTAGCTGCCGCAATTGATGCAGCTTTTGGAAGTTTTGATGCTTTCAAAGAAAAGTTTGCAACAGCTGGCATGACACGCTTTGGAAGCGGTTGGGCTTGGCTTTTAGTAAAAGACGGTAAATTAGAAGTGTCTTCTACTCCTAACCAAGACAATCCTTTAATGGATGTTGCTGAAGTAAAGGGTACGCCCATTTTAGGGGTAGATGTTTGGGAACACGCTTATTATTTGAAATACCAAAATAGACGTGCAGATTATTTAGCTGCATTTTGGAATGTGATTAGCTGGAATAAAATAGCAGAACGTTTTAGTGCTGCAAAATAATATTATACTAAATATGTATCTTAGAGTCTCCCTTAGGTGAGACTCTTTTTTTTGATTGGCTTTTGCAAATGTAAAATAGCAGCAATCCATAAATAAATGTAAATTCATCCTTAACATACAATCTAAAAAAACAACCTCATGCGAAAATTATTATTTGGATTTAGTTTATCTCTTTTAATGCTTTCTTGTGCTAATGATCCTAAAACCATTGTGGTAATGAGTAAAGGTGCTGCAGATATTGATGTAAATGCAGGTACCATACAATCTAAAGATGGCTCCGGACATGAAGAAAAGACATTGAATGTCAACAGTAAAAAAGTGAGCTTTAAGCTTAATACACCAGTTGGTGAGGCAACGGTAGAAATGTTAGACAACGGATTATATGTAGTGAATGTTAAAAACGATACCATCATTGGTAGTTATCAAAAGTATAGTAAGGCAGATAAAGCACAAACCGTTTTAACGCAAGAAGTGCTTAAGCAAAAAATAGATTCATTGATTTTATTGTCAGAAGGAAAAAATGTTTCAGTAGAAAATCGCAATTTTTTTATTTTACCCAATCAGGCAACTAAAATTACCAACAACGCAGATGCACAAGTGGTTGGCCCCTATCATCAAATGCGCTCTGCTGAAATGATTGATGGGAAAGAGCCGGAGATTTACCGTTTTTACAGCATCAAAGAAATTAGAGAAATGATTGTAAAACTGCAAGCATTAACAGTTGCTCCAAAAGAATAATTTATTGGTTTTGGCTTTCAAATAAATTAAAAAAATAACCCGTTAGCGATATTCACTAACGGGTTATTTTTTTCAACGCTTCAATAACATCTGAAGCCAACATGCTCTCCATAGTTTGGTTCGTTAATGCTATATCAGCAGCGAGCCCATGTATATAAACGCCTATGATTGATGCTTGCTCAACCGTATAGTGTTGGGCTAACAATCCTGTAATAATACCCGTTAATACATCTCCACTTCCGCCTTTAGCCAAACCGGCATTGCCGGTTATATTAATCCATGCTTTTCCGTCAGCAGCAATAAAAGTAAAATGTCCTTTTACGATAATGATACAATGGTATTTAATGGAGGCGTCCAGCGCTTTCATCCATCTTTCAAAATCGTTGTTACAGCTGCCAAATAAGCGATCAAATTCTTTAGGATGCGGGGTTAAAATAGTATTTGCAGCAAGCATATTTAACCAATCGGAGTGTTCGGCTAAAATAGTAATTGCATCTGCATCTAAAACAAGTGGCCGTTGATTGTTTTGTATGATTTCAAACAATGTATTTGCATTGTCTTGATGAATTCCCCACCCTGGCCCCAATGCAAATGCATTGTATGGATTCCATGCATCAAAAGGATAGGTTCTTTCTATCACCATAGCTTCTGGTAAAGCGGTATGAATAAGAGCAGCAGTATTTTCGGGAACCGCAATGGTTACCAAGCCGGCACCTGATCTTAAGCAGGCTTTGGCACATAATAATGCGGCGCCCATTTTGCCTTTACTTCCGGCCATAATAAGTGCATGGCCAAAGTTGCCCTTATGAGAAAAGGGTTTACGAACTTTATAAATGTTTGCTATTAGTTCTTGAGTGATAATGGTGTAATTAATATGGAGTGATTGTACAATCTCTTCCAATAAAACAGTTGAAGGAACAGGCTCATCCATTTGTTTGAATGCGTCCCATGCTTGCAACTGTTTTAAAGAAAGTTTATCCATTATCAATTATCCATTATCAATTGTCAATTGTCCATTATCAATTGTCAATTATCCATTATCAATTATCTACAACAATCCATTTGCAGACATATACTCAGCAATTTGAACTGCATTGGTTGCTGCGCCTTTGCGTAAGTTATCGCTTACAATCCACATATTCAAGGTATTCGCTTGTGTTTCATCTCTTCTAATTCTGCCCACAAAAACTTCATCTTTTTCGTGCGCCCATAAAGGCATCGGATAAATTTGATTAGCTAAGTCGTCCTGTACAATTACACCCGGAGCTTTTGCTAATAAATCTTTAACCGCTTGCACATCAAAATCGTTTTCAAATTCAATATTTACGCTTTCGCTATGACCTCCAACTACTGGAATACGAACGGTGGTGGCGGTTACACGAATAGACTCATCTTGCATAATTTTATTGGTTTCTTTCACCATTTTCATTTCTTCTTTGGTGTACCCATTATCCAGAAATACATCTATTTGAGGAATCACATTTAAATCAATTGGATATTTATAGGCCATTTCACCTTCCACACCTTTGCGCTCATTAAACAATTGGTCTACCGCTTTTTTACCGGTGCCGGTAACACTTTGGTAGGTACTCACAACTACTCTTTTGATTTTATATTTAAGGTGCAGTGGTTGTAAAGCAACCACCATTTGAATGGTAGAGCAGTTTGGGTTAGCAATAATAAAATCATCTTTAGTAATTGCGGATGCATTTACTTCTGGTACTATTAATTTTTTAGACGGGTCCATTCTCCAGGCAGAGGAGTTGTCGATTACTTTTATACCTGCTGCTGCAAATTTAGGTGCCCACTCTAAAGAAGTGCTTCCGCCCGCAGAAAAAATGGCCACAGCAGGTTTAGCAGCGATACCATCTTGCATGCTTACCACTTTGTAGGTTTTTCCTTTAAAGCTTACTTCTTTACCAACAGATCTTTCTGAAGCTACCGGAACAATTTCTGTTACCGGAAAATTACGTTCTGCTAAAACCTGCAACATTTTAGTTCCAACTAAACCGGTTGCACCTACTACTGCTACTTTCATGTTTTGCCTCCACCTCCCAAAGGGAGTCTTTTAAGTGTTATAAATATAATTTCAACGTCGATTAACCATAAAAAAAGAGGCCTTCTTTTGGGAAGGCCTCTTAATATATTATTGTTGATACAAAAACGTAGAGATACCTTCCGCTCAGCGTGGTTTTTTAATACGTTTTGTATGTTTATTGTTCAACATTGCTATGCGAATATACTAAATAATTGAATTAATTTAAAGTAATATCAAAATTTACTAATTGTACAAATTCACTCAATCTTTGATCTACTTCTTGTTTAGTAACTTCTTTTAAGCGTTGTGTTCCGAATTTCTCTACACAAAATGAGGCCATTGCACTACCAATAATAATAGCAGTCTTCATATTTTCAAAAGAAATATCCTTTGTTTTTGCCAAATGCCCAATAAAGCCCCCTGCAAAAGTATCGCCTGCACCAGTTGGGTCAAATACTTCTTCTAATGGTAAAGCAGGTGCAAAAAACACTTTATCGGCATGAAATAATAAAGCACCATGTTCGCCTTTCTTAATAATCACATATTTAGGGCCCATCTTCATAATAGTAGCGGCTGCTCTTACCAATGAATAATCTCCACTCAATTGGCGTGCTTCGCTATCATTAACCATTAGCACATCTACCATGGCTAATGTTTTCTTTAATTCATCCATAGCAATCTCCATCCAGAAGTTCATGGTATCCATTACAATTAACTTCGGGCGGGTGCGGAGTTGCTCAATTACGCTGCGTTGTACAGCGGGTACTAAGTTGCCCAACATTAAAAACTCGCAGTCTTGATAGCTTTCCGGCACAACAGGTTGAAAGTTTTCTAACACATTTAATTGCGTATCTAAAGTATCGCGACTATTCATATCCATATGATAGCGACCACTCCAGAAGAAAGTTTTTTCATCTTTTTTTATCTGAACGCCTTCTAAATTCACATTGCGGGCGGCTAAATCATCTAATTCAGATTGAGGAAAATCGCCCCCAACTACTGAAATTTGCTTGACAGGGGTATAATTAGAAGCGCACCAGGCTATATAAGTTCCTGCACCACCAATAATTTTATCACTTTTACCAAAGGGGGTTTCAATGGCATCAAAAGCCATAGACCCGACAACTACTAAAGACATAAATTAATTTTTGTTATCGGGATGCGAAATTAGGGCATTATAGGCGGATTAACGAATTAAGGCACCTATAAAAACAAACTAACAAATTGATTTTTTTGGACTCATCTGCTCGCTAACACACGTTAGCCATTTATCTTCGCAGTATGGCACGTATAATCATAGATAAAAACAGCTCTCGGAAAGAGGTAATTATTGCAAAAGCTGCCTCATTATTTAGAGAGAAAGGCTATAAAGCGGCTAGTATGCGCGATTTAGCCGAATCGGTGGGGGTAGAAGCGGCAAGTCTTTATAATCATATTAAGTCTAAAACCGAACTCCTGCATGAAATTTGTTTTGGTGTAGCCAACCGATTTATGCATAAGATAGAGGAGATAGAGGGCGAAAAAATATTGGCCATTGAAAAAGTTGAAGCGCTCATTCGATTTCATATAGATGAAATGATACACCATTATGAGGAAGTATATGTGAGTGACAGAGAATGGAAACACTTATCTGACCCCTATCTGTTGAACTTTCAAAACCAACGCAGAATGTACCGAAAGCGCTTTGCAGCGATTATTGAAAATGGTATTCTACAAAAAAACATTAAGCCGATTGATGCCACTACTGCTGTATTGATTATCCTTCACGCAATTGGCGGTATAGAAAGCTGGCATCGCTCGAGGCAAAAAATCAGTGCCGAAGCATTAACCGCAAATATGATCACCATTTTAGTAGGTGGAATTGCCGTGAATGTTAAGGTTTAAAAGCTTTATCCTTTCTCATTTTTCTTAACCGTATATTTGCAGCGTGTCTGAACGTAACAATTTTATAGATTATATTAGAATATTTGCCCGTAGTGGCCACGGTGGAGCCGGTGTTAAGCATTTTATGCGCAACAAATTAACCGCAATGGGCGGTCCTGATGGTGGAGATGGCGGCCGCGGTGGTCATATTATTTTACGGGGTAACAGTAATTTATGGACGCTATTGCATTTGCGCTATTTTAAAAATGTGCTGGCCGAACATGGTGAAAATGGCAGTAAAAATAATTGTACTGGTAGAGATGGTAAGGATATAATTATTGATGTGCCACTGGGAACCATTGCGCGTGATGAAGAAACCGGTGCGCAAGAAGCTGAAATATTAGCAGATGGTCAGGAATACATTTGGATGCGTGGAGGTAGAGGCGGCTTAGGCAATAGTCATTTTGCAACCCCTACCAATCAAGTTCCTGAACATGCCCAACCCGGTGAACCGGGAATAGAAGGCTGGAAAAACATCGAGCTAAAAGTATTGGCAGATGTTGGTTTAGTGGGTTTTCCTAATGCGGGTAAATCAACCCTTTTATCAGTAATTACCGCAGCCAAACCCAAGATTGCTAATTATGCTTTTACTACCCTAATTCCTCAATTAGGGATGGTGGAGTATCGGGATGCTAAATCGTTCTGTATAGCTGACTTACCCGGCATTATTGAAGGTGCCGCAGAAGGTAAAGGATTAGGTCATCGCTTTTTAAGACATATTGAACGAAACTCTGTTTTATTATTTTTAATACCGGCAGATAGTTCGGATCATAAAAAGGAATTTAATGTCCTGCGTCAGGAACTTAAATCTTACAATGAGGAAATGCTCCAGAAAGATTTCATTATTGCCATCAGTAAAAGTGATATGCTCGACAATGAATTAAAAGAAGCCATAAGTGCAGAGTTGCCATCCGAAATTCCACATGTTTTCATATCATCGGTAACCAATAAAGGGTTAACTGAACTCAAAGATTTGCTTTGGGATACCCTAAACAAGCCAATTAGCTAAACTTATTTACCAGCCTATCGGTTGGTTTAGACCATCTGCCTGCTTATTGGAGATGGTAGATTTGTTTTGGGCATGTTTAAGCATATTTGCTACTTTTGAAAAGATTTTAATCCATTATTTATTCTATTAAATAGCTTGAACATCGATGTTTACTTACATCCAGAAAATAAGCAAAACAGCAATTTAAATTAAAGAGATGAGTCATAAACTAAAACTAATTGCCAGCCTAGCCTATACTACCATCTTAACGCTATACTGCTGGTATATCAATGCACAATCATTTAATGGCATTGACGATGCGCATATATACATGGTTTACATGAAGCATCTTGCGCAGGGACATGGTTTTGTTTACAATTTGGGAGGAGAACATGTGGAAGGATTTACCTCGTTGCTTTGGACTTTGATTGGCGGACTGATTTTTAGTATTACCAATCATCCTGAAATATTTTTACTGATTTTAAATGTATTAATAGTATCCTATACATTGTACAAACTCATTTGTTTTATAGATAACTATTTCGACAAAAAAACGATTGCTATTCAGTCGATATTGCTATTAATATGTTTGGCACTAATGCCGGGGTATTTTGAGTGGACTGTACTTTCTTTATTAGAAACTGGATTATGGAGTTCACTATTAATACTCACTACGTTAAATGTATTAGCGTACAACAACACCGATGCAAAAAATCAGTCAATATCATTTTCAATACTGATGCTGCTGTTGACAATATGCAGACCCGAATCGCTACTATGGGTACCCTTTTTTATAGCAGTAAGATTTGTTCGATTTTATCTTGATTTAAAAAACATAAAAAGTGCTTTGTATCAAATGTGGTTGCCATTTGCTACATTTTTAACCACCATTGGTTTGTTAACTTTATGGAGAATTAAATATTTTGGCTATCCCCTACCGAATACATTTTATGCAAAAGTTTCGGCTAATAAATTGCATAATCTTAAAATGGGCTTTAAATATATTACTCACTATTTTTTTGACAACCCATTGTCACTGGTCTTAGTTTCGTTAAGTATACTGTTTCTTGTTATTGGATGGAAGCATAAATATGTTAAGTCGAATTTTTCAAAATTGGTTTTAATAGGCATGCTTTATATTACTTTATTCATTCCATTATATTCCGGTGGTGACCACTTTTTCTACTACAGATTTATTCAACCATCGGTGCCCATATTTTTATTGGCCTTTATACTGGTATTAGATGATTTTAAGATTTCGATTAATCCTGTATTTGTTTTGATTATAAGTATATTTTTAATTCCTAAAAGAGCAGATGAATTACTGAACCTCAACAGGCCTATGGAATATGATTTTAGATTGCCAATAAAAGACCGCAAAACTTCAGAAAAATTAAATGACTTTTTTAGTAATTTAAAAACTTATCCTACACAAGGGGTGTATGCTGCCGGTGGAAGTGCCTATTCATATAAAGGGTTCACCAACGATTTAATGGGACTAAATAACACTGAAATGGCACATGCAGATAAATTAAAAGCAATAGGCTTTAAAAATCATTCTGCCTTTAATAAACAAGTGTTTTATAAACAAAAACCCGACTTGTTTTGGCTAGGCGGTGGTTTTGCGTCGAACAATCAATCAGATTCCGTTGTAGTAAGTGATTTTTCAAACATGGTTTATAAAGGAATTCAGCATGATACTGAATTTAGAGATCAATATGTTAACTGTAAAATCATGAAAAAAGGCGACTCAAATGCACTTACCATTTTCGCATCAAAAGATTTTATAAAAAATTTAGACACTACGTTTTATAAAGTTATCGTTTATTAACGTTGTAGCGGTTGATATACTCGGTGCAAAATTTCAGTAGCTATATTGATTTTATAGTGACTCGTTTCGTAATAATTTGCAATGTCCTTGGTAAATTCATTGATGCCAGAAAAATCTGAAACATTTTCTTTACCAAAAGTATCAGCCAAAAATTTCAAATCAGTTGGATTGATTTTGATTTGAGTATATAACGGGGAAATAACTACTTTAACTTTAGTTTGGTGCTTTTTAAAAATAGCGGCTATTTCATTAATGATTTTACGTTGATCAACTTTAATAATTTCATCTGATATGATTTCTGTAGGACTTCTTTCATAAAATACATGCGCATCAAATAGCTTTTTGTAATAACCTATTGAATCATTTTTTATTACAGTATTTACATTATAATAGAGGTCTGCTGTTTCATTATTCGATAAATGATAATAGTTGTTTCGGTCTAGATGTTTCCCCATAAATTCATAGTACCGATTGGTATATTTATAAATTAGGTTGCTATATAAAAATTGTAAATCTAAACTGGCCTTAAGAAAAGTTAGATGATAATAAAAAGAAGATTGACCTGAAATTTCAGGTGGTTCGCTGTATAAATGACCTCCCGGATTATTCAATTCACTAAAATATTCATTATCTACTATTAATAAAACATGGTCAATTTTTTTAACTTTTCGATCAAGATATTTTATGATATTGTAAGCTCTATAAAGGCCCAAACTTCCTCCATCAAAATGAAAAGGATTTATTTCGTCTTTGTTGCCGGCTAATAAATTTTTCCAGAGGGCAGCATTATATACCTGACTCCTGGAACTGCCTATAATAAAACTATTAAGATTGGTTGTTTTTATATTTTTTTTGAACAATTGCAAACAAATGTTTTCACGATTAGTTGCTATTCTGTTGTTGTGATAATAGTCATTGTAATCCCAATATATTTTAAAGGGATCCCAATATACGATGAACAAAATCAGTAATATAAATGGGGAAAATATTATTAAACTTTTCTTTATAAATGGTTTCATGTGTTTTGGTCTATTTTTTTAATGGTCACATGGTATTCGCCTAAATATAATTTGGTTAGTATGGAAAGTTTTTGAATGGCTCATTGAATGATTAAAATTGGAAATAAATAAATGTTGATTGACCGCCCAACAATGTAATACAGGTATAAAATAAAATATAGTAAATAACAATTCGGATCAATTTATTATCAGGAACCTTTAAGCTTCTTTCATCTCTTCTTTGCCACCAGTCTACTAAAATAAGCGGTGTTATATATATAAATGTAGTTAATCCTTTCGGTTTGAGTATAGAAGTTGGTTGTTGCAAAATGCTTATTGGAATTTGTTTGATATAACCGATAGCATGTTCTACACTCTGTGCTCTAAAAAAAATCCATGCTATTGTAACAAACATAAAAGTACTTGTCATCTGCCATAATTCTTTATAATTCGGCAGCAACCTTTCTTGAGCAACAATCTCTGTTACAAAAGTTCTGTTACGTTTTAATAAAAGCAAAGGTAAAAATGCACAGGCGTGTATTCCACCCCATATAATAAAGTTCCAGCTGGCGCCATGCCAAAATCCACTAATTAAAAATATAATAAATGTATTTCTAACTGCTTTCAAAGTTCCTTCTCGAGATCCACCTATTGGTATATATAAATAATCTTTAAACCAGCTAGAAAGCGAAATGTGCCATCTGCGCCAAAATTCAGCGATATCTCTGGAAAAATAAGGGAACTTAAAATTGCTCAATAATTCGAATCCAAATAATTTGGCGGTACCTATTGCGATATCTGAATAGCCGCTAAAGTCGCCATAAATTTGAAAAGAGAATGCTATGGCACCAATAATTAGGGAGAGGCCATCATATTGCGCATAATTATTAAATGCATTGTCTGCTATTCCGGCTAAATAGTCTGCAAAAATTACCTTTTTAGTCATTCCCCATAATATCAATCTACCACCTTCAACCGCTTGCGTATAGTTAAACAGCCGCTTTTGCTGAACTTGCGGCAATAAGTGATTGGCTCTTTCAATTGGCCCTGCTACTAATAATGGGAAAAACGACACAAACACAGCATAATCAATATAATTCTTCACCGGTTTTTGTTTGCCCCTATAAATATCAAAAACGTACGACATTCCATGAAATGTATAAAAAGAAATACCAATGGGTAATGCTATATCTAAGAGGAGGGGGTTGGTTCTAATTCCTATTAGTTCAAATGCTTGCTGAAATTGTAATGCAAAGAAATTATAATATTTAAATACTGCCAGTATTCCTAAGTTATTGATAATACTAGCCCATAAAAATATTTTTGACTTTAGTTTGTTGGGAGAAGCTACCAAAAATCCGTAGCAGTAATCTAAAAGTGTAGAGATGACTAATAATCCCAGGAATTTAAAACTCCACCACCCATAGAAAAAGTAACTAGCAGTTAGCACTAAAAGATTCTGCCATCCAAGAGATTTATTAAATACAAACCAATATACAATAAAAACAATTGGCAGAAATACAATAAATTCAAACGAATTGAATAGCACTTAGAAATTGGTTTTAAATAATAAATAATGCGTTTGGGGCTGCAAAAATAGTTATTTTAGATATATTATACCTAAAGTATATAATTACTTTAACGCAAAATATTATGTAATTATTTGAATTTACGTAGTGAATAGTGCAAAAAAAAGCTATCGTAAGTTAATCGCGATAGCTTTTTAAATTAAATATCATTATTATTTATCCAACAGCATCTGTCTTCATTGTACGAGAAGCTTTCTTACGATCTTCTTCGTCCAGAATAGTTTTG
>CANHJH010000008.1 GCA_947460365.1 Sphingobacteriia bacterium | reverse complement strand
CTCGCCGTTGGTTTGGTACCTATGAATTGGGTAACAGAGCTGATCCAAGAAGTCAAAGTGAAGACTTAAGTGATAACGCTGTGAAAGCAAGTGAATATGGTATTGCTAATCTTAAGCGTATTATTAAAGGCTTGCCTGAGTGGACAAAAGAAGCAGCTGACCAATATGAAAATATCAGCAGCATGTATGTTCAGTTGTTAGGTCAATTCAGAAGATATGTAGGACATGTGACTGCAAATGTTGCAGGCGTGTACGAAACATTTAAAACAGTTGAACAAGACGAAGCAGTTTACGAAATAACGCCAAAATCTCGCCAGAAAGAAGCGGTAGCTTTTTTAAATAAACATGTTTTTGAAACTCCAAGTTGGTTAATCGATCATAACTTATGGAATAAATTTAATAACCCGATTAGTAATGATCCAATAATGAACTTACAAGATGCGGCTTTAAACAACTTAGTTAGTGCCGACAGACTAAACAGGCTGCAACTTAGCGGAGAGCGTTTTGGACTGGACAAAGCATATGCTGCTATTGAATTATTAAACGACGTAGAAAACGGAATTTTTAGTGAGGTGAAGAGCAAGAAGTCTATCAGCATGTATCGCAGATTATTGCAGAAATCATACGTAGAACGTTTATTAAACATTGTAAATCCAACAACACCATTAGTTAATGTTAGTTTTGGTATTGGTGGAGGCTCAAGTTCAAGTACCGATTTGAAAAAAACAGATGTTCCTGCAATTGTAAGAGCTCAGCTAATAGCATTACGCGCTCAATTGAATGCATCATCAACAGGAGTTGAAGATAAAATGACTAAAATTCATTTACAGGATTTGACAGAAAAAATCAAACAAGGATTAGAGCCTAAATAACTTTGGGCCAATAATTTGATTGAAAATATTTTTAATACCTCACAATCATCATGATTGTGAGGTATTTTTATGCCTATTTTTGTAAAAAAAAGATATGCGGGCATTGTATGTATTTATTTTGATGTTCCTTTTCTCCTCTACAGTTATTGCGCAACAAAAAAAATATGTTTGGGGCTATTTAAAAGATAGTGCAACCAATGAACCCATTGCATTGGCCAGTGTTACTAATTTAAATACCCAACATACGGTAATGACCAGCAATAAAGGACTTTTAAAGATAGAAGTTACTCAAAATCAGGTCCTTTCATTTGCAGCGGTGGGTTACCATTTTGATACTGTATTGTTTCAACAACGATTATTAATACATGATACGCTTTACCTACAACTTGTTCCATTAACACATTCATTAGGAAATGTTACTGTAAAAACAAAAGGAATGAATGCCTATCAGCTAGACAGTATTGAAAGAAGAAAAGATTTTTTTGAAGACATTGTTCAATATAAAATTCCCGCAGTTGCTAGTGCAAATTCCGGAGCTGGCATCGCCTTAAATATTGATCGATTTTCACGTAAAGAAAAAAATAAAAGAAAAGCATTTCAATTTTTTGAGACCAATGAACGTGAGGCTTACATTAATTATAGATTTCCGGCACAGTTGGTTAACCAATACACAGGATTCACCAATGATACTTTACAAGAATTCATGCAGAAATTTCGCCCCAATTACGAATGGCTGAGAGCAAATCTTACAGAGGAAGACATCAAATACTACATTAATGAGCAATTGAAAATCATGAATAAAAAATAAGCTGAAATTCAAAGCTTTGACCTTTGAATTTTTACTTTTTACTTTTGGCTTTTGACTTTTCAAGACGTCAGCATGTATGCTCTACTCGTACCTCAATGCAACTATAGGATTTAATCTGGCAGCTTTCATTGCAGGATATATACCGGCTGCTAGTCCTACTGCTGTGCATATCACAATACCGATGATTACCCAAGCCCAAGGCACTACAAACCCTGTTTTCAATACTAACCCGAACAGGTTACCCACTAATATTCCTAACACAATTCCAAAGAATGCACCTAGCAGACTAATGATTACACTTTCGAATAAGAACTGTTGACGTACATATTTACTCTTTCCACCTAATGCTTTGATTAATCCTACTTCTTTGGTTCTTTCATTTACGGAAACCAACATAATATTCATTAAGCCAATAGCGGCGCCAATTAAAGTAATTAGTCCAATTGCACTGGCAGCACCGGTAATACTACTTAAGAAGCCTATAAACATTTCGGCGAACTTATCGCTCTTTTCAATTACAAAGTTGTTGTCTTCCGTAGGTTCTAATTTCCTAACTGCTCTGAATACGGAGGTGGCTTCATCGGTAGCTACGGGCAGTTCATTGATATTTCTTACAATAACTCCTAACAAATAAGACTGTGAAGCATTGGGGAATCTCCTGACATTGGTATATGAGGTAAGAATCATGTCATCTTGCCTGAGCATTGCACTCGATCCTTTACTTTTTAATAATCCGATAATTCTATATGGACTACTCCCTACTTTAATGATTTTATCGAGGCATTTTTCAGGATTATTTCCAAATAGTTTTTCTGCCACATTGCTTCCAATTAAGCAAACATTTCTGCCACTTTGAATATCTAAGCTATTTAAATTTCTTCCTAAGTTGATGGAGTAACCGTTTACAGCCAAATAGTTTTCATCACCTCCCCAAACAGTTATCTGCGGGTTGGTTTTTTTCTCTTTATAGTGCAATTCCTGCGCACCGGGGCCTCTTCTATAAATACAAACGCCTGATCCGGGGAAATTAAAATTAGATTTAAAGAATTCAGCTTCTTCTAAACGGATAGGTTTACCCAGACTTGATTTTTTTTGTTTTAAACCTCTTCGTACTTTAACTACTTGATTACCACCCCCATCAGGTCCCATTCTGGCTCTGGACTCTTTAAATCGAATATTAAAAGCATTGGCACCCATTGAAGAAAAGCTCTCCTTAAGGCTCTGATTCATCGCCTCAATAGCGGTAATAATACCAATTAAGGCCATTATACCAAATGCAATAATGGCTATAGTAATTCCAGCACGAAGTTTATTGCTTCGAACAGTTCTCCAGGCTAAATTAAGTGAATCAAAAACCGTCATTGAATAATTTATTTAGGTAAGCTATATACTAAAGGTAATAGCAGATTGATTAATTCAATGCACTTTCGTTGTTAATTATGAAGAGTGGTTAAAAATAAAACCAATTGAGCACTATTGAAGGAAGAACGCCAATGGCTATCACCAACAAAGACACCAAAACGATTGCAGTTTTATACCCACTGGATACTTCCATGATTTCGGGATCACCTGATTTAAAATACATTGCCTGGATTACTTTGAAATAGTAATAAACGCTTATTGCAGCAAATACCAACGCTACCAGCACAATCCAAAAAGATCCGCCCGATTTTATGACGGCAGCAAGCATGTAGTACTTGGCGAAAAATCCGGCAGTTAAGGGGATACCTGCCAATGACATCAAAAATACCACTGCGCTAAATGCCAATACAGGTTGGGCCTTAGCCAAGCCATTGAATCCATCAAAACTATGATCCTTAACTTTTACCAAAACAGCGAAAAAGCCAATAGTGGCCAGACAATATGCAACAGCATATAATAGAATACCTTCTTTTGCAAGGTCGTTATAAGTATATAAAGCGAAAAGCATAAATCCTGCCTGAGCGATACTGGAATATGCCAACATTCTTTTTACACTCTGCTGAAACACAGCCGTTATATTGCCGATGAGGAGTGTTGCAATGATTACAAAAGTTAGCATAATTTTCCATGAAGGACCCAATAGCGTTGCGTTTGCTTCAAACAAAACAAGGAAAGCAAAGAAACCTGCAGCTTTTACAATGGTAGACATAAAGGCGGTAAACACAGTAGGTGCGCCATCATATACATCCGGCGTCCAAAAATGGAAAGGTGCTGCAGATACCTTAAAGCACATAGAAACAAATAATAAAATATATCCACCCACTAACAAGAAAGAAACAGGAATAACCCCTGCGGAATTTGGAACAGCGGCAGGAGTAGTTAATGCGAAGGAGCCATTAGCACCATACACTAAAGCTATGCCCATTAACATAATTCCGGTAGAAAAAGAACCCATTAAGAAATATTTCAAGGAAGCTTCATTGCTTTTTAAGTTCTTTTTATCGGCACCCGTTAGGATGTATAACGGTATGGTCATAATTTCTATCCCTAAAAACAACATCAACAGTCCATTGAACGAGGTGAGAATACTGGTGCCACATAATACAAAAAATATTAGTGCATAATAATCTGCGGCATAGTTCCCTACTTTTTCAACAGCTGAGCCGCTAAGTAATACAAATATTAATGCTGCTGTAATTAATATTGAATTGAAGTACAATCCAAACTTGCTGAAATGCAATAGGTCGTGCGTATTAATACTTATGGAGCATAAGCCGTACGTATTGGCAATGTTTGCGGCTAATAAAATAAACAAGGCAACAACCGCAACAAAAGATATGGCGGACTTTTTTTCTGTGATGATACCACTAAACATCATCACCACTCCCATTATAGCTGAAAATATAATTGCGTTCATAATTATTTTAGATATTCTTTACTTTTTAATAATTAACCCTACTACACTGTCATTGGTTAAGTTGATCATTGGCTGAGGGTATATTCCTAAAGCAATAATGGCCAACGCAATAACTACCAATGCTAATTTAACATTAAGCTTAATATCGGTTGATTTTATTGCAGTTTCTCCGAGTTCACCATAAATCACTTTCTGCACCATATTTAGTGTATAAACCGCAGCTAAAATAATGCTTACACCTGCCACAGCGGCAATAATCATATTAACCCTGAATAAACCACTAAACATTAAAAACTCTCCGATGAAAGCGTTGGTAAGTGGCAATGCCACATTAGCAAAGGCCATCACCACAAATAGAATAGCCATAGCCGGTGCTTTTTGAGCAAGTCCACCCATTTCGCTCATTTTGCGTGTGCCTAATTGTTGCTCAATTATGTCTGCAATGATCCATAATCCTATCACATTAATACCGTGATTAAACATTTGTAACATTACTCCTTCCAGCGCAGTTTTGTCGGCCGAAAAAATAGCAGCACTCATTAATCCAATGTGTGCAATAGAAGAATAGGCAATTAATCGTTTAATATCATCCTGACGAATGGCTATTAAAGAAGCATAAATCATTCCTATTACGGAAAGTATAATAATAACATTACTGAATTGAGCTGTTGCTAATGGGAAAACAGGTAATAACCAGCGCAGTACTGCATATAAACCCATCTTTACCATTACGCCACTTAACACCATTGTGGTTGCAGTGGGTGCTTGTTCATAAGCATCTGGTTGCCATGTATGAAAAGGGAAAATGGGCATTTTAATAGCAAATGCTACAAAGAATAACCAAAAAATTAAGGATTGCTCTTTGCCGCTTAAGTTTACATGATAAAATGATTGAAGGGCAAATGAATGATCGGCAGTTCTGAAATAAATGAACAGTATGCCAGCCAACATCAACAAAGAGCCTAAAAAGGTATAAATGAAAAACTTAAACGTAACGGCGATGCGTTTTTCACCTCCCCAAATAGAGCATAGAAAATAAACAGGTATTAAAGCGAATTCCCAGAAAAAATAGAACAATAACGCATCTGCTGCAAGAAACACACCCATTAAGCCTGCTTGAGTAAGCAACATCAAACCAAAAAAAGAGGCAGCATTTTTATAGGTGTTTTTATAAACCGAAGTAAAGATGATTGGAAATGCTACTGCTGTTAATAAACAAAGCATTTTACTCATTCCATCCATCTTCAGGGTAAATCTGCTACCTAAATTATTTAACCATACAATATCAAATGCAGGTGCAACAGGCGCTTGTATTGCCGCAATGGCTATAACAAGTGTAACTAATGAAGCAAGTAGTGAAAAGTTTTTTGCAAAACCACCCTTGGTCATTAAAATTGAAAGCAATCCGGTTGCTAAAGGGGTTAATATGAGTAATAAAGCTATCATTGTTCTGAATACTTAATGAACGAATTAAAATATATTGTTTAAAAATCGAATTATGGTTAAATCATTGAACCAAATCAGGAAGAACACCACTATCGATAAAATCATAATCAACAAATAGCTGGCAACTTGACCACTTTGTAAAAGGCGCAGTTGTCTGGAGCTATAAGAAACCAATTTACCTACTCCATTTACTATTCCATCAATTCCGTTCTTCTCTATAGTGTTTTTACAAAATCCTGCAAATGCATTCATTGGGTTAACAATTATTGCATTATATAATTCATCGATATACCATTTGTTAGTCAATAGTTTACCAATTCCCCAACTGGTTTCATCCTCTTTAATGGTATATTTTTTATACAGAATTAAAGCGATTAAAATCATCAGGATTACCAACCCTGTTACGCTTCCCATCATCAAGTATTCTTGCGAATGGTCTACATGATGCACCGCTGCTAATTTGGTTGATTCCTTAAATATTGGAGCCAGAAAATGCTCTAACCAATGGCTATCGGGGGCAAAGATTTCCGGAATACCGATGAATCCAGCAATAACTGAAAGAATGGCTAAAACAATTAAAGGAATCGTCATGGAATAAGGACTTTCATGTAAATGATGTTCTTGTTCCGATGTACCTCTAAATTGACCAAGAAAAGTAAGGGTATATAAACGGAACATATAGAAAGCAGTCATTAACGCCCCACCCACTGCTATGTAGTAGTAAATTGGATTCTTAGTAAATACTGCGGCTAAGATTTCATCTTTAGAAAAGAATCCGGAGAAAGGAGGAATGCCGGCAATTGCCAAACAACCTAATAAGAAAGTAATATGCGTAATTGGCATATATTTTTTTAGATTGCCCATTTTACGAATATCTTGTTCGTGGTGCATAGCATGAATTACAGACCCAGCGCCTAGAAAGAGTAATGCTTTAAAAAAGGCATGGGTAAACACATGAAATACAGCACCGGTGTAAGCTCCAACACCTAATCCTAAAAACATATAGCCCAACTGACTAACAGTAGAATAAGCCAATACTTTTTTTATGTCATTTTGCTTAAGCGCTATGGTAGCTGCAAAAACGGCTGTAGCCAACCCTACAATAGTTATTATCGCCTGAGTAGAAGGGGCTAAAGTAAATAAGATGTTACTTCTTGCGATCATATAAATACCTGCTGTTACCATAGTTGCAGCATGTATTAATGCAGAAACAGGAGTTGGGCCTGCCATTGCATCGGGTAACCAGGTATATAGTGGAATTTGAGCGCTCTTTCCCATGGCTCCTACAAAAAGCAACATGGTAATCGCAGCAATATCAAAAGCAGAAAGTTTAGCAACATTGCTAAACACATCACCATAGTTTACAGTTCCCAATTTAAATAATATCCAAAAAACAGCTAATAAGAAACCTAGGTCGCCAATTCTATTCATAATAAACGCCTTCTTAGCTGCGTAGTTATATTGGTTATTTTTAAACCAATAACCAATTAGTAGGTAAGAACATAATCCAACGCCTTCCCAACCAATAAACATGATTACATAGTTGGCGCCCATAACCAATAATAGCATGGAGAATACGAATAAGTTAAGGTAGGCAAAATATCTACCAAAATGGTGCGATTCTTCCTCCTTCATATACGCTGTTGAATAGAGATGAATCAAGAATCCGATTCCTGTAATAATTAATAAGAATAATACAGACAATTGATCAATCTGAAAAGCGAATGGAATAGTAAACGCATCTACTTTAATAAAATTAAATAGGGTTACTACTGCATGGAAGGTTTGTTCATTACAAGACTCATTACAAACCTGCTGAAATAATATGCATGAGGTTACAAAAGAACAAAAGATAACTCCCGAACCAATGACACCTATGGCTGTTTTAGAAAGGTATTTTCTTCCCAATCCATTGATCAGAAATCCAACTAGCGGAAAAAGAGGAACTAAAAATGCTATCTTACTCATATTAATTTTTCAATCTGTTCAAAAAGTTAATGTCTACGGAATGTGTATTTCTGTACATCATAACAATAATGGCTAACCCTACACTTACTTCTGCAGCTGCAACCACCATGATAAAAAATACAAATAGTTGGCCATCTGTGCCAACGGTTGTAGCCGGATCAATTGCCAAAGCTGTTCCATGATGTAATTTAGAAAAAGCAACTAATAATAAGTTTACAGCATTAAGCATAAGCTCTATACACATGAAAACAATGATGGCATTTCTTCTGGTAAGCACTCCTATTATTCCGATACTAAAAAGGGCTAAGCAGAAATAGATATAGTATTGTATTGGCATATTTAACTAGTTATTTAATTAATCATTTAAAAATTATGCTGCGGCATTAGTCTTTTTTTCCTATTACTACAGCACCTACCATTGCACTTAAAAACAACACACTGCTTATTTCGAATGGTAGTACAAAATCACTAAATAATACTTTTCCTAAATTTTTTATCAGACCGATATTACCTTCTTTGACTAATGCTTGTTTTCCGGTTAGTTCGGTAGCTTGTTGAACCAAGGAGACCAACACTACTAAAAAACATCCTCCGGAAATTACACCTGCAAATTTCATCCACCAATACTTTTTTGGTTCTGCGTTTGCATTTAAGTTCATCAACATAATTACAAACAGAAATAGAACCATGATAGCGCCTGCGTAAACGATCAGGTTTACAATTGCCAAAAACTGTGCATTTAGCAAGATATAATGTCCGGAAATTGCAAAAAACACCGCAATTAACCAGAGTACACTGTGTACCGGACTTTTACTAAATAAAACCATAACAGCACTGAATATGGCCAGTACACTTAAAAAGAAAAATAGTATTTGAACTGTATTCATCTTGTTGTATTACCTATGATTAATATTTTCTTCTGCTTTCGCCGATTGCTTCTGCATATTCTTCTAATTCTACATTACGATTAGGAATTAATAAATCTTCCTTCCCATAAATAAACCCTTTTCGGGTATAATTAGCAGGCGTAACTGTTTCACTTAGATAGATGGCGTCTTTTGGACAAGCGTCTTCACACAATCCGCAGAATATACAACGCAACATGTTGATTTCATATTTTGCTGCATACTTTTCTTCTCTGTACTTGCTTTCTTCACCAGGCACACGCTCTGCTGCTTCCATCGTAATGGCTTCTGCCGGACAAGCTACCGCACACAATCCGCATGCAGTACAACGTTCACGGCCTGCTTCATCACGGTTTAATACATGTAACCCACGAAAAACCGGACTAAATGGTCGTTTCTGTTCCGGATAACGAATGGTAGGATTTTTAGTAAAAATGTGCCTGAAGGTAATGCCCATGCCTTTGAGAATTGCAGGAATATACAGACTCTCTATAAAAGTCATTGGTTTTCTGCTGACTTCTTTCCTTCTGTTGGTTAATGCTTGCATGTATTACGTTATATAAAAATTTATAATAAAATTCAATTATACGGTTTGTTAGTCTTTTGATTTATCCTTGTTGCCAAAGAATAATTGCTCCGGTTAACAACATATTAAACAATGCCAATGGTATTAATTTTTTCCAACCAACATTCATTAACTGATCGTATCTAAAACGCGGAACTGTCCACCTAATCCACATAAATACGAAAATAAAAATGACTATTTTAGTTAGTAAAGCCAATACGCCAATTATTGCAGCAGTGTTAACTGCTAATTTGCTTTCATCTAAAAAAGGAATGTCATAACCGCCAAAAAATAAACAAGCCATTACCGCACTGCTCATGATCATGTTAATGTATTCCGAAAATAAATAAAAGCCCAATTTCATGGAAGAGTATTCCTGATGGTATCCAAAATTCAGTTCGTTTTCTGCTTCGGGCAAATCGAACGGCGTTCTGTTACACTCTGCCAATGCGCAGATAAAAAATATTAAAAAACCCAATGGTTGATATGCAATATTCCATAGATTTCCTGCAGCCATTTGCTGGTCAACAATAGTTTTTAAACTTAAAGAACCGGAAAGCATTAATACTGCAATTAAGGAAAGCCCCATAGCTAATTCGTAGCTTATAGCTTGGGAGGCGCCACGCAATGCAGCCATTAAAGAGAATTTATTGTTGGAAGCCCAACCTCCAATCATCATTCCATAAACACCTAAACTCACCACACCGAAAATGTATAGGATGCCAATATTAATATCTGCAATTTGCAGGTCTATTTTACGATCAAACAACTCCACATGACTGCTCCAGGGTATTACAGAGCAAGTCATTAAAGCGGCCGTCATTGCTAAGCCAGGGCCCAAGATAAACAATCCTTTATTTGCGCTGCCCGGAATAATTTCTTCTTTAGTGATAAGTTTCAGACCATCCGCAAAAGGTTGAAATAAACCGAAAGGGCCGGCTCTTTCAGGTCCCGGACGATCTTGTAAAAGTGCTGCCACTTTTCTTTCTGCGAAGGTGGTATATAAGGCAATACCCAAACTAGCAAATACAATTATTGCTATGAGTATCAGTTTTTCTATCATTAATAACCAGTCAAATGCCAATAGTGTCATGCTTATATTTATTAGTCTTGATTATTATTAAAATCTTTTGAATGAGCAGGGCCTTTTAGTTTAGCTAAGGAAGAACCCGGCTTGTTTACTTTACTAACGTCATGTATATCCATTAGCAATTGTGGTTGTCTACCATGATTAACTGCTTCAAATGTTTCGGTTGGTACATGCGTGCCGATATTGCCTGCATAGTGTCCCTGAGAAATAACAGAATGTCTGTCGATCATTCTTGGACCTTCTATTACCCAATCGCTAGCGTTCTTAGTTTCGAATCTGCAGGTATTACAAATCCAATCTTCTACTTCACCCCACTGATCTTTACGGGCAGTTACTCTAAACACTTCCTCTCCTCTATTCCATAAAGTTACTTTACCACTACAAGTAGGGCAGTTGCGATGAGCATCCATGGGTTTTAAAAACCAAACCCTGTTTTTAAAACGGAATGTTTTATCAGTTAATGCGCCAACCGGACAAACATCAATAACATTACCAATGAATTCATTGTCTAAATTCTTTTCAATAAACGTAGCAATTTCGGCATGATCACCTCTGTCTAACACCCCATGTTCTCTCTTCTTAGTAAGTTGATCTGCAGTAAATACACAACGGTAGCAAAGAATACAACGCGTCATGTGTAGTTGAATATGCTCGCCTAAATTGTGTTTCTTAAAAGTTCTGCGTTGGAACTCGTAACGAGTACCGGCTTTGCCGTGGTTGTAGCTTAAATCTTGTAAATGACATTCACCGGCTTGATCACAAACAGGGCAATCGAGTGGATGATTCAGCAATAAAAATTCTACTACGCCATTACGTGCGTCAATTACCTTTTCACTGGTTATATTTTTAACTTCCATTCCATCCATTACAGTGGTACGGCAGCTTGCAACTAATTTAGGCATCGGTCGAGGATCTTTTTCAGAACCTTTGCTTACTTCTACCAAACAGGTGCGGCATTTACCCCCACTACCTTCTAGCTTACTATAATAGCACATAGCAGGGGGTGCAACTTCGCCACCAATTTTACGTGCAGCATGTAAAATTGTAGTTCCTGCAGGCACTTCAATCGTAATGTTATCGATTGTTACTTTTAATAATGGTTGTTCAGACATACTTAAAAATTCAAAAGTCAAAATTCGAAAGTCAAAAGTCAAAAACTAAATTCAAAATTCAAAACATTTAGCATGACTTATTACTTTGATTAATTTATCCTGCCGGCACATAAATAGGTTCAGCATAATGCGCTAAGCCATAGTTTCTTTTTTGTGCCTGATCCTGATTCAACACATGCCACTCAAATTCATCTCTAAAGTGACGAATTGCAGCAGCCACTGGCCATGCAGCAGCATCCCCTAACGGACAGATGGTATTGCCTTCAATTTTGCGTTGAATGTCCCACAACAAATCTATATCAGATTTTCTTCCTTTGCCCATCTCAATTTTGTACAAAATCTTTTCCATCCAACCGGTACCTTCTCTACAAGGAGAGCACTGACCGCAACTTTCATGACGATAGAAACGAGCCAATGTGTACGTATTTTTTACAATACACTGATCTTCATCTAATACGATAAAACCACCGGATCCCATCATAGAACCCGTTGCAAATCCGCCATCACTTAAGCTCTCATAGTTCATGTATCTGGTTTCTCCTTTGGCTGTTTTTAACAATAAATTTGCCGGTAAAATAGGCACAGAGGAACCACCGGGTATACAAGCTTTTAATCGTTTGCCATTTGCAATACCACCACAATATTCATCAGCATAAATAAACTCTTCTACAGAAATAGTCATGTCTATTTCGTATACACCTGGTTTATTAATATTTCCGCAAGCAGAAATAAGCTTGGTACCAGTTGATCTTCCAACGCCAATTTTAGCGTATTCCTCTCCGCCCATATTAATGATAGGCACTACAGCTGCCAGTGTTTCTACATTATTTACCACGGTAGGGCGTTGCCATAATCCCTGAATAGCAGGAAATGGAGGCTTAATACGCGGGTTACCTCGCTTACCTTCTAAAGATTCAATTAATGCAGTTTCTTCTCCACAGATATAAGCACCAGCACCACGCTGAACGTGTATGTTGCAATCGAATCCGCTGCCTAAAATATTTTTACCTAAAAAGCCATTGGCTTTTGCTTCTTCGATAGCGGTTTCGAGGATATCAACAATCCATGCATATTCCCCTCTGATGTAGATGTATGTATCATTACTACCCAGTGCAAAAGAAGCTACAATTAAACCTTCGATTAGTAAATGTGGAATGTTTTCCATCAAATACCTGTCTTTAAAAGTACCTGGTTCACTTTCATCTGCATTGCAAACTAAGTGACGTGGAACGCCTTCCGGCTTTGCAATAAAGCTCCATTTCATACCGGCCGGAAAACCAGCACCACCTCTACCTCTTAAACCGCTCTTCTTTACTTCTTCTACAATAGCCTCGGGTCCCATTTGTTGGAGGGCTTTCTCTACGCTTCTGTAGCCACCTTCTTTACGGTACACCGCATAAGTGCGGATTCCTTCAACATGTGCTTTTTCTAGTAATAATTTTACACCCATAGTGTTGTTATTTTCGAATTGGTTATATTGTTCTTAACCAATGGAGTTGTTAATTTTATTCAGCAGCAATGCTTTTGCATTCTGCGATAATCGCATCTACTTTATCTTTTGTAAGATGCTCCCGATATGTTTTACCTAACTGCATCATTGGAGCATAACCACATGCGCCGAGGCATTCAACCGTTTTAAGGGTAAACAATCCATCCGGAGTAGTTTCACCGGGTTTAATCCCTAGTTTATCTTGAATGTATTGAATGATGTTATCGCTACCGCTGATCATACATGGTCCGGTTTGACAAACTTCAAACATATATTTACCTACCGGTTTAAGATTATACATACTGTAGAAGGTGGCTACTTCATATACTTCAATTGGAGTAATGTTTAGTAGTTCAGCAACATAATCTAATGTTTTCTCACTTAACCATCCACCAAAACTATTTTGTGCCAGATGCAGCACCGGCAATAAAGCGCTTTTCTGTTTCCCTTCGGGATATCGGCTGACCAATCTTTTGAATTCGGCCATTTGTGTTTCTGAAAATTGTGACATACTATCTTATTTCCGTTTTTACTGCTCCCTTTCGATTGCAGATAAGTTTTATTTTTTTTGTAAACACCATGCTGGTGTTTAAGATGTTAGACGCAACCAATTTTAGACGCCAGCATGGCGTCTCTAAGCATCTAATTCACCTGCAATTAAATTTAAACTACTCATGGTTACAATTGCATCGCTCAACATACCGCCTTTAATTAATTCCGGATACGCCTGATAATAAATAAAAGAAGGTCTTCTGAAATGCAATCTGAATGGGGTTCTACCGCCATCACTGATTAAATAAAATCCTAACTCACCGTTTCCTCCTTCTACAGCATGATATACTTCTCCTTTAGGCATATCTATTTCACCCATAATGATTTTAAAATGCCAGATTAAAGCTTCCATTTTGGTGTAAACATCTTCTTTTTTAGGAAGATAGTATTCTGGCACATTCGCATGAAATATTTCGGCTTCTGCACCTTTAAAATCCTGAACTTTTTTATATGCTTGTTCAATAATGCTTAAGCTCTGCCACATTTCTTGATTGCGCACTAAAAATCGATCGTAGTTATCGCCGGTTTTACCTACAGGAATATTGAATTTAAAATCCTCGTAACTACTATAAGGACTGTGAACGCGCACATCATAATCTACCCCAGCTGCGCGAAGATTTGGACCCGTAAAGCCATAATTCAATGCACGTTCAGCGCTTATTGCACCAGTACCAATGGTACGATCCATGAATATTCTGTTGCGGGTAAATAAGTTTTCGAACTCTTTTAAAACCTTCGGGTATTCTTTTAAGAATTTCTCGAGTTTCTTAAAAGCAGTATTCGTAAAATTTCTTTCGAATCCGCCAATACGACCAATGTTAGTAGTTAATCTGGAACCGCACACTTCTTCATAAATCTCATAGATTAATTCGCGGTACTGCATTACATATAGGAAACCGGTATATGCTCCGGTATCTACTCCTACAATAGAGTTACAAATTAAGTGATCAGATATACGTGCTAACTCCATTATAATTACACGGAGATAATCTACTCTTTTAGGAGTTGATACACCCAATAATTTTTCGCAAGTTAAATGCCAGCCCATATTATTAATAGGGCTGCTGCAATAATTTAACCTGTCGGTGATTGGAGTAATTTGGTATAAGTTTCTACGCTCGGCTAATTTTTCAAAGGCGCGGTGAATGTAGCCTACTGTTTGTTCGGTAGAAACCACACGCTCCCCATCTAGTTCCATGATATTCTGGAATACGCCATGTGTAGCAGGGTGTGTAGGACCAACATTTAAGGTGGTTGTATGCTTTTCAATTGACCCTTCCGGTAATGTTATATGCTCATTCATACCACAACCCCATTTGGGGCTATTTTATTTAATTCAAAAATATATTTCGCCAATTCCATTATCAATTATCCATTATCCTCTACCAAACATGCTGTCATCTTTATCGATTCTTGTTTGATCTTCCAATGGAAATTCTTTCCTTAGTGGGAAATAATCCATTTCATCTACATTTAAAATTCGCTTTAGATTATGATGACCTATAAAATTAATCCCATAAAAATCAAACGTTTCACGTTCCATCCAATCAGCTGCTGAAAAGAGCTTTGAAGCAGTAAATACATCTGGATGTTCGATTGGCATGAAAACTTTAAATCTAATTCGAATATTCTCTTTAAGGTTATGCAAGTGATATACTACTGCCAATTCTCTTCCTTTATCATCGGGATAGTTGACCCCGCATAGGTCGGTAAGGAATATGAACCCCATATTTGGTTCATCGTTCAGAAACTGCAATACTTTTAGGTTATTTTCTTTGGCTGCTTCAAAAGTTAGCATCCCATAACTTTCCTCAAAGTTGAATACAGCTTCGCCGAATTTTTCGGTTAATTGTTGCTTTATTTGTTCGTTTGTTAAACCCATGATACAATTTGCTTTAGGATGGTTATTAAACCATAAACTATTTTAGTCGTGCCGCACCGTTATTGAATTCCGTACCCACTTAACAGGGTTTTATATTCATCACTATTTCTTCTGCGGATGCTTTCTTTCCCTACTAGCTCCTGAATCTTCATAAATCCGTCTAAAATAGCTTCCGGACGAGGAGGGCAACCGGGTACGTATACGTCAACCGGAATTACCTGATCAATACCTTGTAAAACGCTGTAGGTATCGAAAATACCGCCACTGGAAGCGCAAGCACCCACTGCTATTACCCAACGCGGTTCGGCCATTTGTAAATATACCTGACGCAGCACAGGCGCCATTTTTTTAGCGATGGTACCCATTACCATTAACAAATCGCACTGACGGGGAGAAAACCCTACTCTTTCTGCACCAAAACGGGCTAAATCATAATGTGAGCCCATTGTGCCCATAAATTCAATTCCACAGCAGGATGTAGCAAAAGGCAATGGCCATAAAGAATTTTTACGAGCCAATCCAACTACATTGCTTAATTGAGTAGTGAAGAATCCTTCACCGGAATAGCCTTCCGGCATATTAGCATAGCCTAGTGCATCTGCTGTAGTAGCTTCCTTAGGATGAATATTAAATCGAACCGGACGTGACATATAGTTTTTTATTTTAGTAGTTTATCGTTAGCGTTTACACGTTATATGTATAACCTACAATGATCTATCTATGTTCATTTTAACCTGCGCCATTTTAAAAATAGTTGTTAATCTTCCCACTTTAGAGCGCCTTTTTTGATGATGTAGATGAAACCCACCAAAAAGCAAGCAACAAACATCAACACTGCAAAAAATCCATTCCATCCTAGTTCTCTAAAATTTACGGCATAAGGGTAAAAGAAGATCACCTCTACATCAAACAACACAAAAAGAATTGCAATTAAAAAATATTTAATTGCCATGGGTTGTCTGGCATTGCCATGGCTTTCTATACCACTGGCAAAATTCTCTAATTTATCAGCAGTTTTTCTTTTGGGACCAACCAGGGCAGAGAAACCAATCATAAATGCAACAAACCCTGCTGCAAAAATGAGCTGAACTCCTATTGGAAGATAACTAGCGGCGGAACTATTCGCACTTGCATCTAAAACTGTAAATAACCAACTCATATTTTCATTTAAGGACGCAAAAATACGTTTGATATGCATATAAATAAAAAACTCCTCGATAAGAGGAGTTTTTTATTTTAAAAAAAGGCAAATATTTTACCTAAAAGGCTATTTAGCACCGGCTTTTGAGTAATAATCAATATTTTTTTGAATGGCTGCTCTTTGTTCTGTAGCAAATTTATTGTTTTCATCTGCAACATCAGGATAAAGTGACAACATAGTATCAGTTACGGATAATGCTTTTTGACAAGTGGCAAGGAACTGATATACGGTTTCTGTTTTAGAACCATCAGATTTAACTTTAAAATCCGGGCTCTTCTTTAAATTATTAAACTTAGTTACATAATAAATTAATTTAAAGTATTCATTTACAAAAATATCTTTTTTGTATTTGTCTTTATTTACAACTAAATAAACAGAATCTAAGTAATCTAAGTGGCTGATAATAACTGCAGAATCAGTACTTACTTGCATGGATGCTCTTTTGAAGAAACTATATGGCTGAGGCTTATCAGAAAACGCCTTCATATAAGACTTTGCATAATCTATTGTTTGTTGATATGCTTTTGCATTAAATGAAGCTGAGGTTAATTTATAATAATCCGCTTCAGACAAAGTTGTTTTAAACTCCATTTGTTTTTTCAACCATTTAAGTTGTTCGTTATATGCTTTTGCTCTACCAAAAATATCTGCTGCATTATTAATTAGCGAAATTCTGTTGGCTTTAACGGTGTCTAACTCCAATGCTTTTTCTACATAACCAGAAGCTAACGCCTCAGAGCCAGGGAATTTGGTAGCTATTTTAACACCTAATTCATAATCAGAAGACTGAATTTCCGCTACTGGTGCGGTTCTTAAAAACTCGTCGATGTATTTTTTGGCTAATATAGAATCTCCTTTACGGTCATAGTTGTATGCATAAACCACCCCTAATCTTGGTAATGTTTTGAATCCGACTGCGGCTTCAATTTCTTTTACTTTATTAAGAGATTCATCATATTTACCAGCGCGAAATAAATAATCGGCTAAGTACAAATCATTTCGAGGATCCTTATCGGCAGTAGCCACATATTTATCTAAATAATCTTTTGCTTTAGATACGTCTCTATTAGAATAATATTGATAATAGGCATAATATACCGATGGGAATGCAGGATCAGCTGCTATAGTATTATTAAAAAACTGCTCAAACAATTCTTTGTTATTCTGCGATTGGTAAATTTTACCAATACGGTACATTGCTAAAGCATTTTTGGGGTCTCTTGTCAATGCTTCCTGGTAAGCTTTTACTGCTTCTCCACCGTTTTCACCACCGGTTTTTTGGTAGTTGATGCCCATGTTGATAAAGATGTCCGGATTCAATAAGTCAACAGCTCCTGCTTGTTTAAGTTTATCTATTGCATAAACAGGATCCCCCATTTTGATGCCACCATCTGCATTAGCTCTACCTATTGCATTTAATATAGCAGGGTTAAGTTTTCCTTTATTTTTCCCTTTTGTTTCGGTAGTAGCAGTTATGGCTTGCTCAAATTTTTGTTTAGCAGCATTGATATCACCGCCTTCACGGATTTCAACGTGTCCCATGCCTACAATTACTAATGGATCACTGCCAATTTCCTGCAACCCTTTTTGATAGATTGCTTTAGCGGCGGCAATGTCTTGTTTAGTTACTTCAATACCATTACCGGCAATATGTGCCTGACCTAACCAATAAATATTTTGGGGGTCTTTTGAATTGGCATCATACAACTTTTGAAATACTTCTTTTGCACTCTTGTGTTTATCGTAATTTAACAGTTTAATGCCTTCCGCAATTTGCGCGGTTAATCCCTGAACAGCAAATAAAGCTGCAAACATCAAAGCAACAGTTTTCTTCATGTTTCTCTTTTTATAGTTGGTGGTTCTTTACTCTTCTTTAATACTACCTGATCTTCTGTGAAAAGCCATTTTAGCCGGGGCTAAAAATGCTCTTCTAAAAATTAGCTGTCCACGTTCCATGCTCATGAAATTCATAAAGCCTGTACCTAAACCTGCTGTATTCTCTTTCAAAATATAAAACAAAGGGCGTGCCAGCGGATACTCCCCTCTTGTAATGGTTGCCTGTGAGGGCTTTGCAAAAACATTGCGCTCTAAGCATGCGGTACATTCTACCCTCGACAATCGAATTTTAGAGAGGTAAGCTACCTGCTTGGGGTCGTATGAGTCACCCACCCAACTTAACCCAACAAAGCCCACTACATCTGCTCTTTTTGCAACAATATCAATCACTTCCTGACTATTCCCTGCTGCCACTACATTCTTACCAAATTCTCCTTGTTTCAATACACTATCTTTCAAATACCTTACTGTACTGGTTGCAGATTTCCCATCCATTATAGCAGTAATATTATTTTTCCCGCTAAGTATGTCGCGAATGTCTGAAAAGGTAAAAATACTATCCTTTGCCTTAACATTTACAATAACAGCAACAGCATCATAAGCCAATTCTGCATATTGAGGCTTGTAAGATAATGAGCTTTTGTAAATTTCCGCTTCTTTTTCTGTTAATCCTCTTGCAACAATAACCATTCTGGTGCTATCATTTTGCAAATCCCTGAAACAATCTGCCTCCGGTTTATAGCTTACCACAATATTCGTATTAGGAAAAGATGCATGATGAACGCTAAGCTGTTCTTCAATTACTGGCTTAAAACTCTCATCCACACTAATTCGAATGGTACCTTGGGTAGGTGTATCACCTACTTCAACCACTGTATCGGGGGATTTACAGGAAAAAAAGATCATGCATCCGGTTAACAAAACATAAAAATTAATTTTCTGGATCATATTGTATTGTTTTGTTGCACACCTCTGTAAAATCTAAATCCACCATACAATAAACAAATGCTGCCAAAAAAATACCTGAATGCTTTGTCTTCTGCAATAACCAGATTCAATTTAAAATAATCCATAAAAAACATTGAGGCTGCCATTGCTAAAAACAATATTGCCATAGTAATGTCATACACTCGACGAAAGTTGCTAAACCCTCGTTGACTACTATCTCTCCAGTTATTCTCCATGTCACTTATTTTTCCGAATCGGCAATTTAAGAAATATTTCCACTGAGATGCACAGTTTTTAAAATTCCATATCAAATAGCAATCTAACTAATAAGCGTTAGCATTTCACTGATGTTGATCATTTATCTTTGTAATATGAATATTTTAATGGTTTGTTTAGGCAATATTTGTAGGAGCCCACTGGCAGAAGGTATACTTGCTGAAAAAGCAGCAAAGGCAGGATTAGCATGGTTTGTAGACAGTGCTGGCACTTCAGACTATCATATTGGGGAGCCTCCCCACCCATTATCTCAAAAAGTATCTTTGTTGAATGGGATTGATATTTCTACCCAACGATGCCGGCAATTTGTTGAAAATGACATCATAAAATTTGATAAAATTTATGCTATGGATGGTGCTAACTATTTAGACATCAAACAATTGTGTGGAAAAAACTGGCAAAGTGATAAAGTAAAATTAATATTGGAGGAGTTGCATCCGGGTAAAAATATGGAGGTTCCAGACCCCTGGTATGGAGGAGAAGATGGTTTTCATCAGGTATTTAAGCTTTTGGATGATGCCTGCGAAAGAATTATTCAACCATATACCGGCGCTTTGAAGTAGCCAAACTTTAGTTATTTTTGCAACCACATGAGTAATAAACCAAGCCTTCCACAAGGCACCAGAGATTTTAATGCAGCAGTAGTTTTAAAGCGTAACTATATTTTTAATACCATTAGATCGGTATTTGAATTGTATGGGTTTCAGCCACTAGAAACGCCCTCCATGGAAAATTTAGATACGTTAATGGGTAAGTATGGCGAAGAGGGCGATAAACTGATCTTTAAAATCCTAAATAATGGATTGGACAATCCTGCAAAAAAGGAGCAGGCGCTCACTGATTTCGACAAAGTACTTGAAGGAAAAAATACAAAAGGTATCACTGAAAGAGCACTTCGGTATGATTTAACGATACCATTTGCCCGGTATGTGGCCATGAATTTTGGCACCCTCACTTTACCATTTAAACGCTATCAAATTCAACCGGTATGGCGTGCCGACCGTCCACAGAAAGGCCGTTACAGAGAGTTTTACCAATGCGATGCGGATGTTGTAGGTAGTAAAAGTTTATTAAACGAAGTGGAGCTTACCGGTATTTATGCAACAGTATTTAATCGGTTGAAATTACCGGTTGAAATAAGAATCAACAGCAGGAAAATTTTGGCAGCGCTGGCAGAAATTTGTGGAGGCGCCGATCAAATGATGAACATAACCATTGCTATTGATAAGCTTGATAAGATTGGCCTGGAAAAAGTTAAGGAAGAACTATCGACAAGAGGTTTACACACAGAACAAATTAAAACTATTGAGCAATATTTACAGATATCTGGAAGCAACGCTGAAAAAATTGTTCAATTAAAAAACCTTTTAGGAAATAACGCAACCGGATTGGCTGGTATTGCTGAAATTGAATATGTACTTCATCATCCAATTCCAACGCAACAAGCTACCGTAATTACGGATTTTACCCTTGCACGTGGTTTAAATTATTATACCGGAATTATTTATGAAGTAAAAGCCATTGGCGCGCAGATGGGAAGCATTGGCGGTGGTGGAAGATATGATGATTTAACTGGTTTGTTTGGAGTACCCAACGTGCCCGGAGTGGGTATTAGCTTTGGTGTAGACCGTATTTATGATGTATTAGAAGAGTTGCAATTATTTCCGGAAGAAGTGCAACGCGGCACTAAAGTGCTATTCTTTAATTTAGGGGAAGATGAAGCAGCAAAGTCGTTTGAACTGATGAACCAATTAAGAGAAAACGGTATTGCCGCAGAACTGTATCATGAAAACAGCAAGTTCGATAAGCAGTTTAAATACGCTGAGAAGAAAAATATTCCAAACATCGTAATATTAGGCACTAAGGAATTAGCGGAGGGAACTTGCACCGTGAAAAATTTATTATCGGGAGAACAACAAACAATTGGACAAGAGGAGTTGATGAAGACACTACATTAGTTGCCAGTGTTAATATTACAGACCCAATATTACTAGCTGACTATTTGATTGGTATACTTTTTTAACCATTCAACTAGTTTATATAAATCTTCATCGTATCTTACTTCTATCAATTTGCATCCATTTTTATTGCATTTTTTCTTTTTGATATTATCACGTTGAACAATTTTTAAATAACCTTCTTTACCACCAAAATACATTACAGGTTCATAATGTTGTTTTCCATTATACTCTATAGCAATATTTAATTCTTTAATGAATATATCTATCCTTTGCCTTCCTAACCAAACAGGACTATATTGAGAAATTATTTCGTAATGAGGGAATGTCTCCTGTATTAATTTAAAAAGTAAACTTTCATTATAAAGACTTCCAACAATGTTATATCCTTTATTAGTTCTAATTTTATTTTCAATAGATCTGATATTTTTTTTGAGTTTTTTATAGTATTCACGGATAAGTTTTTCAGAAATATTTATTGCGAAAAGTCTATCTTGAAAGATTTTAGAAATATTATTGTTAATGCCAGATTTATACCACCTTTCCAAAACTTTTATACCTAAAATGTCTAGTTTAAACTCAGGATAAATATTTTTTAAATTTAAAGATTCTTCGAGAAAATCTAATTCAAAAAATTGTGACACTTCTTCATCAGTTAATGAATTTACAAATATTACAAAATCTTGAGTTTCTAATATTTCATTCGTACTATCTGATATTTTAATTTTAAGTGAAGGAGTTGTTATATAAGGTACTGCAATTGGAATAGAATTATTATTCAGTAAATAATTTTGAATTTCATTTTTATTTATTGTTAATCCATCTATTATTGAAATAATACTAATTTGAAATGGATTAAACAATTTTAAAGTTTGAAATGCTTTTATAATTTCAACTCCCGATGCTTTTGACCTAACTAAAAACTGGATTCTCTCTAATTGGCTAAACCAATTATTATTGGAAAATGTATCATAGTAAATACCATCGAATTTAAATATATCCTCCAATGATTTTAAATATTCAAATAGTTTAAGTCTATAAAAGCTATATCTGACTGATGAATTACTATTTTTTTTTATTATTTTACCATCAGGAATAATTAAGACCTCTACCCATCTATATCCAGTTGCATTTTCTAAAACTTTTGAACAGGGATAGCAAGTTGAATTACTAATTAAATAATTTTTATTATTAAAAGTAATTAATTTGAATTCCTCATTAGTAACATTTGTGAATTCTATTGGATTTTTTTCAAGATCTAGGTCATCGATTTCAAGTTTTATTCCATTTTTGGAATGATATTTAGAAAACGAATTCATTTCACTGTGGATTGAATATAAATCAACATTTAAATAATTTTCATAGCACTTATTTATTAATTTTGAAATCATTTTACGTTTTCAAGAATAGATTATAATTTAGTTGAATAAAGTATTTATTGTATTACTTCGAATTTAAATTTAGAGTTTTCATCACCCAACTTGTCAATTACATATACAAAAAAGTTTTCTTGTATTTTTGTATCTAGAAATATTGCCTTATAATTAGACCAATCTACAAACATTGTAGGTGTATTTGGCACACTTGGTTCCAATTCTTTTCTAAAGATTTCTTTTTCATTTGAGTCTTTTACTATTATTGTAAACCATTCGGTATTTGCGGCACCAATTGTAAGCCGTGTTATATAAAAATGTATTAAGCCCCCAGTAGCAAAATTTTCATATAATTCAATAGTTTCATTTTTTTCTCTGTCGTCCACATTTCTTTTTCAGCATCCTGATCAATTTTAATTTCAATTGATCAAACGTTTCAAAGCTAATATTAGTAACAGCGTGAAGTTTATTCTTTTCCTCAATTCTTAAAACTTTGTTGCCATATATAATTTTCTCACTACCTACTTTCCAATTCGCGACTCTATGATCAATTTGACCTAAACCGATATTACAAATGAATGCTGTTACTGAAATGAAGAGATTTTTTTCAGGATTAACATAGTTTATATTTTTTAATTTATTGTAATTGCTTGAAACATTTGAAACTTATCAATATGACGAATTAATTTACATCACAAAATAATCAAAAGAATTGAAAAATAAAATCCTAACAGCACATTTCATTTTTAGAAGTAATGAATTAGGTATATTACTAAGACGTCATTAGTAGCTCCGATTGTTTTGGGATAAATTGTGCTAAATAGCAAAATTTGGATGGTGTATTAAAGTGCATTAAAAACATACGTTTAATAAAAATTTTAATCATTCCCCGACAAATTAATAAACCTAATCAAAAGCATTTTAAAACTTATGAAGTACGCTGAACAATGAGAAGTATGTTAACATAAGAGCCTTCTTCCATAATTGTTATTGGCCAACAAGTTTTGAGTTATTGTCTGCCAATTTTTTCTTGATATATACTTTTAACTCTTCGAATGTCATGTTTTGAGTATCAGCACTAATTTTTTCTCTGATCTCTCTCATCATTTTAACAGCGTCAAACTGTTTGTCTTTTTTATTCGTTACCATAATTTACTAAGTCTTTAGGGCTTCTAATTTCAATCATTGAATATCCAAGTCGCAAATTCACAGAATTATAGCCCTTTATCCTGTCAAGGTTTACGATATGTTTAAAATTCCAACTTGCTAAAACGTCCACTTTGTGAATAGTTGCTAAAGCAATATGACGGCAATCTTCTAAACTAGTCTTGCCAACTACTTTTTCATCTATATAAGTGTCAGCAAGTTTTACGGATTCATCAGTCAGTTCAACTCTTTGAAATTTGTCCGACGAATACTTAAATAGATGTTCTCTAACTTGTTGTGGGGCATTTATTAATTCAAGGTCAAGCAAATCAGAAACTACAAATATAATTTCATTATTATCTAGACGCTCAAATAGTTTTAGTGTCGCATCCTTGAATTCTTCGTCAAAGTAGCCGCCAACTATTGAAGTGTCTATATAAATTCGTTGTTTCATTAGAATTTTGTCAAAACAAAGGTAATCAAAATATTTTGCATGTTTTTCGGTTTGTAAGCATTCAGCTAACGCTTATATTAACTATATAATCCCCATTTAAATTTCCTACAACCCATATATGCGAACACCCCACAAACAAAAAAATCCACTTGCGTGGATTTCGTGTTTTATCGGATTATAAATTATTGGGTTGGTTTCTATGCGGCATCAAAAAGTGTTATCCACATCTTCACAAATATAATCGTATTTTATATAAATAAAAAAATAATTATATAATATACCAACGCTTTCTTTTTAATGAAAAATTCGCTACTGTAAAAACAGATAAGGGGGGTTGTGAAATTTAGGATTTTTTTTTGAAATAAATGCAGGTGAAAGTTTAGGTGTAAAATGTGCTGAATTGCTGTATGTTTATTCAATTACCACATCAAACAAAGCATCTTCTTTTATCATTTCCGCAACATTTAAAGTGGGGACCATAAATTTTGAAAATAGCGTTGCTTCTGTTTTTGCAAATAACACACCTCTGGTTGTTCCCGTGGTTATCATTGCTAAGTGTGCCAAAAACCCTTTAGGAACTATCAACTTGTTGTGCTGTATAAATGTTGCCCAAGCATTTTTTTCTATTTTAAAATGACAACTCACTTTAATTTTTAGAAAAACCTTTTTTCCTTGAATAAATTCAAACCCAAGAAATACGCCGATTTGTTCGTTTTCCTGGTCTAACTTAAACTGTAATTCAGTAACTAACCCTGTTTCTTTTTGAGGAGCAAAATTTTCCTCCAAAATTGCAAACTGCTCAGTTTTTATTCCTTGCAATTCAAAACCTACCTGTGCGTTTTCTTTTTTCATTATACAGCAAATGCTCGGTAATATTCTTGTAAATAATTTTGTTGCTCTATTCTCACGATTTTAGTTGCCTGATAGTTCTCTTTAATCTGAATGGTTTGTGCTGATATTTTTTCCACTCTTTTTTCAATGGTCAGAATACATTCGTTAATTTTTACCATTTTATTCTCATAATAGCTTGCCAACACAGGAATATTTAAAATATGCTGCAACTTAATTTGCGTTTCAATGGTTAAGTTCTCTTTTCCGCTTACAATTTTTGTAATTTGTTGTGGAGCAACTTCCATTTTTTGGGCAAGGTCTTTTTGTGACCAGCCTAATTCATCTAATTTCATTAATACCTTAATGGCTATTTGTTGCGATTCACGCAACATTGCACGATTTCTTATTCGTTCTTTATTCTTTTCTAAGGTATTTGTTTTTTCGCTAGACACTAAGGCTAGCAATTTTTCTTTGTTTGTCATCATTGTTCGATTAATAGTTCATAAAATGAATCTTCATCAAATACTCCATTGATATTAAGATATGCTCTGGCTTTTTTCAATTTAATTAATTCATTATTTGTATCAGGATGATCTTGCATTTTTTGACTCATTTTAATTGCACCTCCTGTTATAACAAAACAATTCGCATCTAATTTAATGGCATAGAATCTTAGTCGATTTTTCTTAATTTTCCCCTTATGAAATGCCAACGATTTAATACTTTCAGATGTTTTTAAGGGTTCAAAATAAAATTCATAGGGCTGATTGTTTTGATTAAGATTTTCTAAAAAGTCCTGAATCTGCTCAGCATCTTGTAATATGTCATTGATAAATGTTGTAACATCGTCTATGTTGTTTTTATTTGCATAACTCTTTAAAAATGACACATCAGTCCATAATTCCATCAATCTGTTGTACTCATGTTCATCCTCATCAACATAATGAAAAGCGAATAATTTGTCTGCTAAGATAGAAACTATTTTCATTAAATCAACCTATAAGTTTATTTTTTATATATTTTGAGGCAGAACTTTAACTTTTATGCCTGCAAACATCTCTTAATCGCCCACTTTATCGATCTTCCCTAAAATTTAAATTCCATTTCAGTTCATTAAAAAAACGCTTCTTCCCACAAACAAAAAAATCCACTTGCGTGGATTTCGTGTGTAAATATTTTTGAACTTGCTAATAAACATGTCGACGTCCTTATTTTTAGGAACATCAACTCATGCCATTACCTAGTACCTGTTTTCTTTTCAACCGGTTCGTCTTCTTTGGTACCTTCTAAATTATACCCCATGGCACTTATACTAACACCAATTACTTTTTTATCGGCATTTCTTTTAAAACTTGCGATACCTTGAAATTCAATGATAGCAAACTCATCTCCCTCTTTCTTTTGTAATGGAGATGTGCCTACAGAAGCCACCATATTTAACCCTGTAATATCTATATTAACTACTATTTCATTTACTACACTTCCCTCAGGAAATTTGTACTTGCCTACATATTGTTTTAAAACTGCGGTATCCGGTTGTGGCGTTTGGGCTGCAACAACTGAAGCACCCCCTATCCATAATAATGTAAAAAGAATTAATTTTTTCATACGTGTATTTTGATTTTTTTTAAATAACTCGATGCAATTTAATTGAATGTAATTTACCTATTTAACGAATAAGGTAATGATTAGTTCATACTTAATATTTCAGTAATATATAGTTAATAATTGGCATTCCCCTCCGTATTATGGGAAAATAAAGCAATCTTTGCGGTTATGAGTTCCCCTTTACCAAATATTCGGCACCAAAGCAGGGCCGATTTAGAAGCCTATTTTAACAGTATTGGCGAAAAGAAATTTCGTTTAAACCAGCTACAGGAATGGATTTGGCAGAAACATGCCCACAGTTTTGAGGCAATGAGTAACCTAAGCAAAGACCTTAGAACTAAACTATCCACTGATTTTTCTCTCCCTGCATTAAAAGTAAATGCTACCCAATTTAGTACCGACGGAACCATTAAAAGCCGTTTTACCACTTTTGACGGTCATAATATAGAAGGAGTGCTTATTCCTACAGATGAACGAAAAACAGCCTGTGTTTCTTCACAAATAGGTTGCAGCCTTAGCTGTAAGTTTTGTGCCACCGGCTATATGGATAGAAAGAGAAACCTCACTTACGATGAAATTGTAGACCAAGTTGTTTTAATCAACCAACAAAGTGAAAAGGCTTACGAAAAAAAACTCACCAACATTGTATTCATGGGTATGGGTGAGCCATTGATGAACTATGGCAACGTAATGAGAGCTATTGAGCGCATTACTGCCGTAGATGGTTTATTTATGAGTCCGAGAAGAATCACCGTTTCTACCGCAGGTGTTGCCAAACAAATTAAAATGTTGGGAGATGATGAAGTTCGGTTTAAATTGGCGCTTTCCTTACATGCACCCAATGATGAGAAGCGCAACCAGATCATGCCCATCAATGAAACCAACAATATTAAAGTGTTGATTGAGGCACTGAACTATTTTTATAAAAAAACCGGTAATGAAATAACCCTGGAATATATTTTATTTAAAAACTTGAATGACTCTGCAAAAGACGCAGAAGAACTCACGAAAGTATTCCGACAAATTCCGGCCGACTTAATCAACATCATAGAATACAATAGCATTGATGCTTTTAAGTTCACCAAACCGGATGAAGAAGATGTACAAAATTTTATGAATATTTTGGCTGCTAATAAAGTGAATGCGCGCTTAAGAAGAAGTAGAGGCAAAGACATAGATGCAGCCTGCGGACAACTCGCGAATAAAAGTCAAAATTAAAATTTTTGACTTTTGACTTAAAAACCCTGTTGTAAAACAGCAAACTAAAAAACATGCAAAAAAGAACCGACAATTTCAGCAAATTTACCAATCAGAAAAAAGGTAGTGCTATTAAAGAGGCGATGCGCCAAGAAAAGCGAAAAGTAAAGGCTGAAGCCCGCGCAGCGGGTGAAGAAATGAGGGAAAAGAAAAAAGCCAAAGCACGTGGAGAAGTTTGGGAAAAACCCGAAGACAAACGTGTTAAACCTATTTCAAAAGGTATACCCAAAGCAGATAAACATGTGGCTGGAGAAAGACCCCAAAAAGCTGCCATAGATAAAAGAGATTTTAAAACCAACACTACTAAACAATCGGCTCCGGCAGCTGCATCACGAAATCAAAAAGAGGAACATTCGGTTGCAACTGAACAGATGCCGCTTAATAAGTATATAGCACATGCCGGTGTATGTGGAAGAAGAGAAGCAGCAGAATTGGTAAAAGCCGGCAAAGTAACTGTAAATGGCGATAAAATATTTGAACCAGGGTTAAAAGTTACCCAGTCAGACAAAGTAGTTGTAAAAGGGAAAGCTGTTTTCTTACAAAAAAATTCGGTGTATATTTTATTAAACAAACCGAAGGATTTTATTACTACGGCTAGTGACCCACAGGGCAGAAAAACCGTACTCGATTTAATTAAACATGCAACCCCTGAAAGAGTTTACCCAGTTGGGCGTTTAGATAGAAATACCACCGGAGTTTTATTACTGACCAATGACGGAGAATTGGCTCAAAAGCTTACCCACCCTTCGTTTGAAGTAAAGAAAATTTACGAAGTAACGCTCGACAAACCTGTAACTAAAAAGGATTTAGACCTCATTGTTAGTGGTGTAACTTTAGAAGATGGTTTTGTAGCCGCCGACTCAGTTGGGTATGCAGATGCCAAAACCAAAAATGTAGTAGGTATAGAAATTCATAGTGGCAGGAATAGAATTGTAAGAAGAATTTTTGAACATTTAGGCTATGATGTAAAGGCATTAGACAGAGTGATGTTTGCCAATCTTACCAAGAAAAATGTAGAAAGAAGTAAATGGCGTTTCTTAAATGAGAAAGAAGTTCGTTTACTAAAATTCATGAATAAGTCATTCATCAGAAAAAACAAGACAGCCGAATAGACTATGCAGTTAGATATTATTTTTGAAAACGAAGACTTTATAGCCCTCAATAAACCATCCGGATTGTTGAGTATACCCGATAGAATGGGACAGGAAATCTCCTTAAAAAGTATTTTGAAAAACAAATACGGGAATATTTTTACTGTTCATAGAATAGATAGAGATACCAGCGGTGTAATTATTTTTGCGAAGAATGAGGAAGCCCACAAAGCGCTATCGCTGCTATTTGAAGGTAGGGATATGGACAAATTTTATGTAGGGTTGGTATATGGGCAAATGATGAATCCAACAGGAACAATTGATGCTGCAATTATGGAGCATCCGGGTAAAGCAACTAAAATGCTTACCCATGTAAAAGGTAAGCCATCACTCACCGATTATGAAGTGTTAGAATCTTTCCGATTATTCTCGTGGGTACAATTTCAGATACATACAGGAAGAACGCATCAAATTAGGGTGCACATGCAACATATAGGTCACTCCATTGTTTGTGATGAAATATATGGTGATCCTAAACCGATATTGTTAAGTTCTATCAAACGGAATTTTAAATTAGCAAAAGTAGCAGAGGAAGAAAAGCCAATCTTAGCCAGATTGGCATTGCATTCGCATCGCTTAAATTTTGAGTATAAGGGCCACCAATATAATCTGGAAGCCCCTATACCTAAAGATTTAAAAGCGTTATTGCAGCAATTAAGGAAATGGAAAGGGTAATTATTTAATGGGATGTTTTTATTTTTGAGCAGCTGTAAAAGGCTTCTCCACTACCCCATTTTTCATTACAAATTTTACACGTCCCATGCTGGTTACATCTTTAACCGGATCGCCTTCTACTGCAATAATATCAGCTAATTTATCTTTTTCAATACTCCCAATATTATCATCGCCTAGTAAGTCAGCAGCATTTACGGTAGCAGTTTTAATAGCTTCCAAAATTGGCATACCAGCTTCGGTCATATAAACAAATTCTAACCAATTTTTTCCATGTGCATATACACCGGCATCTGTTCCAAATGCAATTTTTACTCCGCGCTTATATGCTTTCGCAAAAGTTGCCTGAATATAATTACCTACTACTAAGGCTTTTGCCCGAACAATTTCGGGGTAATAACCGGGCTTTTTGGCGGAGTCGGCAGAAGACTTACCTGCAATAATGGTAGGCACTAAATAAGCACCTTTTTGTTTCATTAAATCCATCACTTCTTCCGACATATAAGTGCCATGCTCAATAGAGTTTACTCCGGCTAATACTGCACGTTTCATGCCCTCTGCTCCATGAGCATGTGCAGCAACTTTAAATCCATAGTCTTTTGCAGTTTCAACAATTGCTTTAACCTCTGCTTCGGTGAATTGAGCACCGCTTCCATCTTTTGCCATGCTTAACACCCCACCGGTTGCCGTAATTTTAATTAAATCGGAACCTTCTTTGTAACGTTGACGAACTGCTTTGGCACAATCTTCCACCCCGTTAACAACGCCTTCTTTAGGCCCAGGATCACCCATTAGATCTCGTCTGTAGTTGTTGGTAGGGTCGGCATGTCCACCGGTTGTAGCAATAGATTTTCCGGCAGTATATACCCTTGGTCCGGTAATCCAACCTTTATTAATGGCATTACGTAAAGAAATATTAGCACCGGTACCGCCTAAATCACGAACAGCAGTGAATCCACTCATCAATGTTTTTTGAGCAAACACTACCGATTGAAAAGCGTAATCACTCACATTCCAGGTAAAGCCATTTAAATAGTTGGCAGGGCCTGTTTCACTTTCAATATGTACATGCATATCAATTAAACCGGGCATAACAGTTAATTTGGTAAGATCTACCACTTTATCAGTTTCTGAGGGTTTTATATATCCTTTTTGAACATCCACTATTTTAGCGCCGTCAGTAATGATGGTCATTTCTTTTAATACCGATTGATTTTTCACATCAATTAATTGCCCGCAATGAAGCAATGTTTTTTGTGAAAATGCAGTGATAGAAGAGATGAACAAATAAATGAATAGTAAACTTTTTTGCATGTTGGTGATATTATTTTAGTTAAATTAAATGTTTTTTTTAATAAATGAATTTTTAAATTATAGGAATATAGCATTTGCTAAAAGTTTATTGAGTTGCATTACTAATTTCAGTTTTCATCAGTTCAAAATTCAACTATACATGTTTCGTTAGCAGCGCATCTAAAAATGGCTATTTAATTGAATTAGCATTATTTGAAGATTTTTGTTATGGCGAGAAAATTTGAAGACATTTTAGCGATTGCTTCTAGAAATCAAGCTAGAGATGGGAATATTGAACATCAATTTTGGTTTGACAAATCAATTGATGAAAAATTGAATACTGCAATTGCTATGATAGAAGTGGCCTATAACACTTCTGATTTTGTACATCAAAAGGTGGATAGAAATATTTTTTCTGTTTTTAAAAGATATTAATTACAAAGACACGCAAAAAAAGAGACGCCAACATGGCGTCTCTACCTGAATTATTTATTGGGTTGGGGCGTATACCTTAAATATGGTTTTACTACATTAACACCTTTGGGGAATTTTTGAATAGCATCTTCTGTACTCACAGCAGGCACCACAATTACATCTTCTCCGTCTTTCCAATCTGCCGGTGTTGCTACACTGTATTGAGCAGTTAATTGTAAAGAATCGATCACACGAAGTACTTCATAAAAATTTCTTCCGGTAGATGCTGGGTAAGTAATCATCAGCTTTACTTTTTTATCGGGTCCGATGATGAACAAGGAACGAACGGTGAATGTTTCTGAGGCATTTGGATGAATCATACCATAAGCATTGGCTATGCTTTTATCTTCATCTGCTACAATAGGAAATCCTACTGTAGTATGTTGTGTTTCGTTGATGTCTTTGATCCAGCCTTCATGTCTACCAATACTATCTACACTCAAGGCCAATACTTTTACATTGCGCTTTTCAAACTCTCCCTGTAATAAGGCTGTTTTACCCAATTCGGTGGTACATACCGGCGTATAATCAGCAGGATGTGAAAATAACACCCCCCAAGAATCTCCCAGAAATTCATAAAAATCAATATCGCCTGTACTTGTTTTTGCTTTGAAGTTGGGAGCAATATCCCCTAAACGTATACTCATATTTTTTGTATTAGAATACAAATATACATATTCTACTAAATAAGTAGACTAATATTCAGCTGGAATGTTAGATTTTTTTTCCCGTAATGGTTCTGGCTTTTTTAAGTGCTGATTTGCCAAACAAATTTTTAACCTCATCAATGGCTTTGTATAGTTGGTTTTTCTTTTCATCTTCGGTAAACAAACTACCCTGTAGCACATGGCTGGTTAATTCGGAGAGCCGAACGCCCAATAGCCGAATGGGTTCTCCTTTTCGATATAGTTTATTAAAAAGGTCTTTGGCGATTGGGATCAATTCATCATCCCTAAGTGTATAGTTTATAGCGGTTTGTTTGGAAGTAGTTTCGAAGTTTGCATAGCGTATTTTAACTGCCATACATCCGGTTAATTTTTTATCGCTCCTTAATTCATACGCAACTTTTTCGGTCATCCTGACTAATTCGCTTAATAAAAATGCCTCATCGGTCTGGTTGGTTTCAAATGTATTTTCGGTGGAGATGGATTTAGATTCATGATAAGGTTGTACGATTCCTTCATGTATACCTTGTGATTTTTTCCAGAGATCTACGCCTGATTTACCAATTTTATTTTCAAGAACTGTAATAGGTGTTTCGCTTAATTGCTGAATCGTAAAGATACCCATTGATTTCAGCTTATCATGCAGGGCCTCTCCCACTCCAGAAAACTTATTAACCGGCAAAGGAGCCAAAAATATTTTTTCCATTCCGGGTTTTACAAATAGATATCCATTGGGTTTTGCTTCATCAGTAGCAATTTTGGCTACCATTTTATTAGATGCCAATCCGAATGAAATAGGCAATTGGGTTGTAGTTATAATTTCTTCTCGAAGCGCGATGGTCCATTTAAGTGGATCAAAGTATTTATCCATTCCAGTTAAATCGATATAAAATTCGTCGATGGAGGCTTTTTCAAACAAGGGTGCTTTTGCCGCAATAATTTCAGTGACCCATCGAGAATATCGGCTGTATTCGCCTCTTGTGCTTTTTACAATTAGTGCATGTGGACAGAGCTTCATTGCTTTGTGCATGGGCATTGCACTCCGCACGCCAAATTTGCGGGCTTCATAACTACAAGTGGTTACTACTCCCCTTTCACGGGTTCCACCAACTATCACAGCCTTGCCTTTAAGTGAGGGATCGATCAACATTTCTACACTCACAAAAAAAGAATCTAAATCTAAATGGGCGATATAGCGCTGTGGAGTAGTCATTAGTTAACGATACACATCTAATAAGCCATCGGGCAGTGTAACATAAACGCGTTTTTTAGGATGGTCAATTTTATCGAGTGTTTCCTGGTGCAATGGAATTAATGCTTCATTACCATCTAACGAAATTCTTAATAAAACCTGATGAGGTTGTTCAATTACTTCTTCAATTGGACCGAGGTCTTCGGCTTCATCGGTAATTATGTTATACCCTAGTAATGAAATGGGTGCATTTTTACCGGCAAGTTTTCTAAAATCAGCATCGAGCAGCCAAACCGCTCTGGTATTTAATCTGGCAGCGGCTTCTTTTGTATTAATCCCCTCTAATTTCACATACATTTCTTCCTGGTCTTTGGCTTTGGAAGACTCAATGAAATAGGGTAAATAGGAGCCTTTCACTTCTTCTACAAATAAAGCGGCAACGCCTGTGAATGCTGTTTTTTTACCGAGGGAATGGGTAATAATTACTTCGCCTTTCAGTCCAAATGCTGCAACAATTTTACCGATATGGATATATTCTTTCATTGGGTGCAAGTTACAAAATGGATGGTAGGTCTAACCAAATAAGGCAAAAAAAAAGGGTTCGAAAAAATCGAACCCTTTCAAAAATAAATTAAATAAAACTAGGCTTCAGCAGGTGCTTCTGGAGCAGCTTCTTCGGCTTTAGCTTCTACTTTCTTTACCACTGGAACGTATACTTTCTTAGCGCGTTGTTTGCTCTTATGCTCATCATTTCTGCGAGTGATACTAGCTTCGTGGTCTGTATGCCAAGTTTGAAACTTAGCCATTGCAGTAGCATCATCAAACAAACCTAATTTAACACCACGTAAAAGGTGTTTAAGGTACATTACGCCTTTAAAAGAAAGGATTCTACGAACTGTGTCGGTAGGTTGTGCTCCTTTGTTCAACCACTCTAATGATTTCTGACGATCTAACTGAATAGTTGCAGGAACTGTTAATGGGTTGTAAGTGCCAAGTTTTGCGATGAATTTACCATCTCTTGGTGCTCTGCCATCTGCTACTACGATGAAGTAGAATGGTCTTTTTTTACTCCCGTGTCTTTGGAGTCTCATCTTTACTGCCATAAATAGAAATTTAAGGGCTGTTAATAAATTAATTAATCTGGTAGAAACCAGAATGCAAAAGTATATTAATTTGGTAGTTTATCCAAAGAAAAAAATAAATAATGAACCGAGTTACCGTTTTATGCCGGGGAACCGTCCGCCCATTGGCATATTGTTCATCATTTTCATCATTTGTTTCATTTGCTCAAATTGCTTCATGAATGCATTTACGTCCTGAATATCTTTTCCACTTCCTTTAGCTACTCTTAACCTTCTGCTTTGAGTTAATGCATCTGGATTAGCTCTTTCAAAAGGCGTCATAGAGCTGATCATTGCTTCAATTCCTTTGAATGCATCGTCTTTAATATCGATATCTTTTACGGCTTTCCCAACGCCGGGTATCATTCCCATTAAATCTTTCAGGTTACCCATTTTTTTAATCTGCTGCAATTGATCCATAAAATCCTGAAAATCGAATTGATTTTTTCGGATTTTTTTCTCCAGCTTTTTAGCTTCTGCCTCATTATATTGAGCCTGCGCTTTTTCTACCAAAGTAGTGATATCACCCATTCCTAAAATACGCTGTGCCATCCTTTCAGGATAAAACACATCGAGCGTATCCATTTTTTCGCCACTGCTCACAAATTTAATCGGTTTGTCTACCGTGTATTTTATGGATAAAGCAGCTCCACCTCTTGTATCACCGTCTAATTTTGTTAATACAACTCCAGAGAAATTTAAGCGATCGTTAAAGGCCTTTGCCGTATTTACCGCATCTTGTCCGGTCATGGCATCAACCACAAACAAAATCTCATTAGGCTTAACGGCATCTTTTACATTCGCAACTTCCTTCATCATCACTTCATCAATTGCCAAACGGCCGGCAGTATCAATGATCACCACATTTTTATTGGTGGCTTTAGCTTCTTTGATGGCGTTTTGTGCGATTGAAACCGCATCTTTATTTTCCCGTTCGCTATAAATAGTTACGCCTATTTGTTCTGCTAAAACAGTTAGCTGGTCTATGGCTGCAGGACGGTAAATATCTGCAGCAACCACCATCGGAGATTTCCCTTTTTGGTTTTTTAGGTAGTTGGCTAATTTACCGGTGAAAGTGGTTTTACCGCTACCTTGTAAGCCTGCAATTAAAATAACTGCCGGATTGCCTTCAATAGTAAAAGCAGCTTCTTGTCCTCCCATTAATTCAGTTAACTCATCCTGAACAATTTTAACCATTAATTGCCCGGGGCTAATGGCATTGATTACTTTTTCCCCAACGGCTTTATCTCTTACTTTTTCAGTAAACTCTTTGGCTATCTTAAAATTCACATCGGCATCTAATAATGCTCTGCGAATATCTTTTACCGTATTGGCAATATTTAATTCATTAATCCTTGATTCGCCTTTAAGATTTTTAAAGGCCGACTCTAACTTTTCCGATAAACTTTGAAACATAATCTACTCCCTCTGTTAAGAAATGAAGTGCAAATATACTGGGTTAAATAAAAGTGCGCACTCGTTTTTTAAATGGAATTTAATTTTCACAAAATGTGAGGAGTTGTATGTGACGCTAATTAACTTTTATCGTTTTGGACACAAAATCAGTTAATGAAACGATAAAATGATGCTTTTTATACATTTTCTAAATTAATTTATTATTTATTTTAGGGAGATTTAAAATAAATTTGTTTCATATAATATTGTTTTTCAATGTTTTATATTTTTATATATTTTATTATATTAGGAATTACTTAATTCACATTGATTAGGTTAACAAAAAACCTTTGGGGGATAATTATAAT